>NZ_JBIAGA010000025.1:0-54864 GCF_042869555.1 Nocardiopsis sp. NPDC006938 | reverse complement strand
GTTGATCTAGACAATCCACACCTATGTCGGAGGCCCTCTCTTGCTGTCAAATCACTGCCGGGCTGTACTCAACCTCCATGGTCAGTACACCTAGGCAGGCGGCCCGTGTGCGGGCCTTCGCCGCGAACCCTCGCCGCCACCACCCGTCCCGCTCCTGGAGCCCTGTCATCCCTTCTCCCCGGCGGCCGATCGACGCGGTCCCGGTGGAGGTCCTGCGGGCCGTCCTGGCTGGCCTACGGCGTTTGGTGGTGACCTCGTGAGGCCCGCTCCGCCGTTCTCGCCCGAACTGGCCCGCCGTGAGGTGGTGGCTCCGGTGGCGAGTTTCATCAAGCCCTTCCACTCCCACTACTTCTCCCGCACCGTGGGACCCCCCTACCGCAAACGCCAGTACTCCTTCGCCGGACTCCCCGGACTCATGCCCCTGGTCCGCGCGTTCCTGGACACCAGCGCCGCCGAACGGTGCGAGGAATACCAGTTCCTGTTCACCCTCCTCGGATCGGAGTTGGCCAACAACGCCATCGCCCACAGCAAGTCCAGCGAACGCGGAAGCACTTACACGCTCACCGTGGACCGTGGAGCGAAGGGGATGACGTTGATCTGCCGCGACTAGGGCAGCCGTCTCCCGCAGGAGAAGGGCAACTTCACCGCCGCCACGTTCGAGCAGATCGAAGCCGGAACTGCGACGGGTCGGGGTCTGGCGCTGATCGACGCGCTCGCGGACCGGTGGGGCGACAACGGCGACCCGAAGTTCCGCCAGGTGTGGTTCTTCCTGGCCTACGACCTCACCGACAACCCGTGGATGCAGATCGACACCGAAGACACCGATGACCCCGAGCACCCCGAGGTCGTCGAGCCGCGTCGCAAGGATGAGGTGGAGTGCTGATGTTGGACATCGACACCAGGGACCTGCTCGAAAGCGCTGAAAACGCCCTGACTGCTCCCGAGTATCTGACTCCCGCGCAGGAGGATGTGTGGCACAACCACACCCTGCGCAACCGCATGCCTCTCGTGCTGGAGGCGCTGCGGATCGCCCGGGAGGAAGGCGACGCCGAACGGGCCATGCAGTTGATCGACCAGGCCGTGCACGACTACCCCGCACCCACCCGGATTCCCGGCAACAGGCCGGTACCGGGATCGGTCCCGAGGCAGAACACCCCCACGCAGACACTCCCGGTCCTCGAACGCGAGCTGTCCGAACTGCTGCACACCCACTGGGTGACGACCATCGAAGGAACACCCCCCAACGAGGTGTTCGTAGGCCGACGCCCCCTCGGCTGGACGGGCCAGGGTGATCCCTTCGAGAGGATCACCGCCCCCAGCCGCACCGAACTGTTCCGGCTGCTGGCTCAGCGCCACCGCGCCGACCACCAGCACGACCCGGAACCCCCAACCGCTGCCTGAAGCCTGACCAAGGCGTTCACGAAAAAAGCTCTGGCGGGTGAGCCAACACCCCCAGAGCAGGCCGACAACCCACACTCCGATGAAGAGAAAGCGATTGCCGACATGGCTATTGTGCCGCACGCGCATGCCCTGAACCACACGAACAACCCTCCCCCGGCTGAGTCCCGGTGGGAGTGCCGGGTCTACCCCGGACAGCTCTCCCACACCAGCCGAGTCCGGACCGACCTGAACACCGACCTCAACCGCATGACCGGGGTACCGGCCGAGGTGCGGGAGGAGATGGTGTTGTGTACCAGCGAGATGTTCGCCAACGCCTGCGAGCACTCCCGCTCCGGACAGGACCCCGGACGGCAGGGTGGTCCGCACCCTGGAAGCACCGGTCCCGGGCCTGGTGAGGGTGTCGATCATCGACGACGGCACCAGGACGGACACCATGGTGGACTCCCTCCCGAGGGTTCCGCGCAGGCGCACCCGCAAGGACTGGGAGGAGGCCGAACGCGGACGGGGCCTGCTGATGGTCGGGCACCTCGCGTCCCGGTGGGGGTTCCGGCCGGTGCTGGACTTCCCCTTCTGCGAGGGGCTGGGCACCGTCACCTGGGCCGAGTTCACCCTCCCGGCCTTGGCCGCTACTGGGGGCACCCGATGACTGAGCACATCAGCGCTCAGGTGCGGTCGGTCCTGACCGCACCCCGAGGCCACCGCTTCACCCGACCAGCCGGGCGCCCGCACCGGGCCCTCCCGGTTCCGCCGAAGGCACCCCAGGCGAAGGCACCCCAGACGGAAGCTTCCCGATCGGAGATGCCCTGGGAGGAGACCCACCAGGCCCGACAGGAACGACTGCTCCGCCAGATGGACGGCAACCCCCGGGTCGCGTACATGCTCCAACACGGACCGGTGCCGCACTGGGTCAAGGTCGCCCGTCAACACCGCGAACAGAAGGCCCGCGAAGCCCGAGTCGAGTTGCCGGAACCGGTCCGCACCCGGGGCCGTCACCGTGCACCCCGCCGCTGGTGGGGCTGGCCCGCCACCGCCCTCGCAGCCACCCTCCTCCTCGGACAGACCACCCTGGAAACCCTCGGAGCGAGCCTGGCACCCGACATCGGCATCCCGATCTAACCCGACAACCACAAGCGGGGCCCGGCACACACCGGGCCCCGCGCCACCTCGCGTGCGCGAGGGGCAGCACATCATCGCCCGCGTCGAAGAGGGCCGGTCGGGGCCATCCCCGCGCGCGGGGATTGGTCTCGTGATCCGCGCATCCACTGCCGCCGAGGCTCGTCGCGCGAGTCGTCGGGCATCAGACCTCGCCCCGGCCTCACCGTCATCACCACCGCGCCCACCCGTCCGCCCGCGCGCCGCCTCACTACCGGGAGCGGGGGCGACAGGGTGCGCCGAGCGCGCTTTGTCCCCAGCCTGTGGACAACCCGTCCGAGAAACGTTACGGCCCCCGCCCTCCGGATCGCGTTTCTGGCCGGGGTTCGTTTTCGTTACGTAGTTTCGTCACAGCTCCCTTTCCGTCGCCGTAGCGTCCCCACCCACGTCAGGCACGCCAACGCTTCGACGACCGACCCGCGCCCCGCACCGGTCACAGCTCCGGGAACCCCACGGTGACGACCAGCCCGCCATCCGGCCGCGCCCTCGCCGTGGCCCGGGCACCGTGCGCCGTCGCTATCGAACGAACGATGGACAACCCCAACCCGCTCCCGGGCCTGCTCCGGTGCAGCCGAACCGCGTCACCACGGTGGAAGGGCTCGAACAACTCCTCCGCGTCACCCACCTCCGGCCCGGAGTTGGTCACCCGCAACACCGTGCGCCCCGCCGCCGTGCGCACACGCACCTCCACCCACCCGTCGTCGGCGTTGTACCGGACGGCGTTCTCCACCAGGTTGCGCACCAGGTGCTCCAACAGCACGGGGTCGCCGTCCGCCGGAGCGGGCTCCACGTCCAGGCGCAGGTCGACCCCCTCCTCCTCGGCCGCCCCCGCCTGCTGGCCGACCACGTTCACCGCCACCGCGGCCAGGTCCACCACCTCGGTCCGCGCCAACCCGCGATCAGACCGCGCCAACAACAGCAGCCCGTTGATCAGCGCCTCACTGCGCGCCACCGAATCCAGCGCCCTCCGGAAGGCCGGCCGCAGGTCCTCGGGAACCCTGTCCTGGGCCAGCGGCACCTCCAGCGCCGCCCGCTGCACCGACAACGGCGTGCGCAGCTCGTGCGAAGCGTTGGAGACGAACCGGCGCTGCGAGTCGAACGCCCGCTCCAACCGCGACAACATCCCGTCGAAGGTGTCGCCCAGCTCCCGGAACTCGTCCTCGGGGCCCCTCAGGTCGAGCCTGCTGTGCAGGTCGTGCTCGGACAGGGTGCGCGCCGCATCGGTCACCCGGTGCAGGCGCCGGAGCGGCCCGCCCGCGATCACCCACCCGGCCAGCGCCGCCAACAGGGTGACACCCGCCAGGATCAGCGCCGAGTTGACGAGCAGATCCGACAACACACCCGTCTGGTAGTCGTCCACCAGGAGAGCCAGGGGCTCGGCCTCGGTCGCCGCCCAATCGGTGGCCGGAGCCGACTCTCCGGCCGGAGCCCTCTCCCCGGTCGGAGCCGGAACGGTGGGGGCCGGAACGACGAGGGTCCGCGCCGGATCGTCGGTGGGCAGCGCCGCCGTCATCGACAACTCGACCCCCCGCAGCTCCAGACTCGCGGAGACCATCGCGTAGTTGGCGGTGAGCAGCAGCGCCCCGCCGAGAGCGAAGACCCCCGTGTAGACGAGGGCCAGCTTCGTACGCAGGGTCAGGCCGGTGAACCGGCCCAGCCAACGCCGGACCGTACGGTGGACGGCCCCGGGCCCCGCTCCGGGGGCGGTCGCGGCGGGCACGTCAGATCCGGTAGCCGTGACCGGGCACGGTCTCGATCACCGGAGGCGCGCCGAGCTTGCGGCGCAACCCGTGCACCACCACCTTGAGCACCCCGCTGAACGGGTCCAGATGGGCGTCCCACACCTTCTCGATCAGGTGGGTCGCGGCCACCGGCGCACCGTCGGCGCGCAACAGCTCCTCCAGCACCCCCAGCTCCTTGGGGGAGAGCGAGAGCGCCCGCCCGTCCCGGGTCGCGGTCCGCCGCGTGGTGTCCAGCACCAGCCCCGCCCTACTGAGAGTGGGCGGCGCCGCCGGACGCGCCCGCCGCCCCAGGGCCCGCACCCGCGCCACCAGTTCCAGGTACGCGAAGGGCTTGGCCAGGTAGTCGTCGGCGCCCAGGTCGAGCCCGTCCACCCGGTCCTCCAGCCCGCCAGCTGCCGTGAGCATCAGCACCCGGGCCTGCACGCCGGGGTCCTCGGCGATCCGCAGACACACCTGGTCGCCGTGCAGGACGGGGAGGTCGCGGTCCAGCACCACCACGTCGTAGTCGTGCACGGAGGCCATCTCCAGACCGGTGTCGCCGTCGTGGCACACGTCCACGGCCATGCCCTCACCGCGCAGCCCCTCGGCCACGGTCTCCGCCAGATCCGGCTCGTCCTCCACCACCAGAATGCGCATGCGTTCCCCTCGCCCCGAACCGGTCGCCGGAAGTCCCGACCGACCAGCACTATCGACCGCCCGGTTAGGCCGAGGTTAACCCCGCCACCACAGCGCGAACGGGCGACCGCACAGACCACGGGACCCTAACCACCGGCTAACCGGGCCCCGGCTGACATGTGTCGTGCACCGACCAGGGCGCCGACGGAACCGGCGCCCGCACCAGGAGGACCACATGCGCTCACTGACCCTCATAACCGTGGCCACGGCGACCGCCGGGCTGTTGGCCACCGGCTGCGGGGTACTCGGAGAGGGCGACGCGGCCGACTCGGAGGCCTCCTCCGAGAAGACCATGGAGGAGGCGATGCTGGACTACGCGGCCTGCATGCGCGACGCCGGTTTCGACATGCCCGACCCCGACCCGGACGGCGGCATGATCGCCCTCCCCGCCCTGGAGGAACCCGACGACGAGATGCTGGCGGCCATGGAGGAGTGCGACGCCCTCCTGCCCGTGGACGAGGACCCCCTCACCGACGAGGAACGGTTCGAGGCCGACCTCCGGATCGCCGAGTGCCTGCGGGAACACGGCATCGACATCGAGGACCCCGAACGCGGCATGGGCCTGGCGATCCCGATCGACCCCGACGACGACGAGCACATGGCGGCGGTCAGTGCCTGCACCGGCGCGGACGACGCCGAATCCGGGGGCGTGGTCGAGCTGGAGGCCGAGGGCGACTCGTGAGCACGGACACCGAACTCCTTCCGGAGGAGACCGACGACGCGGAACGCCCCCGCCGTCGCCGCGGCCGCGGCTTCGTCTGGTTGGCCGCGGCACTGGCGACCCTCGCGGTGCTGTGCGCGGGAGCCGCGGTCACGGTCTGGGGCTGGCCGCAGGGCCCCAAGGAGGAGACACCGACGGCACCGGCGGCCACCGCCACCGTCGAACGCACCACCCTGCTCCGGGAGGAACGGCTGGACGGCACCCTCGGCTACGCGGGCGGCGGTTCGTTCTTCTCGCGCTCGGACGGCGTGCTCACCTGGCTCCCCGAGGAGGGCACCGAACGCTCCGCCGGACAGCGCGTCTGGGAGGTCGACGGCCGCCCCGTCATCCTGCTGCGGGGCGACACACCCGCCTACCGCACACTGGAACCCGGTTCCAAGGGGCCGGACGTGCGCCAGTTCGAGCAGGCCCTCGCCGAGCTCGGGTACGGCGGGTTCACCGTCGACGACGAGTACACGTGGCTCACCGCCGAGGCCGTGAAGCGCTGGCAGCGGGACACCGACGGCATGGAGGTCACCGGCACCGTCGGGCCGGACCAGATCTGGTACACCTCCGGCCCGGTCCGGGTGACCGGACACGAAGCGGCGGTGGGCGAGAACGTGGCCCCGGCCACGCCCCTGCTCACCACCGCGTCCACCCGCCGTGTGGTCAGGGTCGACCTCAAGGTGGGCGACCGCGACCTCCTGAACGAGGGCGACGAGGTCACCGTGGAGATGCCCGGAGGCGGGACGGTCACCGGCGAGGTGGAGTCCGTGGCCGACGTCGCCAAGGTCGAGGAGGACGAGGCGGGCACGGGTGGAGAGGGCACACCGACCGTGGAGGTACTGGTGGCCCTGGACGAGGACGGTGAGGGGGCCGAGGACTTCCTCGACCGGGCGCCGGTCAAGATCCGCGCGCGGGGGGACTCCCGCGAGGACGTGCTCGCCGCACCGGTGGGCGCGCTCATCGCCCTCTCCGGCGGCGGATACGGGATGTCGGTGGTCGGCGGCGACGGGACGGTGCGCGACGTCTCCGTGGAGACCGGCTGGTTCTCCGACGGCCTGGTGGAGGTGACCGGTGACGGCATCGACGCGGGCACCGAGGTGGTGGTCCCCGAATGACCGCCGTGGAGTTCACCGGGGTGAGCCGCCACTATCCGGGCGGAGTGCGGGCGCTGGACGGGGTGGACCTGCGTGTGGAACGGGGGGAGCTGCTCGCGATCGTCGGCCCCTCCGGTTCGGGAAAGTCCACCCTGCTCAACCTGCTCGGCACCCTGGACGCCCCGACGGCAGGAACCGTGCGCGTGTTCGATCACGACGTCGGGTCCCTGTCGGACGACCAGCTCGCCGCGCTGCGGGCGCGGAGGATCGGGTTCGTGTTCCAGCAGTTCCACCTCGCGCCCAACGTGCGGGCCGTGGACAACGTGGCGGACGGACTCCTGTACTCCGGGGCGCCCTTCAGGGAACGGCTGCGCCGGGCCCACCGGGCACTGGAACGGGTGGGGCTGGCGGACCGGGCCCGGCACCGGCCGCACGAACTCTCCGGTGGACAGAAACAGCGGGTGGCGATCGCCCGCGCCGTCGTGGGATCGCCGCCGCTGCTCCTGGCCGACGAACCCACCGGGGCCCTGGACACCGCCTCGGGTGAGGCCGTGATGCGGGTGCTGGGAGAGCTGAACGAGGACGGGGTGACGGTCGTGGTGATCACCCACGACCGTGAGCTGGCCGCCTCGCTGCCGCGCCGGGTCGAGGTGCGCGACGGCCGGGTGGTGTCCGACTCGGGCGCGGGCGCCCCAGGGGTCACCGGTCTCACCAGCGGCCCAGGTGTCCCGGGAGTCTCTGGTTCCTCTGCCGTTGCGCGCGCCACCGAGGCCCCGGAGTCCCCGGAAACCCCCGAGGGCCCCGAAGCACCCCAGACCGCCGACCCACCGGGGCGGACCCGGCGACGGGCGGAGGCGGAGCGGTGAGAACCCCTCTCCAACGGTGGCGCGACCGGAGGACACCGCTGCGCCCCGCCCGCCTCTCGCTGCCCGACCGGCTGCGCACCGGGTCGAGCGGGCTGCGCGCCCGGCCCACCCGCGTCGTCCTCTCCGCCCTGGGCATCGCCATCGGGATCGCCGCGATGGTCGCCGTCGTGGGCGTCTCCTCCTCCGGCCAGGCCGAACTGGACCAGCGGATCGCCCGGTTGGGCACCAACCTGGTGACCGTCGCCCCCGGCAGCGACCTCTTCGGCGGAGACGCCACACTCCCTCCGGAGGCTCGGGGCCGGATCGACCGGATGCCGGAGGTCGAGCACACCTCGCAGGTCGAGCAGGTGAGCGGCGCCAACGTCTACCGGAGCGACCTCGTGCCGCGCGGCGAGTCGGGCGGAATCACCACCTACGGGGTCGACCTCGACCTGGTGGAGGCCGTCCGCGCGCGGGTGGGCGAGGGCACCTGGCTGAACGAGGCCACCTCCGACCACCCGGCGGTCGTCCTCGGCGCCTCGGCGGCCCGGCGCCTGGGCGTCGAGCGGATCACCCCGGACACCCTGGTGCTCATCGGCGACACCTACTTCTCCGTGGTCGGAGTCCTGGAGCGGGCCGAGCTCGCGCCGGAGCTCGACAACGCGGCGCTGGTCGGCCAGAACGTCGCCGAGGAGGTGCTCGGGGCCGAGGGGGAGGCCTCCACCGTGTACGTGCGGGTCGACCCGGCGCAGGTGGAGCGGGTGCGCGACGACGTGGGCCGCAACGCCAACCCCGAGAAACCGAACGAGGTGAAGGTGTCCCGGCCTTCGGACGCGCTGGAGGCGCAGCAGGCCGCGGACCAGACCTTCCAGGGGCTGCTGCTGGGCCTGGGTGGGGTGGCCCTGCTCGTGGGTGGGGTGGGGGTGGCCAACACCATGGTCATCTCCGTGCTGGAACGCCGGGGCGAGATCGGGCTGCGGCGCGCCCTGGGCGCCACCCGCCGCGACATCCGGGGACAGTTCCTGGTGGAGGCGATGGCGCTCTCCGCGTTGGGCGGCGTGTTCGGGGTGGTGCTGGGCGCCGTCGCGACGGCCGGGTACGCGCTGCTGCGCGGCTGGCCGGTCGCCCTGCCCTGGTGGGCGGGGGCGGGCGCGGTGGTCGCGACCATCGTGATCGGCGCGGTTGCCGGGATCGTGCCCGCGCTGCGGGCCGCCGCCCAGCACCCCACGGAGGCGCTCGGCACGGCCTGAGCGGGGCCCGTCAGCCCTCGCCCGTCCCGGCCCCGGCGGACCTGTCCCGCCGGGGGCCAGCCCCCCGCACCCGGCTCAGGCGGACCGGCCTCCCAGGCCCGGGGCCGGTCCGCCGCCGGTCTCAACCGATCGGTTCGGACTCCGGCACCGGCACCCGCCACACCAGCACGGTGCCGCCGTCCTCGCCCCGGCCCGCGCTGAACCCGCCGCCCAGGGCCTGGGCCCGCTGTTCCAGGTTGCGCAGACCGCTGCGGCGGCCGCCCTCGGGCAGCCCCACCCCGTTGTCGGTCACCGTCAGCGTGAGGGCGGTGGGGCGGCCCGTGGCCGACCGCTCCTCCACCGTCACCGAGACGTGCACCTCCGTGGCCCGCGCGTGCCGGGCGACGTTGGTCAGCCCCTCACCCAGAACGGCCAGCAGTTGTTCACCGACCTCGTCGGGCACGGACGCGTCGATCGGGCCGTCCAGGCTCACCCCCGGGTGGCAGCCCAGGCTGTGCGCGGTGTTCTCCGACAACCGCAGGATCTGCTCCCGCAGCGAGGTGTCGCGCCTGCTCGGCGGGTGCTGGAGGTCGAAGATGGTCGACCTGATCTCACGGATCGTGCCGTCCAGCTCGTCGATGGTGCGCTGGACGCGCTCCTCGGCCTCCGTCGAGTCGATCAGCCGCACCGTGCTCATGAGGGTCATCGCCGACGCGAACAGCCGTTGGATCACCACGTCGTGCAGGTCCTTGGCGATCCGGTCCCGCTCCTCCAGGACCACGATCCGCTCGCTGTCCCGCCGGGCCTCGGCCAGCTCCAACGCCACCCCCGCCTGGACCGAGAACGCGTTGAGCATCCTCCGTATGTTGGAGTCGAACGGCGCGCGGTCGGACAGTTTGCCGAGCAGCAGTACCCCCCGCGTGTTGCCGGGGGTGCCCAGCGGCACCAGCAGGCCGGGTCCGTAGCCGCGGTGGGTGAGCATGGGGCAGTTCGCCTGGCGCAGGTCCGGGATGGCCACGGCCTCGCCCGACGCGTACACCTGCCCGCACGCGGAGTCCTGGATCTCCACCGGGGTGCCGAGAATCTCCTGGGCGATCGGCCCGTCGGCGATCTCCGCGAACAGGTGCCCGCGCGCGTGCGGGTCCGGCAGCATCACCACGGCGGTGTCGGCGCGGGCGATCTCCCTGGCCTGGGCGGCCAGGTAGGCCAGCACCTCGTCACCGTCCGACCCCGAGAGCAGCCGTGTGGTGATCTCCGTGGAGGCGGCCAGCCAGCGCTCCCGCAGCCGGGTCTCCTCGTAGAGGCGGGCGTTCTCGATCGCCACACCGGCCGCGGTGGCCAGCGCCGTCACGATGGTCTCGTCCTCCTCGTCGAACTCCCCGCCGTTCTCCTTCTCGGTCAGGTAGAGGTTGCCGAACACCTCGCCGCGCACCTGGATCGGTACGCCCAGGAAGCTCGACATCCGGGGGTGGCCCTCCGGGAAACCGCCGAAGTCGGGGTGGTCGCGCAGGTCCGCCAGCCGGAGGGTGGCCTGCTCGAACGAGGGGGTGCCCAGCACTCCCTTGCCGTGCGGGAACCGGCCGATGCGTTCGGCCTGCGCCCGGGTGAACCCGACCGGGATGAACTCGGTGAAACCGCCGTCCTCGCCGATCACGCCCAGCCCGGCGAACCTGGCCTCGGCCAGGTGCGCGGCGGCCTCGGTGAGCCGTCGGAGTACGGTCGCCAGATCCAGGTCACCACCGATGTCCAGGACGGCTTGGAGCAGTGAGTGCATCCTCCCCTGGGCGGAAAGCCCCGGGTTCATCTGGGAGTGCACCTCCGAGATGAGCTCGTCCAGGGACTTCGGGGACCACCGGTGGCTCTGGGGGATCTTGGTCATGTGTGGTTCAACCTCCGCAGAGCCGTTGAGGGGTTGAGGGCTAATACTCGAATTGTCGTTGGTTTTTTCCCGGTTTGCCACATCTTGCAGTTAGGAAGCTTGTTCGAGGGACGGAGAATTCCCCGGGAATCGAGGACAGCGGCCCGGCAATTCATGCTAACGTCACGGTCAGTCGGCGCAGGAAGGCATTCTGTGACCTCGCGCCCAGCCCCTCGCACCCCCTCGTTCCGGGGTGACGATCACACGAACCCCACGAGCCCGCTCGTCCCTCCCGTGCCCCATCGGAGCGGACCGGCTCACACGGCGGAAGGAAGCCCCCGGTGTCTGGATACCACGGTACGGTCGGCGCCACAGGCGTCCGTCCCGCCGTGTGCCCGGAACCACTCCGGCGGGCCCTCACGCTCGCCGGACTGCTCACCGGCATCCTCTTCACCGTGTGGCTCGCCTGGGCCGCCCCCGCGCACTCCTCCGAGCTGCCCGGAGCCGACAACCCCCTCACCTCCGGTGTGGTGGGCGGTTCCGGACTGATGTCGGGCACCGAGTCGCTCGGGGGTTCCCTCGGCGGCGCGGTCACCAGCGTGGGCGAACACGCCACCCGGCACGCCACGGGTGCGGTGGGCGGGGCCTCCGAGGCCGCCCGCGCGGTCGAGGCCGAGGCCTCCGTTCCCGTTCAGCAGGTCCGGGACGCGGTGAGGGAGACCTCCCTCGCGCACCCCGACCACCTGACCGAACTGGTCTCCACCGATCCCGCCCGGGTTACCGAACCCGTCTCGGGCACCGAAGACGAGACCCCCGCCGACCAGGGCGGGAACACCCGAGAGCCGGACGCCCAGGCGTCGCAGGAGCGGGACGCGCACGCCCAGCCGCCCGCCGCGCGGGCCCTGGTCGAGGCGCGGGAACACGGCACCGCCGAGTCCCCGGCCACCGACTCCGACGACCGCGACCGGGCCATGGACACCGCCCCCCGCTCCGCCGAGTCGCCCACCGCCATCGCGGGCGGCACCGCCCCCGCTTCCGGCGGGGCCCCCGCCGCGCCCGCCGTCGCCGGGTTCCTGCCCGTCACCGGCGCCCCGGCGCCCGCCCCCGGCCTGTTCGAGGCCGCCCGGCACGTCCTGCGCTCGGCCCCCGCCGACTCCGCGGACGAGCCGACCTTCTCTCCGGACTAGCGGACCACCGGACCGCGTCCCGCGCCGCACGCCCTGAGCGTCCCGCGCCGCACGCGACCAACCCGGCACGGCTTCTCCAGCCACACCCGTCCCAGCGGCACCAACACTCGGTGACCTTCTGGGGGTTGACGTGAACCCCGCACCTCGAACGCGAGGTTCACGTCAGCCGGTGGTCCGCCAGACCGACCGACTGAATCCGGATCGAACCCACTCGCCCCCACCAGGGACGCACGGGTTCGCCGACCGGAGAGCTCGCCCGCACCACCTCAGGACCGACGCCCCCGGCCAGGGAGAAGGTCCGACGCGACGGGGCACGACACCCGCTCCGTCGCGCCCCCGCGAACAGAACACACGCTCACCCCGGAAGGACTCTCATGTTCCACACCGCCCGTACCTCTGCTCGGACCCTCCTGCTGGCCGCCGGGACCGCCGGATTCGTCGCCCTCGGCGCCGGCGTCGCCGGGGCGGACACGCTCGGCGGTGTCACGGACCAGCTCCCCCTGGGCGACCTCGGCACCCAGGTCCCCAGCGCCCTGACCGAAGGCGTCTCCACCCCGCTCGGCGACCTGGTCAAGGTCGAGCCCGGCGAGATCTCCGCCCAGCCCGAGCTCCAGCACCAGTCCGGCCAGAGCGACCCCGTGGGCACCGTGGTCGGCGACACCGTCTCCAGCGACGCCCTCTCCACCAACACCCCGATCACCACCGGCGGGGACAACGCCGGTAACGTCGGCCCGCTCGACCTCGGCACCGCCACCGACACCCTGCCGCTCAGTGAGGCCGGCGGCGCGGTCGACCCGATCTCCATGCTGCTCGGCGGAACCGGCCTGCTCGACAGCCTCGGTGGTGGCCTTGGCGGCGACCAGACCCTGCCGCTGAGCGCTCCCGTCGACCTCGCCGGGGGGACCGCCGTCGTCGACGACACCGTCACCGAGCTGGGCGGCCGCGCCAAGAGCGGCCTGCACGAGCCCGGTCTCGACGTGGTCGGCCTGGACGACCTGGACGTCCGCCAGCTCGGTGAGACCGTTCCGATGAGCGACCCGGTCGGCCTCGACGCCGGTGAGAACGCCGACCTCACCGGCGGGCTCACCACCCTGCTGCCCAGGGACGTCAAGAACACCCTGCCGATGTCCGCCCCCGCGGAGCTCCAGGTGGTGGGCGCCGCCGAGGACGCCGTCACGGACACTGTGGCCGACGTCCGCGGCGCGGTCAGCGGACTGGGAGTCGAGGAGACCCTGCCGATGTCCGGCGTCGAGGGCCTGGAGCTCGTCGACCCGGCCCTGGACGGCGGCCTGCACGGAGTGAGCGGCCTCGGCGAGAAGGTCGGCTCGATGGGGGCCAGCGACATCGTCGACGTGGCCGGTGGGGCCACCGAGACCACCGGCGGCAGCCTGGTCGACGTCCAGGGGCTGCCCGAGCTGGGCCAGCCCGAGGTCGCCCCGCTGCCCCTCGCCTCCGAACTGCCCACCGGGCAGCTGCCCGTCAACGACCTGCCCGTCGGTGACCTGACCGCCGAGCTCCCGCTCGGCCTGTAGGCCCACGAACGTGCGCCCGCCGGTCGTGGCGGGCGCACCACGCCTCGGGCGGTGAGCGGAACCGCTTCCGCTGACCGTGGTGCCAGTGGGGACTGTGGGGGTTTCCCGGCACGAACCAGCGGACCGTCAGAGTTCCCGCCGCCCGAGGCACCCGCCCTGCCAGGGGCACAGAAGGAGGCCCCCGTCACCACTGGTGACGGGGGCCTCCGCGCCTGTGTCCCGGGGCGCATCGCCGAGGATCGGCTACCAGCCCTCCTCGCCGGTGCCGAATCCGAGACCGTCCTGGCACGGGTTGGACGTGGCGTCGCGGCCCTCGCCCGGGCGGGCCGAGGGAGACGGAGACGCGGCCCCCGCACCCGCCTCGGGGCTGGGGTCGACCGGGGTCGGCTCGTCCATCACGTGCTCCTGCGGGCCGGGCGCGTCGTCGGCGAGGAGCGCGGGCAGCGGGCGGTCCTCACGCACGGCGGAGAACAGCTCGGCGGCCTCGGCCTCGTGCCACATCACCCGGTTGGGGTCGTACGGCGCCTGGTACCAGGGCACGGTGTGGAACTCGATGTCGGACAGGTCGACGTCCGCCATGGTGACGGCGATGGACAGCATCCGGTCCAACGACAGCTCACGGTCGGTGGCACTGTGCTGGGCCACCGCCTGGAGGATGCCGTTGAGCTTGCTCGGGCTGCTCAACACGTCACTGCTGGTCACCTGGTCGGCGAGCGCGGCCAGGAACATCTGCTGCCGGTCGATGCGCCCCATGTCGCCGCCGTCACCGATGTCGTAGCGCGCCCGGACGAACGACAGCGCCTGGTCGCCGTCGAGGGTCTGCTCCCCGGCGGGGAGGTCGAGCTTCGAACGACGGTCCTGCATGGGTTCGGGGATGCACATGTCCACCCCGCCCATGGCGTTCACGACGTCGCGGAAGCTCGCGAAGCTCAGGTGGACGAAGTGGTCGACCCGGATGTCGGTCAGCGACTCGATGGTCCGCACCACGCAGGGCGGTCCGCCGTGGTACATCGCGGCGTTGATCATGCCGAAGTAGCCGTAGGTGCCCTCGGTCTGGCCGTAGGCCTCGCACTGGGGCAGCTGCACCAGTGAGTCACGCGGGAAGCTGACCACCGAGACGCGGTTGTCGGGCGAGATGTGCGCGAGCATCAGCGAGTCGGAACGCTCACCCTCGAACTCGGTCGAGTACGCGGGGCTGTCCTCCTCGTAGCCGTCCGACCCGATGAAGAGGATGTTGACGGCGTCGCTGATCTTGTCGGGCCGCTCCTCGTCGCTGAGCAGGGCCTCGATGTCGTGCTGCACCATGTCGGAACGCAGCGAGTAGTAGTAGGCGTAGGCGGTGCCCACCCCGGCCAGCAGAATCAGCGCCAGGGAGGCGGAGGTCCACATGACGACCCGGCGCAGCCTGCTGCGCTTGCGCTTGTTCCCCCGAGCCGACGTCGCGGCGGCCGCGTCGGCGTTCTCGGGTGCGGCGTCCGGTCCGGGTCGGGTGTCGGCGTCCTCGTCGGAGTCCGGGGCGCCGTCCGCACCGGCGGCCGAAGCGGCTCCGGTGGTCGCGTCGTCCGTGTCCTCGGGTGCGTCGGTGGCCCCGCTGGAGTCAGCGTCTCCGTTGCCTTCGGCGGCTTCTGAGCCCCCAGTGGTCTCGTCGTCCCGGGTGCCACCCGCGGTGTCGGTGGCCTCGGGTGCGTCGGTGGTCCCAGCGGCCTCGGGCTCATCGTCGGTCCCGGTGGCCCCGCTGGAGTCAGCGTCCCCGTCTCCCTCGGCGGCCCCGGGCTCGTCGTCGGTCCCGGCGGCTCCGGCGCCGTCGGCTGCCTCAGCGGCGTCCGACCTCGGCTCGGTTCCGTCGGAGTCAGCCGTGGTGCTCTTCGCCCCGGTCGCGACCGGGGCATCGACGTCGATGACCACGGTCTCCGGCGCGTCGCCCCCGTCACCGGGCTGCTCCGCTCCGGGGACCGCCCCCTCGGCACTCGTCTCGCGCTCGCCGACCTCGTCACCCGCCGCGGATTCGGCGTGCGGCTCCGGTTCGGTGGGACCGGTCTCGTCGGGACCGGTCCCCTCCGCTTCGTCCCTGTTCACGTCAGGCTCCTCGGCGTCCGGCTCGACGGCGTCCTGCTCGGTGGAGTCCGTCGTGCCCCCTCCAGGCGGGGAAGCGGACTCGGAGTTCTCGTCTGGTGTGTGGTCCGCGCCGGGATCGGCGGAGTTCTCGTCAGCGGGCATCGTGACAATCTCGGTGAGTTCGGACAGCTGGGCGTGCCAACGGCCGGACACCGACCCAGCAGGGCCACGCGTCCGAGTCCGGGGGAGGGCGGGGGTCGAACGGGAGAAACACGCGGGCAGGCCGGAATCCTGACCGAAAGATCGCCGCAGGGGGGAGCCGAGGCAGGGGGGAGAGCCGGGACGCCAGCGGAGAGGGGTCGCCAAGAACACCGGAACCCGCGCGTGGCAGTGATCCTAGGTGAAGATCTCGCTGAGTGCGTGCTCGGGTTGTCCATGCGCGCGGTTCCTGACCACAATTGCGCCGTACAATTCCTTCGCCGGGTGACAGACGTCTGCGGCTTACCTGTCCGACTGTCTCATCCGTTCCGCCCGAAGCCGCGTCCGACTCGCCGGTGATCTGCGGTTTCGGGTCGGTGGCACGGCCTTTGGCGCGAAGGTTCGACGCTGTCGCTTCTGGGCGGCTTTCGCGGCCCGGGGCGATCGGTCGCGTGACGACGGTCAGTCGTCCCAGAACCCGCTTTCCTTCTCCTTCTTCTCCTCGGAGGCCTCGGCGGTGGTGGTCGAGGCGCGGCCACCGCTCTTTCCGCTGGTCTTGGCGGTGGTTCTGGGGCTCTTGGCGCTCTTGCGCGCGGTGGTGCCCGATCCGCCGCTGGCGCCGGTGCCGGCGGAGCCCTTGGCGGTGCCGGTGTGGCGTGGGCGGGGGGTCACCTGGCTCTTCTCGATGGGCTCGCTGGGCCGGGGGGCCTCGCCGGAGTGGATGCTGAGGGCCTCCTCCTCGACGCTGAGCATCTTGCGCACCAGGGCGGGAACCTCGGGCAGGCGGTCGGCGCGCAGGTGGGCGCCGAGCACGTCCAGTGCGTGGTCGCACAGGACGCGCTTGGCGGTGGTGGCGTTGACCCCGCTGAGCTGCTGGACCTCGGGCAGGTCGTGCTCGCGCAGCAGACGGACCACCTCGCTGAGCCGCTCCCGGGCCCTGCGGTCGGTCATCGACATGACCGTGAGTTCGGCCTCGCGCAGGAAGTCGGCCCCGTTGCCGGTGCCGTCGCGCTCGGCGATGAAGGCGCTGGTGAGGTTGCGGGCCGAGGTGCGGGTGCCGGTGCGCAGTTCGGCGCGGCGGATCTGCCGGGAGTGCAGGGCGGTGACCACCACGCTGGTGACCAGGCTGATCCCGGCGCCGATCACGACGAGCACGGCGGGGTTGTCGAACAGCATGTGTACGGGAGACCTTTCCGGGCGGTGGTCCGCACGGGACATGGCCACGGTGTTGACGGGGGCGGCGGGTGCGGGGGTGACGGAGGGTGCCCGAGTGCCAGCCGGTACTCGGGTGCGTGACTATTCGGCAGATCGGTACGAGTTGTCAAGTGTCGTGACGGAACGGGCGTTCGCGGACGCGGCGCCCTCGCAGGTCAGACGGGGGCAGGGCCGACAGTTCGGCCTGTGTACCGCTTGCCCGGCACCGATCCGGGTAAACATCGTCGTCCACAGCCTGTGGACAACGCGCGCCCTGGTGGAGGGCCGCGTGGCCAGCGCCTCGACGGAGAGACGCACGGTCGGGCGCGGCACGCGGCCCTATCCGGCCAGGAGTCCGTTGACGGCCTCCGGCGAGAGGATCTCCTCGCTGACCATCGCCGCGCACCCCCGCACCCCGGCGTCGTCCCACAGGGCGCTCGCCACGATCCTCAGCTGGCGGGTCGCCAGGGCCGTGCACTGCTGGAACACGACCTCGCGCACGCCCGCCACCAGGTGGTCGTAGGCCTGCGACAGGTCGCCGCCGAGCACGATGAGCTCGGGGTTGAGCAGATTGACCGCGCCCGCCAGGGTTTCGCCCAGCCTTCTCCCGGCTCCGCGCACCAGGGTGACCGCCACGGGGTCGCCCTCCGAAGCGAGGGCCACCAGCTCCTGGAGCCCGGCCACCTCGCGGCCGCGCTCGGCGGCCTCCACCAGCAGCCGACGACCGCCCGCGACCGCCTCCAGGCAGTCGGTGTTGCCGCAACGGCACGGCAGCCCGCCGCCGTCGCGCACGGGGACGTGGCCGATCTCTCCGGCGGCGCCCAGGGCCCCGCGCAGCAGCCGCCCGCCGGAGACCAGACCGGCGCCGATCCCCGTGGAGACCTTCACGAACACCATGTCGTCGGTGGGCCCGTGCCCGCCCGCGACGTGTTCGCCGAGCGCCATCACGTTCACGTCGTTGTCGACCATCACCGGCACGGGGAAGCGTTCGCGGACCAGGGGGGCCAGCTCCACCCCGGCCCACTTGCCGAGGAAGGGCCGGTCCTCGGCCCGGCCCGCGTGGAACTCCACGGTGCCGGGCAGGCCGATGCCCACGCCGCGCACCTCCTCCGGCGAGCGGCCCAGCTCGCGGATCTGGCGCGACCAGGTGTCGAGGAACCAGGGGACGGTGGCGTCCGGGCCCTGCTCCATGCTGGGCGAGCCGGGGGTCCGCACGAGCACCCGACCGTCGAGGTCGCACACGGCGGCCTGGCTGCGGGCCATGCCCAGGGCGGCGGTGAGGATCAGCCCGCTGGCGGCGTTGAACTCCAGGAGCGTGGGCGGCCTGCCTCCGCTGGACGCCGCCCGGGTCCCCTCGGTCACCAGTCCGCCGTCCATCAGCTCGGTGACCCGCAGTGCCACGGACGGCCGGGAGAGCCCCGTGGCCCGCGCGATCTCGGAGCGGCTGGTGGCGCTGCCGGTGCGGATCATCTCCAGGATGTGGCCGCTGGTGGCGGTGGAGGACAAGCGTCCGGGGGTTCTGGCCATGCCTCATTCAACCATTCACTCGACGGTGTGGCTTGAAGGTCGTGCACTTATGTAAATTTATGTTAGGAAGTGTGCTTGGTTTTTTACCATAGTGCCCTTAGGGTCGAAACCGCACGGTGGGGCTCCGGACAGCCCCGCCCGACCCCCTCCACCCCCGCCCCTCCCGCACCACCGCCACGCCGCGCGGCCTCCTGCCCCGCGGTACCCCTCGCACGCCCTCCCCTCCCGCAGGAGCCCACCGAAATGCCGCAGCAGCCCGCGCCCCGCCCCACCGACCTGGTGGTCTTCGGCGGAACCGGTGACCTGTCCATGCGTAAACTCCTCCCCTCCCTCTACCTCCTGGACCGCGACGGCCACCTGGGCGGGGACACCCGGGTCGTCGCCGTCTCCCGGGACGGCCTCACCGACGCCGACCTGCGCGACAAGGCCGCCTCCGCCGTCCGCGGGCACAGCGCCGTCCAGGTCGTCGAACCCGAGCTCCTGCGCCGCTTCCTCGGCCGCCTCTCGCACGTGACCGTCGACGTCGGCGGCGACCCCTCCGGCTGGGCCGACCTCACCGACACGCTCACCCCCGGCCGCGACCGCGTCTTCTACCTCGCGGTGCCGCCGATGATCTCCGGAGCCATCTGCCGGGGCCTGCGGGACGCGGGCCTGGTCACCCCCGAGTCCCGTGTGGTCATGGAGAAGCCCCTCGGCCGCGACCTCGCCTCCGCGCGGGCCGTCAACGACGAGGTGGGAGCGGTCTTCGACGAGTCCCGCACCTACCGGATCGACCACTACCTGGGGAAGGAGACCGTGCAGAACCTGCTCGTCCTGCGGTTCGCCAACGTCTTCCTCGAACCCCTGTGGAACTCCCGGTGGATCGACCACGTGCAGATCACCGCTGCCGAGACCGTCGGCGTGGGCGGCCGACGCGGCTACTACGACTCCTCCGGCGCCATGCGGGACATGGTCCAGAACCACCTGCTCCAACTGCTCTGCCTCACCGCGATGGAACCCCCGGCCAGCTACGACCGCGACGCCGTCCGGGACGAGAAGCTCAAGGTGCTCCAGTCCCTGCGCCCGATCACCGGCGAACAGGTCGCCGAGCACACCGTGCGCGGCCAGTACACGAGGGGCACGGTGCAGGGGGAGGAGGTCCTGGGCTACCTGGACGAGGCGGGCGGCCCCGCCACCAGCGACACCGAGACCTTCGTGGCCCTCCGCGCCGAGGTCGCCAACTGGCGCTGGGCGGGCGTCCCCTTCTACCTGCGCACCGGGAAACGTCTGGGACAGGCCCGGTCCGAGATCGTCGTCCGCTTCCGCGACGTCCCGCACACCATCTTCCCCGGGTCGGCCGCACCCGGAGCGGGCAGCCTCGTCATCCGACTCCAGCCGGACGAGGGCATACACCTGACCATGCTGGCCAAGACACCCGGCGCGGGAGCGCTGCGGCTGCGGCCGGTCCCGCTGGAGCTCAGCTTCGCCGACACCTTCGCCACCCGCTCGCCCGAGGCCTATGAGCGGCTGCTGATGGACGTGTTGGCGGGGGACTCCACCCTGTTCATGCGCCGCGACGAGGTCGAGGCCGCGTGGCGGTGGGTGGACCCCGTCATCGAGGCCTGGAACAGCCTCGGCACCGCACCCGAGACCTATCCCGCCGGAAGCTCGGGCCCCGCCGGAGCGCGGCGGCTCATCGGCCGCTCCGGCGGCACGTGGCACGAAGAGGAGCAGGCATGACCGCGCACAACCCCGGCACCGGCAACCCCCCGACCACCGCGACCCCGACCCCGACCCCGGCCCCCGAGGACGCCGAGACCCCCACGGCGACGGTCTCCGTGCACCCGGTGGTCGCCGAGGTCACCCGGCGCCTGACCGAGCGCAGCGCCACGACCCGCACCGCCTACCTGGAGCGACTGCGCGCGGCGGTGGGCCAGGGACCGGCCCGCACCTCCCTGGGCTGTGCCAACCTCGCGCACGGGTTCGCCGCCTGCGGGGTCGGGGACAAGCTCTCCCTGGCCGGAGACGTCACACCCAACCTGGCGATCGTCTCCGCCTACAACGACATGCTCTCCGCGCACCAGCCCCTGGAGACCTACCCCGCCGTCATCAAGAAGGCGGTCGCCGAGGCGGGCGGCGTCGCCCAGTTCGCCGGGGGTGTGCCCGCCATGTGCGACGGCATCACCCAGGGACGGGCGGGCATGGAACTGTCCCTGTTCAGCCGCGACGTCATCGCGATGTCCGCCGCCGTGGCGCTGTCCCACGACATGTTCGACGGCGCCCTGATGCTCGGCGTGTGCGACAAGATCGTGCCCGGCCTGCTCATCGGCGCGCTCTCCTTCGGGCACCTGCCGGTGGCGTTCGTGCCCGCCGGTCCGATGCACTCCGGTCTGCCCAACAAGGAGAAGGCGCGGGTCCGCCAGAAGTTCGCCGAAGGCAGGGTGGGGCGCACGGAGCTGCTCCAGGCCGAGTCCGCCGCCTACCACTCGCCCGGCACCTGCACCTTCTACGGCACCGCCAACTCCAACCAGATGCTCATGGAGGTCATGGGCCTGCACCTGCCCGGGGCCAGCTTCGAACAGCCGGGCACCCCGCTGCGCGAGGCCCTCACCGCGGAGGCCGGGCGCCGGGTGCTCGGGCTGACCGCCCTGACCGACCAGCACACCCCGGTCGGCGAGCAGATCGACGAGAAGGCCATCGTCAACGCGGTGGTCGCCCTGCTGGCCACCGGCGGCTCCAGCAACCACACGCTCCACCTGGTCGCCATCGCCCGCGCCGCCGGGGTCCAGCTCACCTGGGACGACTTCGCCGACCTCTCCGAGGCCGTCCCGCTGCTCACCCGCATGTACCCCAACGGCGCCGCCGACGTGAACCGCTTCCACGAGGTGGGCGGCATGGCCTTCCTCATCGGCACGCTGCTGGACGCCGGGCTCCTGCACGAGGACGTCCGCACCGTCGCGGGGCCCGGGCTGGACCGCTACCGCCGGGTGCCGCAGCTGACCGAAGACGGTGAGCTGACCTGGACGGACGGCCCCACCGAGAGCGCGGACACCGCCGTGCTGCGCCCGGCCGACGACCCCTTCGCCCCCGACGGCGGACTCCGTATGCTGGAGGGCAATCTCGGCCGCGCCGTGATCAAGGTGTCGGCGGTGGCCCCCGAACGGCACGTGGTCGAGGCCCCCGCCCGGGTCTTCGCCGACCAGGCCGAACTCCAGTCGGCCTTCGCCGCCGGTGAGCTGACCGGCGACTTCGTGGCGGTGGTCCGCTTCCAGGGCCCGCGCGCCAACGGTATGCCCGAACTGCACAAGCTCACCCCGCCGCTCGCCGTTCTCCAGGACCGGGGACAGCGGGTCGCGCTGGTCACCGACGGCCGCATGTCCGGCGCCTCCGGGAAGGTGCCCGCCGCCATCCACGTCTCGCCGGAGGCCGAGGCGGGCGGACCACTGGCGCGGGTGCGGGACGGTGACCCCATCCGGCTCGACGCCGTCCAGGGCACACTGGAGGTCCTGGTCGACCTCGACGGCCGCGAGGACGCCCGGCCCACGGTGGACTCCTCCGCCGGGACCGGCCGCGAACTGTTCGCCGCCCTGCGCGGGGCGGTCGGACCGGCTGAGAACGGCGCCGGGGTCTTCGGCCACTGACGAGGCCCCGGCCAGTTCTGGTCGGCCACGGGGCCTGTCCTCGGGGCAGGTCCCGAGGGCAGGCCGGGCTCGACCCCGACCGGCCTCGGGCCCCGTAGCGCACCCGTGTTCACTGACGACTTGGAGACAGCCATGACGACGATCCCCCGCTCCGGCGCTGACGTGCTCGACCTCGCACCGGTGATGCCCGTGGTGGTGGTCGAGGACGCCGAACAGGCCGTCCCCCTCGCGCGGGCCCTGGTGGCGGGCGGCCTGCCCGGTATCGAGGTGACCCTGCGGACCCCCGCCGCCCTGGACGCGATCGAGCGGATCGCCCAGGAGGTGCCCGAAGCCGTGGTGGGCGCCGGGACCGTCGTCAACGGCGAGCAGGCCCGGTCCGCCGCTCAGGCGGGTGCGCGCTTCCTCGTCAGCCCCGGGTGTACCCCGGCACTGGCCCGCGCGCTGGCCGACACCGGCCTGCCCGCCCTGCCGGGTGTCGCCACGGTGTCGGAGGCGATGGCCCTGCTGGAACTGGGGCTCACCGAGCTCAAGTTCTTCCCGGCCGAGGCCTCCGGAGGGGCGGCGTTCCTGAAGTCGCTGACCGGCCCGCTGCCCCAGGTGCGGTTCTGCCCCACGGGCGGTATCACCCCCCGCAACGCCCAGGGCTACCTGTCGCTGCCGAACGTGGGCTGCGTGGGCGGCAGCTGGCTGACCCCCGCCGCGCTGGTCGCCGCCGGACGATGGGACGAGATCACCGAGCTGGCCCGGGAGGCCGCCGCGCTGGAGCGCTGAGCCGGTCGGCTGGCTGACCTGGTTGGCCGGTCGTGCTCCCGCGCCGGACGCACGGGCGTCCCCCGCAGGGGCGGGGACGCCGTGCGCGCGCCCGGGACGTCAGGCGTGTCCCGGGGCTCCGACACCGGAGGAGCGGGCGTCGACCAGCACCTGCACCCCGTCCAGGACCCGCTCCAGGCCGAAGGCGAATTCGTGGTCCGCCTCGTAGACCGCCTGGTGGGCGGTGCCGACCGCCACGCCCACGCGGGCGGCGGTGGGGTACCGGGAGTCGTCGATGAGCCTGGCCAGCAGGGGGTCGGCGGTGTTCCACCACTGCTGGTCGTCCATCCCCGAGTCGCGGGCCAGACCCTCGGAGTTGACGGTCTGCCGCGCGGTGCTCTCCACATAGCCGTTGACCAGGCTGACCGTGGAGTCCATCTCGACCTCGCTCAGTCCCAGCCCGTCCACGGCGGAGAGCTCGTGGTCGTACTTGGCGATGAGGTGGGGGCCGAGCAGCCGCATGGTGACGGTCTGGAGCATCCAGGGGTGCCGGATGTAGAGGTCGCGGTTGGCGTGCGCGATCCTGTGCAGGCGCTCCCGCCAGGTGCCCGAACGGTCGCTGGTGTCGAGGTCGGCGTAGGCGGAGTCGACCATCAGGTCGATGAGCTCGCCCTTGCCGGGCACGTAGGTGTACAGCGACATCGTGCCCACGTCGAGGGCCTCGGCGACCCTGCGCATGGACAGCGCGTCCAACCCCTCGGCGTCGGCGAGCTCGGTGGCGGCCGCGACGATGCGGTCCACGCTCAGCCCCGGCTTGCCCCGCCGGCGGCTCGCGGGCTCCTGGGTCCGCCACAGCAGGGCCAGGCTGCGTGCGGGGTCGCCACTCTTGCTGTTCTGCGGGGCCATCGGTCCGTCCTGGTGCTGGTTCCGTAGGGCGTACGGGCCAGTGTACGTCGGCCGGTCCCCGCCCCCGGGCGGCCGTGAGGACGCCCGGGAGCCGGGGGAGCGGGCCGGTCCGGACGGAAACCGGGGGGCGGGGACCGGGGTCGCGGACGTCGGTTCCGTCTCCGAGCCGGGTGTCAGCCGCCGAGGCCCCGGTACCTGCGAACGCTCAGCGGCGCGAACACCGCCACCAGCACCAGCGGCCAGACCACGGCCATCAGCAGGGGGTTCTGCGCGATCCAGGAGTCCCCGGCCACGGACGGGTTGCCGAACAGCTCACGTGCGGCCGACACCGTGGACGACATCGGGTTCCAGTCCGCCACCGCGCCCAGCCACACCGGCATGGTCGCGGTGGCCACGAACGCGTTGGAGAGGAAGCCGAGCGGGAACTCCAGGGTCTGGATGACCGTGATCCCACCCTGGCCGCGCATCACCAGGCCCATGTAGACGCCCACCCACACGATGGCGAACCTCAGCAGGAGCAGAAGTCCGAACGCGGCCAGGGCGGAGGCCGCGCCCCCGTGCCACTGCCAGCCCACCAGCAGCCCGAACCCCACCAGGACCGCCAGGGTGACAGTGGAGCGGAGCATGTCGGCGAGGCACCGGCCCACCACCACGGCCGAGGCGGACATGGGCAGCGACCGGAACCTGTCGGTGATGCCCCGGGTCGCGTCGGAGGTCACTGCCGTGACGGTCTCCCCGAGACCGAAGACCATCACCATCGCGAACATGCCGGGCATGAGGTGCTCGGTGAAGTCGCCGCCGCCGGGCACGGACATGGCGCCGCCCAGCAGGTACACGAACATCAGCACCATGAGGGCGGGGAAGAGCAGCCCGAAGAGCAGTTCCCACGGCTGGCGCCACCAGTGGAGGACGTCGCGTCGGGCCACGGTCCAGCCGTCGACGGCGGCCCAGCCCAGGCGGGACACCGGCCCTGGGGCGGCGGAGGACGGGACGGGTGCGGGTGCGGTGTCGTTCATCGCGGGGCCTCCGTGGGGGTGCCGGGCCGTGCGGCCGGGGTGGGTGCGGTGGGGTCGTCGCCTGTTGTCGGGCGCGCCCCGTCGACGGGGGTTCCGGGGGATGCCGGGCTCGTGAGGTGCAGGAAGACCTCGTCGAGGGTGGGGGAGCGCAGGACCACGTCGGCCACGGCCACCCCGCCCTCGTCCAGGGCGCGCACGGCACGCGTGAGGGAGGCGGCGCGGTCGTCCACCTCGGTGCTGAGCCGCCTCTCCTCCGGGATGGTGCGCACGGTGTGCCCGGTGGCCCGTTCGACCAGCTCGGCGGCCTCGGACAGGACGTGCTCGTCGCGCAGGACCACGTCGATCCGGTCCCCGCCCATCCGCGACTTCAGCTCGGAGGGAGTGCCCTCGGCGATCACGCGGCCGGTGTCGATCACCGAGACGCGGTGGGCGAGCTGGTCGGCCTCCTCCAGGTACTGGGTGGTGAGCAGCACGGAGGTGCCCGTGGCGACCAGGCCGCGCACGGCGGTCCACACCTCGTCGCGGCCACGGGGGTCGAGGCCGACGGTCGGTTCGTCGAGGAACAGCACCGCCGGGCTCAGGACCATCCCGGCGGCCAGGTCGAGCCTGCGCCGCATCCCGCCCGAGTAGGTGCTGACCGGGCGTTTCCCGGTTCCGGTCAGGCCGAAGCGCTCCAGCAGCTCGTCGGCCCGACGGGCGGCGGCCCGTGCGCCCAGGTGGTGGAGGCGGCCGAAGAGCTCCAGGTTCTGGCGGCCGCTGAGGATCTCGTCGACGGCCGCGTTCTGGCCGACCAGCCCGATACGGCTCCGGACCAGCGCCCCCTGGGTGGCGACGTCGTACCCGGCGACCTCGGCCGTGCCCTCGTGGACGCGGAGCAGGGTGGTGAGGAGACGGACGGCCGTGCTCTTACCGGCCCCGTTGGGCCCGAGCAGCCCGTGGACCGTGCCCTGGCCGACCTCCAGGTCGAACCCGCGCAGGGCCCACGTGGTCGCGAACCTGCGGCCGAGTCCCCGGGTGCGGACGACCGGCGCCGGGTCGGGTCGAGGTGTGGATGTCATGCTCGCTTCCCTTCGTACTTCGTACAGTACGTCGTACGGAACAGGGAACACCGGACCCGGCCCAGGTAATTCCTTATGGCCTAAAGTTTTCTGCGGGTTTCCTGTTCTCGCAGGTGGAGGCGGTGTTCTCCGGTGCGGACGTCGCGGCCTTCGTCGTCGATGCCCCGGCGTGACCGCCATCGAGCCCTCGTCCGCGGCCGTCCGCGCAGGGGGTGCGGCCCTGTTCGTCGCCGAGCGGGCGCCGCCGCGCGTCCGGCCCCGCTCCGGGTGCGGGCCGGGCCGTGGGGAGTGTCCGCGGAACGTCCGGAAGTGCCGTGCTGGCCCGACGGGGCCGGGGAAGGGGGTGCGCGCCGCGCACCGGGCCCGGTCGGGTGGTGCGCCGCGTTACCCGGTGAACTCCGCCGCGTGCTCGGCGGCCCACTGCGCGAGGGTGCGCCCGGAGCGGCCGGTCACGCGCGGCACGGTGTCCTGTACCCGGCCGCCGACCTCCGGCGGGTTGGCGGCCAGGTCGAGCGCGAACGCCACGTACTCCTCGTCGTGCCCCCGCTCGCGCAGGCGCCGGGCGTTCTCCTCCGGGTCGAGTCGGACCGGGGTGACCGTCCGGCCGGTCGCGGCCGACAGCCGGGCGGCCTGGTCCTCCGGGGTGAGGGCCTCGGGGCCGCTGATCAGGTACGCCTGCCCGCCGTGGCCGTCCTCGGTGAGCGCGGCGACCGCCACGGCGGCGATGTCGGCCTCGTGCACCATGGCGCTCGGGTGGTCGCGGGACACCCGCATCACGCCCTCGGCGCGGATCTCCTCGGCGTGCTCCAGGAGGTTGGCCATGAACTCGACCGGGTTGAGGAAGGTCCACGTGAGCGCGCTCGCGCGCAGGGCCTCCTGGACGCCGCCCTCGTAGAAGTCGGACAGCACCGTCACCCGGCGCACGCCCGCCTCCCGGGCCAGTTCGACCAGACGGGGCCCGGTCTCCAGCGGTGCGTGGTCGTCGCCGCCGAAGGTGATGAGGTGCAGGCCGTCGACGCCTTCGAGGTGGGGTGCGACCGACTCGGGGTCGGTGAGGTCGCCCTGGACGGCCTCGGCGCCCTCGGGCAGGCCCGGTCGCGCCCGTCGGGCGTCGCGGGTGAGGGCGCGCACGGGGTGTCCGGCGGCGGCGAGTCGGCGGACGATCTCGCTGCCGACCGTTCCGGTGGCCCCGGCGATGAGAAAGGTCATGACACTTCCTTCCGTAGTGCGTACAGTACAGCGTACGGCAACGCTGCTGGCGCCTCAGACGGGCTTGGCGGGGCACCCGTCCAGGTGGTCGTCGACCAGCCCGTTGGCCTGGAGGTAGGAGTACACGATGGTGCTGCCCACGAAGGTGAACCCGCGCTTCTTGAGGTCCCGGCTGAGCCGGTCGGACAGGTCCGTGGTCACCGGTACCTCCTCCGGGGACGCCCAGTGGTTGACCACCGGATCGCCACCGACCCACCCCCACAGGTAGGGGTCGAAGGCGCCGAACTCCTCACACACCCGGAGGAAGGCCTGCGCGTTGCGCACGGCGGAGGCCACCTTGAGGCGGTTGCGGACGATTCCCGGGTCGGCGAGCAGCCGGTCGGTCTCCGCCGGGCCGTACGCGGCGATCCGCTCGACGTCGAAGCCGTCCATGGCGCTCCGGTAGTTCTCCCGCTTGTTCAGCACCGTGGACCAGGACAGCCCGGCCTGGGCGCCCTCCAGCACGAGCATCTCGAACAGGTGCCGGTCGTCGTGCGAGGGCCGTCCCCACTCGGTGTCGTGGTAGGCGGTCATGAGCTCGGAGGCGTTCCGGGCCCAGGCGCAGCGGCGGTTCTCGGTGTCGGTCACGTGGCGCTCCTCAGCGGTGTGGTCGTGTCGGTCGGCCCATCGTCCCGGACACCGGTGACGGTCGGCGGTCATCCCCGAAGGGGCGGGGAACGTCGTGTCGCCGAAGAGGCGAAAACACGTTGTGCCGTGCGGGGGCCGGGGAAAGGATGGGGGTGTGACAAGCGCAGACACCCCTTCCGGCCCCCGGAGCGGCGACGCCCCCGGTGCCCCGCGACCCCGCCCCGACGCACCCCGGGTGCGGTTGGTCGAGATGACCGAACCCGTGCTCGCGGCGCTGGCCGAGGGCGACACCGAGACCGCGGGCGCGCTCCTGGGCACCGAGCTCGGCGCGCACTTCGCCACCGAGGAGATGCGCTGGCTGAGCCGCTACCGGCTCGGGCAGATCCGTGCGGTGCCCTCCCGCGCGGGCTGGCTCACCAGCCTGGTCGTGGACGCCGACCACGGATGGGCGGTGGGCCACGCCGGGTTCCACGGTCCGCCGGACGAACGCCGGATGGTGGAGATCGGCTACTCCGTGGTGCCGGAGAGGCGTCGCCGGGGCTACGCGCGGGCGATCGTGGTCGAACTGCTGCGTAGGGCCGACACCGCTCCCGGCGTGGCCGTGGTGCGGGCCTCGATCCGTCCGGACAACACCGCCTCGTTGGCCACCATCGCGGGGTTCGGCTTCGAGCACGTCGGCGAGCAGTGGGACGACGTCGACGGCCTGGAGCACGTCCACGAACGCCCGTCGCCCCATCCGCCCTCCGGCTCGGGTTCCGACGCGCCCGTTCCTGAGTGAACGGCGGGCGCGGACTCCGAGCCGGAGGGCGTACCAGCGCTCCGACGCACGGTCGCACCCGGGTAACCGCGCGGCTCCGTCTGGCGCGCCGACCCCCGCACTGGTATCGCGCCGGGGGCCGGAGGGGCCGCGCTGACCTGGCGGCTCCCCCTCTCCCCGAACCCCGTCGAACGCCGGGAGGGCACCCTCCGTTACCGTCTGACCCGTGCCCGTCCCCCACGGTCGCGCCCCTGCCCTCGGCTGCCCGCTCCGACCCCGTCACCCCCACCCCCATGGAGGAGCCAGCACGTGAGTGCTCTCAGCATCAGCGGTCTCAGGCGCGTCTACCAGCGCAAGGGGGGTGATCCGCTGGAGGCGCTGCGCGGCGTCGACCTGGAGATCCCGCGAGGAGAGGTCCACGGGCTGCTCGGGCCCAACGGCGCGGGCAAGACGACCCTGTGCAAGATCATCTCCACGGTCCTGCTCCCCACCTCCGGAACCGTCCGGGTGCTGGGACACGACGTGGTCACCGACACCGCCGCCGTCAAGAACTCCCTCGGGATCGTCTTCGGCGGGGACAAGGGCGCCTACGACCGGCTCACCGCGCGGCAGAACCTCACCTTCTGGGCGTCGGTCTACGGGCTGAGCGGGGCCGCGCGCCGCAGGCGGGTCGAGGGACTGCTGGAGCGGGTCGGTCTCGCCGACCGCGCCAAGGACCGGGTCGGCGGGTTCTCCCGGGGCATGAAGCAGCGCCTGCACCTGGCCCGGGGGCTGGTCTCCGACCCCGGGGTGCTCATCCTGGACGAACCCACCGTGGGCATGGACCCGGTGGCCGCCCGCGACTTCCGCGCCCTGGTGGGCGAACTGCGCAGCGGCGGCACCACCGTCCTGCTCACCACGCACGACATGGCCGAGGCGGCCGCGCTCAGCGACCGGGTCTCCCTCATCGACCAGGGCAGCCTGGTGATGACCGAGACCCCGTCGACCGTCGGCGCGCTGATCTCCGCCTACGAGCGCGTGGACGCGCGCGGGGTCCCCGAACCCCTACGCCAACGTCTGGGCGCCCTGCCGGGCGTGGTGTCGGTGACCGGGGCCGAGAGCGGGCTGACCCGCGTGGAGACCGAGACGCCGCAGGCCACGCTGGCCGTGCAGCGCGCGCTGGTGGATGCCCAGATCCGCGACGTCTGCCTGAGCCGCCCCAGCCTGGAAGAGGTGTACCTGCACCTGGTGGGCGACCGGGGGATGGCGGTGGGCCGGTGAGGCGGCTGCTGACCTCCTTCACCCTGGGGTTCGGGTTCCAGACCCGGGCGATGTCCCGCAGCGCCGACACCTACTTCTCCCTGATCGGGGCCCCGTTCACCACGGCGGTCCTGATGTCGATGGTGCTCTACTCCGGCCGTTCGGACCTGGCCGCCTACGCCGTCGTGGCACCCACCCTCATGTCCCTGTGGACCGCCGCGCTGATGTTCTCCGGCGAGATGATCAGCGAGGACCGGGAGAACGGTCGGCTGGAACCCCTCGTGGCCTCCCCAGCCTCCCTCCCGTCACTGGTCTTCGGGCGCCTGTGCGGGGCGATGCTCATCTCCCTGCCCGCGTTCGCGCTGGCCGTCCTGGTGGCGGGCGTGGGCTTCGGGCACTGGATCACCATCCACCACCCCGTGGTGTTCGTCCTGGCCATGGTGGCCACCGCCCTGGGCACGGCCGCCACGACGACCGCGCTCTCGGCCCTGTTCATCGCCACGCCCAACCCCAGGATCGTGCAGAACACCCTGTCCATGCCCATGTTCCTGCTGGCCGGGGTGATGGTCCCGGTGGCCCTCTACCCCGGATGGGTGGAGGGGGTCAGTCGGGTGCTGTACCTGTCCTGGGCCGCCGACCTGTTCCGCGACTCCCTCACACCCGGGCCGGTCGAGGCCCTCGCGCTCCGGCTGCTCACCGTCCTGGCACTGGGCGCGCTCGCCCTGGCGGTGGGCTCGCTCACCCTCGTCCGCTTCCTGAGGCGCGCCCGCGCCGAGGGCACACTGTCCCGCGTCTGAAGAGGGGAAGAACCGTGATCTCACCCGTCCGGGCCGCGCGCACGGTGCGCCACAGCGCGGTCATCGCCCGAGCCGACTTCCACTCCTTCTACACGTGGCGGAGCTGGTTGTTCGGCTGGCTGGTGCGGCTCCTGTCCCAGGTGGTCTTCTACACCGCGGTCGGCGCGCTGGTGGGGGACCCGGAGTACACCCGCTACGTCGTCCTGGGCGCCGCGCTCACCCTCTGCGTGGCCGAGACCATGATGGCGGTGGCCTCCACCTGCTGGGACCGCCAAGCGGGCACGATGGGACTGTTGACCGCCTCACCGGTCGAACCCGGCCTGCACTACTTCGGGCGCAGCCTGCAAAAGCCGGGATCGGCGATGGTGACCACCTCGATCGCCCTGCTGGCCGTCCCGCCGTTCTTCGGGATCGGCTGGACGTGGTGGCAGGTGCCCCTACTGGTGGGGATCGTCGTCCTGACCTGCCTGTCCACCTACTGCATGACCCTGCTCGTCGCCTCAGCGGCGCTGGTCTTCGCGGAGGCTCGCAACGTGATCAGCACCGTGACGACAGTGACCGTGACGGCGATCTGCGGAGCGATGGTGCCGGTGGCGTTCTGGCCGACCCCGCTCCAGTGGGCCGCCCAGCTCCTGCCCGTCACGCACGGGCTGACCGCCGTGCGCGCGGTCGAGGCGGGCGCCCCGGCCACGGCGGTCCTGGCCGCCCTGGGGCTGATGCTCCTGGCCGCCCTCTGCTGGCTGGCCCTCGCGATGCTGTCCTTCCGGCGGATCTTCGCGCGGGCCCGTACCGGCAACGACCTGCTCGACTGAGGGCTCCGGCCCGACCCCGGCCCCTGCCCCATCCGACGCGTTCCCCCCCACGAGAGAGGCGACACCGCATGACGACCGACCACACCGAAGGCCCCGAACACGGCGACCCGGAGCCGGACACCTCCACCGGGTTCGGGTTCGGCCTGCACCACGTGCTGATCTGCCACCCCCCGGGAGGCGAGGACGCGTGCCGCGCCTACTACGTGGACCTCCTCGGCTTCGTCGAGGTCGCCAAACCCCCGGCCCTGGCCGTACGCGGAGGCCTGTGGGTCCGCGCGGACGCCCTGGAGATCCACCTGGGGGTGGAGGAGGACTTCGCGCCGCAGCGCAAGGCCCACCCCGGGATCATGGTCCGGGAGCTGGACGCCCTCGCAGAGCGGATCACCTCGGCGGGGTACGCGATCACCTGGGACGAGAACATCCCGGGCTACCGGCGCTTCCACACCTTCGACCACAACGGCAACCGCCTGGAGTTCCTCACCCCGGCCTGACCCGCGAGCTGACGCGGCCCCGTGGCCCGGGGCCCCGGCCCAGGCTCCGACCCCCCCCACCGCGCACCACGGGCACGGCGCGGCGGGGCGCGACGAGGCGTGACGGGGCGGCCCCGCGGACCGGTCAGTCGGTGCCGTGCCAGGAACTCCACAGGGCCGCGTACGCCCCTCCCGCTGCGATCAGCTCGTCGTGGGTTCCCAACTCGGTGACGCGCCCCTCCGCGACGACGGCCACCCGGTCCGCGTCGTGCGCCGTGTGCAGCCGGTGCGCGATCGCGATGACCGTCCGCCCCTCCAGCACCGCCGCCAGCGACCGCTCCGTGTGCCGTGCGGTCCGCAGGTCCAACAGCGAGGTGGCCTCGTCCAGCACCACCGTGTGCGGGTCGAGCAGCACCACACGGGCCAGGGCCACCTGCTGGGCCCGGGCGGGGGAGAGCGCCTCGCCACCCGAGCCCACCCGGGTGTCCAAGCCCTCCGGCAGCCCGCCGACCCAGTCGGCGTCCACCGCGTCCAGGGCCGCCAACAGGGTGGAGTCGTCCACGGAACCGCCGCCGTCGGCCGCGATGGCGAGGTTCTCCCGCAGGGTCCCGGTGAACACGTGGTGCTCCTGGTTGACCAGCACGATCCGCTCGCGCAGCACCTCCGGGGCGAGCTCCGCGACGGGCACCCCGCCCAGCAGTACGCGCCCGGAGCCCGGGGAGTCCGCGCCGGACAACAGGCGACCGATCGTCGACTTGCCCGCGCCGGAGGGCCCCACCACCGCCAGCCGCTCACCGGGCCGAACCGTGAGGTCGATACCCCGCAGCACGTCGTGCCCCGGCACGTACGCGTAGCGCACGCCGCACAGTTCGATCCGGTCGTCCGACGGCACGAGCCCCGGGTCCGCGGACTCCTCCGGCAGCCGCTGCACGCCCCGCAACCGCGCGAACGACGCGGCGGCCCGCTGGAGCTCCTCCAGCCTCTGGGTGACGCCGATGGTGGGGTCCACCATCTGCTGCACGTACAACAGGCAGGTCACCAGGGCGCCCAGGCCGATCCCGCCGTTCAGGTACAGGAAACCGCCCACCAGCAGGACGACCGCGACCGGCAGCACGAAGACCGACTCCGCCACCGGGAACAGCACCGACCGCAGCCGCAGCCCACCCCGGCGGGCCCGGTACAGCACGCCCACGTCCCGGTCCGTCACCCGACGGCGGTCCGCCTGGACGCCCAGGCCCTCCACGGTGCGGCCGCCCTCGGCGGTGGCCGAGGTGCCCTCCAACGCGGCGGACAGGGCGGCGCCCTCCGCCAGGTAGGTCTCGCGCGAACGCCGCAGGTACCAGCGCGCGGCGGGCCACACCAGAGGGAAGCCCACCAGCGCGCACAGCCCCAGCAGCGGGTGCAGCCAGGCGACCGCGGCCACCAGCACCACGACCTGGAGCACCCCCATGCTGATCTCCGGCAGCGCGCCCCTCAGACTGGTGCCCACGTTTCCCACGTCGGCGGAGGCCCGCGTGGTGAGGTCTCCGGTGCCCGAACGCTCCACCACACGGGTGGGCAGCGTGAGCACCCGGCCCACGAAGTCCTCCCGCAGGCGCCGCAGCACGTGTTCGCCGAACCGGTAGACGGCGCGGCGCGCGTACCGGGTCAGCAGGAGCTGGACGATCGCGGCCGCGAGCACACCCGCGGCGAGCAGGTCGATCCTGCCCAGGGTGGCCGTGCCCGCCTGCACCATGTCGACGATCCGACCCAGCAGGTAGGGGCCGACCAGTCCGGCGCCGGTGGCCAGACAGGTCAGCAGGACCGCGCTCGTGGCCCGCCCGCGTTCGGCCCGCAACAACTCGACGGTGTCCCTCCGGACCTCGGCGCGGTCGGCGACCGGGAGTCGCTGGCTCATGCGGGCATCCCTTCGTCGTGGGTGTCGTTGTCGGCCCGGCCGTCCTCCTGGTCGGAGGCGCCACGGAAGACCAGCTTCCGGTAGTCCGGCCGTTCGGTGAGCAGAGCGCCGTGGGTACCGACCGCGGCGACCCGCCCGTCGACGAGGAACAGCACCCGGTCCGCGCGGTCGAGCAGGAGCGGAGACGTGCCCGCGACCACGGTGGTGCGTCCGGCCCGCGCCGTGTGCAGGCGTTCGGCGACGGTCGCCTCGGTGTGCGCGTCCACGGCGGAGGTGGGTTCGACCAACAGCAGCACCTCGGGGTCGGCCAGCAGCGCCCGGGCCAGCCGGACCCGCTGCCGCTGGCCGCCGGAGAGGTTGCGGCCCTGCGGCTCCACCGGGGAGTCCAGCCCGTCCGGCAGCGAGGTGACCACGTCGTCGGCACCCGCCACGCGCAGCGCCGCCCGGACCTCCCCGTCACCGTGGGACCCGTGCGGGTCCAGGACCTCGCGCAGGGAACCCGCAAACAGGTGGGAGTCGTTGTCGGACACCAGCACGCGCCGACGCACCTCCCCGAGTTCGACGTCGCGCAGCGGCACACCACCCCACACGGTGTCGGACACGCGGTAGCGGCCAAGCCGGTCCACCACGGCGGCGGCCTCCCCGGGGTCGGCGCTGACCAGCGCGGTCGTCAGACCGGGAGGGACGCTCACCCCGGACTCGGGCTCGACCATCGGCGCGTCCCGAGGCGGGCCGGGCAGGTCCCGGCCGCTCCCGGTCCGCGCGGGTTCGAGGGTGAGCAGGTCGAGCACGCGGCGCACGGACACCAGGCCCTCGATCACCGAACTGGCGCCCTCGATGATGAAGAACACCGGCAGGATGAGGATCGCGACGTACGCGTACACGGCGACGGTCTCGCCCACGGTGATCTGCCCGTTCACCGCCAGACGGGCGGCCACCCAGGTGACCGCCCCGAGGAAGACCACCGGCAGGCAGGCACTCACCGCGTGGAACCAGCTCGTGGTCTCGCTGACCCGGTAGCCCTGGCGCAGCACCTCCCGCGAGCGCTCCTCGTACCGGCGGGCGAAGTGCGACCGTCCGCCGATCCCGCACAGGACCCGCAGTCCGGACACGATGTCGGCGGCCAGCGCCATGGCGCGGCCCTGGTGTTCGCGGTAGACGCTCTGGTGTCCGTGCAGCCTCCCCATCAGCGGCCCCACCACCGCGGCCAGCACCGGGACGCCGAGCACCACGATCGCGGCCAACGGCGGCGAGATGGTGAACAGCAGGACCGACACGCCCCCGTAGGCCACGACCGACCCCACGCCGGGGCCGGTCATGGTGAGGATGTGGGCGATCCGCAGGACGTCGGAGGCCTGCACCGTGGAGAGCTCGCCGGAGGAGACCCGCCGTGACAGGGTCGCGCCGAGTACCGTGGCGTGCCGGGTGACCACACGCATGGTCCGGTGGGCGGCGTCCGTGCGGACCAGGAACATCGTGCGGTGCCGCAGGATCGACACGATCGCGGTCGCCACGGCCATCGCCGCTCCGGCCCCCGCCCACAGGGTGAGAGCGCGGGGGTCCTCGGCGCGCAGACCGTCGTCGATGGCACGGGCCATCAGGTAGGGCGGGAACACCAGCCCCACCATCCACAGGGTGCCGAACAGGGCACCGCGCAGGACGCGCCACGGCTGACGGGCGATCAGCCACCACACGAACCGGGCGGGGCCGCGCAGGTCCGGCGTACCGACGGGGGGAAGGGCCGAACGGGGGAGCGGGTGGGTCCCCCAGGGGCCGGGAACGCCCGTGTTCTCGGGCAACTGACACCTCCGAGTGCGCTGGGTCACAGCCATGAAACCAGGCCCGCGCCGCACTGTCAGGACGCCCCCCACCGGTACGGGTGCGGCCCGGGCCGCGGGCGCCGCCCCGCAGCGGCGCTGCGCCGAGTGACCGCACGTCAGCCCTGGGTAAGGGGGTGACAGCCGGGCGGCAGCAGGATAGAACGGCACGAGCGCCCGACCCTCAACGAACGAGGAGCACCACCCCTTGACCGCCAACCCGTTCCTGTCACCCAGCGAACTGCCCTACCGTCTTCCCGACTTCGCGGCGGTCCGCGAGGAGCACTTCCTGCCCGCCTTCGAGCAGGGCGTGGCCGAGCACCTCGCCGAAGTGGACGCGATCGCCCGCAACCCGGAGCCCGCGACCTTCGACAACACCATCGCCGCGCTGGAGCGCTCCGGCGCGACCCTCCGACGAGTGGAGGTCGTGCTCAACACGCTGACCGGCTCCGATGCCACCGACGGCATCCGCGAGATCGAGAAGGAGATCGTCCCCCGCTCCACCCGGCACAGCGACGCGATCTCCCTCAACCGCGAGCTGTGGGCCCGGATTCAGCAGGTCAGCACGGACGACCCGCAGGAGGCGTGGCTGCTGGAGCGGTACCGGCTCGACTTCGTCAAGGCGGGAGCCGACCTCGGCGAGCGGGAGCAGGAGCGACTGCGCGAGCTCAACGCCCGCCTGGCCGAGCTCGGCACGGAGTTCTCCCGCAACGTCGTGCGGGCCACCGGGGAGTCGTCACTGGTCACCACTGACGCCACCGACCTCGACGGCCTGGACGCGGCCCAGATCGAGGCGATCCGCCAGGGCGACGAGTACGTGCTGCCGCTGCTGAACACCACCGTGCAGCCCGCGCTGTCCCAGCTCACCAACCGCTCCACCCGCGAACGCCTGTACACGCTGAGCCGCGACCGCGCCCCGGAGAACCTGGAGATCGGCGCCCGCATGGCCGAGCTGCGCGCCGAACGCGCCCAGCTGCTCGGATACCCCGACCACGCGGCCTACAAGGTCGCCGACCAGACCGCCAGGACCGTCGAGGCGGTCGAGGAACGCCTCGGACAGCTGGTCGGCCCGGTCCTGCGCAACGTCGAGAAGGAGGCCCGGGCGCTCGCCGAGTACGCCGGGCACGAGATCGAGCCGTGGGACTGGCCCTACTACACGGAGCAGGTCCGCAAGGCGCGCTACGACTTCGACGAGAGCGTCCTTCGGCCCTACTTCGAGCTGGGCCGCGTGTTCGAGGACGGCGTCTTCCACGCGGCGACCCTGCTGTACGGGGTCACCTTCACCGAGCGCCCCGACCTGCGCGGCTACCACTCCGACATGCGCACGTGGGAGGTGTTCGACGGCGATGGCACCCCGCTCGGCCTCTTCCTGCTCGACCCCTACGCGCGTGCCACCAAGCGCGGCGGCGCGTGGATGCACAACCTGGTCGACCAGTCGTACCTGCTGGACGAACTACCGGTGGTGGTCAACAACCTCAACATCACCAAGCCCGTCTCCGGACCCACCCTGCTGACCTTCGACGAGGTGGAGACGGCCTTCCACGAGTTCGGCCACGCGCTGCACGGCCTGCTCTCCGCCGTCCGGTTCCCCAGGGTCGAGGGCACGAGCGTGCCGCGCGACTTCGTGGAGTTCCCGTCCCAGGTCAACGAGATGTGGGCCCTGTGGCCGGAGGTGCTGTCGAACTACGCCAGGCACCACGAGACCGACGAGCCCGTCCCCGCCGAACTGGTGGAGCGCCTCACCGCCGCCAGCCAGTTCAACCAGGGTTTCGGCACCTTCGAGTACCTGGGCGCCGCACTGCTCGACTGGGCCTGGCACCGGTTGGCGCCGGGGGAGACCATCGAGGACCCGGCGGACTTCGAGCGGCGGGCCCTGGAAGAGGCGGGGGTGCTGCACCCGCTGGTGAGCCCCCGCTACCGAAGCACGTACTTCCAGCACATCTTCTCCGACGACGGCTACAGCGCGGGCTACTACTCGTACGTGTGGAGCGAGGTGCTGGACGCGGAGAGCGTCGAGTGGTTCAAGGAGCACGGCGGCCTCACCCGCGCGGGCGGCGACAGCTTCCGGGAGAAGGTGCTCTCCAAGGGCGGCAGCGTCGACCCGATGGCGGCGGTCACCGACTTCCTCGGCCGTGAGCCCGGCATGGGCCCGCTGCTGACCCGCAAGGGCCTGAACTAGGGTCCGCGGCGCCGGTCAGCGCGCGAGTCGGGTGGGGCCCGGTCCGGTCGGACCGGCCCCACCCCTGTTCGGAGAGGCGTTGGCCCTTCCCAAGGGAGGTCGACCGCGGTGGCGCTGGCGATGACGGGGGTTGTCCAAGCCAGGGCGATGACGGGGGTTGTCCACAGGCCCGGGCGACGTCTTCCGTTCCGGTGCCCCCGGCCGCACCCTGGAAGGACCGGGCGGCGGGACCCTCCCCGCCCGGAACCCCAGGGAGGTCCCGTGTCCCCTTTCCCGTGCCCGAACCCCGCCCGTTCCGACCACGGCATGAGCACCGCCGAGTACGCCATGGGAACGGTCGCGGCGGTGGCCATCGCGGGGGTGCTCTACCTCATCGCCACCAGTGAGACGGTGTCGGCCGCCCTCACCGCGGTGTTCGTCGATGCGCTCCAGCCCCGCCACTGACCGGGGCGGCTCCGTGACGATGGAGGCGGCCATGCTGCTGCCCACCCTGATGCTGGTGCTGGCCGTCGCGCTCGGAGCGGTGGCCGCGGCCGAGGCCCGGCTCTCCTGCGCCGACGCCGCCCGGATCGGGGCCCGTGCCCTGGCCCGTGGCGAGACCTCGGACCGGGCCCGGGCCCTGGCGCTGTCGGCCGCCCCGGACGGGGCCCGCGTCGAGCTGACCGAAGGCGACGGGACGGCGCGGGTCACCGTGCGCGCCGAACTGCGGATCGGCCCCCTGCGGGCCCCGCCACTCGGTGTCCGTGCCGAGGCGGCGGTCCCCCTGGAGGAGCCGCCGTGACCCGGATGGCCCGTGCGGCCCGGCACGCTCCCGCGCCCGGGTGCGTCTGCGGCCCGCTGACCCGACCGCTCTCTCTCATCCGTCCGTGGCACGGCGACCGGAGGCCCGCGCAACCTCGCGCGTCCCCCCGCACGTGCTTCAGTGCTGGTGCTGGTGCTGGTGCTGGTGCTGGTGCTGGTGCTGGTGGCGCCGGGCGGCGCCCGCGCCCTGCTCAGCGCGCTCCCGTGACCCCGTTCCAGCCCCGGCCACCGGGCGGGAGCGGGGCGGGCGGCCGGGCGGACTCCGGGTCCGCCACCGTCTGGTGGATCTCGGTCAGCCTGGTGCTGTGGTTCCTCGTCCACACCGTGCTCCTCACCGCCACGGCCCGCCTGGACCGCGACCGTGCGGCCACCGCCGCCGACCTCGCCGCGCTCGCGGCGGCGGCACGGGCGCACGAGGGAACCCCGCATGCGTGCGAGAGCGCCCGGCGCACCGCCGAGGCCAACGGCGCGACCCTCGACTCCTGCGAAGCGGAGGGGTTCACCGTCGAGGTCACGGTGTCCCTCACCGCCACCGCTCGGGCCCACGAGGTCGTGGCGCGTTCCCGGGCCGGACCGGTACACGGAGCCGGGGAGACACCCTGACCCCGTCTCCGGCCCGCGCCCTCCGGGTGCGCCCGTGGTCCGTTCCACCCCTAACCTTCCAGGTGGGAGAGGGCGTAACGGCCCCTCCCACCTCCAGTCGCGGGCCAGAGCGCGGTGCCCCGGGCCACGCGGCGGTCGTCGAAGAAAAGTCACCTCCCGACCGAACACACACCCCCTCCGCGGACATAGACGGGTGAGAGAACGGGAGGAACGCCGATGCGAGAAGGCCGAGCCGGAGACGAACACTCCGACCGCCGCGACTTCAACGACATGTTCGAAGAGCACTACGACGCGGTCTACCGCTACGCGCGCCGACGTGTGGGGCCCGATCAGGCCGACGACGTCGCTTCGGAGGCCTTCGCGGTGGCATGGCAGCGCCGGGGACGCGTACCGGCGGGACAGGAACTGCCCTGGCTGTACGCCTGCGCCCGCCGGATCGGGCTCGCCCACATGCGTTCCGCGCGACGCCAGGGGCTGATCGCCGAGTCGCTCGGGCAGGAGACCGGCCCCCGCCACCACGACGACGCCGACCAGTTCCTCGACCGTGCGGGCGCCCTGGCGGCGCTGGCCCGGTTGACGGAGGTCGAACGCGAACTCGTGATGCTCGTGACCTGGGAGGGGCTGGACTGCCGCCAGGCCGCGAAGGTGGTCGGCTGCGCGCATGTCACCGCTCGCGGGCGTCTGCACCGGGCTCGAAGAAAACTGACCGCGTTCATGAAGGAAGACGCCCCCGCACCCGCCCGGGTGCGCGTCCCGAAGGAGGTCTCGTGGACGACCTGACCGCACTGCGCAACGCATTCGACGGCACCGACCCCGCCAACGACGTTCGCCCCACCCCCGAGGCCCGGCAGCGGGCGCGTCTGCACGCCATCGCGAAACTGGAGGAACACACGACCATGGCCCGACCCCTGTGGAAGCGCGTCCCCGTCCTGGCCGCCGGAGCGGCGACCGCCGCACTCGCCGTGGGCGCCGGTGTGGTCATCCTGCCCGGTGACGACCACGCGGGCATTCCGCTGGCCTACGCCGCCCAGCCCGACCCCATCGAGGTCACCGGCGGCGATCCGGTCGACGGCACCGAGCCCCTGACCGCGCTGGCCGGCGTCACCGAGGCGCGCGGCGCCGCCCCGGGCGACGGGGAGGTGGGCTTCGTCGCCACCACCGGCACACGGCTGCACCAGCTCACCGCCAACGCGGGCGACGACGACCCGGACGAGACCCACGGCTACCGGTTCGTCCCCTACGACTGGACGTCGTGGGAGGACCTGGAGGGCAACACCCGACAGGACTCCGAGCCGAAGCCGCCGCTGGAGGCCGGAGGCGAGGAGGCCGACCACGAGTGGTTCCTCGAACAGGGCAGCGAGTCCTACGAGGACACCGTGCACGAGAGCCTCGTGTGGCCCGCCGAGCTGCCGACCGACACCGACGGGATGCTGGAGGCGCTCGCCGACTTCGGTGAGGGCCCGGCCGACGAGTCCCTGCCCGCGCTGGCCAACGCCGCGGACCGGCTCTACGAGTCGCGGCCGCTGTCCGGCGCGGAGGAGGCCGCGGTCCAGCGGGTGTTCGCCGAGGTCGCCGAGGTGGCCTACCTGGGCACCGCGACCGACACGCTGAACCGCGAGGGCGAGCTGTTCGCCTTCACCATCGAGGACGAGGGCCGGGTGAGCGAGGTCCGGTACCTGTACGACGCCGAGGACGGTGCACTGCTGTACCGCGACGTCACCCTCCTGGAGGAGGGGCCCGAGTACGAGGGCGCGGCCAGCTTCGGTCTGGAGTACCCGCTCCTCACCGAGCAGGTCGGCTTCGTGTGGTCGGGTTGGGTCGGCGAGATCGGCGAGCGCCCCTGACCAGACGCCCGGGGTGCGGCGGCCACGGGTTCGCCGCACCCCGCCGCTCGTGCGCGGTTCACCGCGCGAGGGCGGCCAGGAGGAGTTCCGCCGCCATCGGCACGATGCCGATCAGCACGAAGGCGGGCAGGAAGCACAACCCGAGCGGGGCGACGACCAGTACCCCCAGACTCTCCACGCGGGCGGTGGTCACGGCCCGGGACCGCCGACGGAGGTCGCGTACGTGCCGGTCGAGCAGATCGGCCACGGGAGCTCCGGTCTCGGCGGCCCGGGCCAGGTCGGCGCCGACCGCCACCAGGGGCTCGGGCAGGGCCGACCTGCGCCAGGCGGGCAGGGGGTCGGCACCCAGCTCCAGCTGGTCCCGCAGGGAGGCGAGTTCGGTTCCCAGGTCGCCTCGGGCCGCCCCGGCCACCGCCCCCAGACCGGCGGGTACGGTCGCACCGGCACGGACACCCGAGGCGAGCAGACCGATGAGCACGGGAAGGTCGTCGGTGACCGGCAGGCGCGCGGGACGCCGCGCCCTCCTACGGGACCGCCACCACAGGTAACCGCCCACAGCGAGGGCCACGACGACGCCCGCCCCGCCGACCAGGGCGGTCAGCGCGACCGCGGCCACGACCGGGACGAGCAACCGGAGCCAGGACCCCGGCGCGGGCCCGCGTGGCCGATTTCGGGCCCTGGTGCCCGCCGCCGCGCCGAGGACCCGAGGGACGGAACGCGGACGGTCCGGTCCGCACAGGACCCACACCGCCCCCGTCGCGCACAGCACCGCCGCCACCTCGAAGTACATCTTTCTCCCTCCGTTCGTCGGCTCCGGGCTCCGCACGGAACCAGGGCCGGGTGGACTCCGCTCCGGACCCCGCCCCCCGACCCGGCACCCCGCTCAGGCCACCGCTCTTCGCACCATGCGCAGGGTCCACCAGACGCCCACGAGATCGAGCAGCACGCCCAGACCCAGGCACAACAGGCCCACCGGCGTGGTGAACAGGAACACCAGCGGCGATCCGCCCAGCCCCGCCGACATCGCCATCCCGACCAGCGGCAGCCCGCACAGCACGAGCGCGGTGGTGCGGGGTCCGGCGGTCCGCGCCCACGCCTCGGCCCGCTGCTCCTCGCGTTCGGTCAGGTTCTCCGCGAACTCGTCCACCACCCCGGCCAGTCCGGCCCCGGTCTCCGACGCCACCTCCCAACAGGCCGCGAGCCCGGCCAGGGCCCACAGGTCCTCGTCCCGCGCGGCCGCTCCGCGCAGTTCCGCGGGGTCCGACACCGCGCCGACGAGCGCGCCGCCCTCCACCGCCGCGATCCGCAGGGCGGACTCCGGCGACTGCCCGGCCCTGAGCTCGGCCGCCATCGTCCGGCACAGGCGGATCACCGCCCACCGCCGTCGCGTCCCCTCGCGGCGGCGGGCCAGGAGCGCCAGGAGCGGGCGCAGCGACGGCGGGCGAAGCCGTCGGCGCGCACGCTCGGGCCGCCACCGCGGTACCAGCCGGAACCGGCCCGCACGGGGCACGGACCAGGCCAGGGCCGCCGCCAACGTGGTCACCGCCAGGAGGATCACCGCCGCCACCCTCCGCCCAGCCGGGCCGCCAGCTCCTCCGCGCCGGGGTGCTCGTGTGTGCGTCCGTCCGGGGTGAAGGCCACCGCGGGTTCGGCCCGTACCAGCCCCGAGACCTCCCGCCGCAGGACCCTGACCTCGGCGAGGCGACGCCCCCGGGCATCCCGGACCAGGTGGACCACCAGCACCCCGGTGGCGGCGAGCTGGCTGTGTACCGCCCCTCGCCCGAGTCCGGCGGCACACCCCATCGCCTCGATCCGGGCGGGCACCTCCTCTGCGCCGTTGGCGTGGAGAGTCCCGGCGCCGCCACGGTGGCCGGTGTTGAGGGCGCCCAGCAACGACACGATCTCCGGGCCACGGGCCTCCCCGACCACGAGCCGGTCCGGGCGCATACGCAGGCCTTGGCGGACGAGGGTCTCCAGGGTGACCTCCCCACTGCCCTCGACGTTGGCCGGGCGGGTCTGGAGGCGCACCACGTGCGGGTGGTCGGGGCGCAGCTCGGGGGAGTCCTCGGCGAGCACGATGCGTTCCTCGGGGTGGACCAGGGACAGCAGGGACGACAGCAGGGTGGTCTTGCCCGTCCCCGTCCCGCCGCTGACCAGGAAGGGTTCGCGGAGGGCGACGAGTGCGCGCAGCAGGTCCGCGCCGGAGGGGGTCAGGGTGCCGCTGGCGGTGAGCTCCTTGAGCCCGAAGACGCGCCTGGGCGGGACGCGCAGGGACAGGCAGGCGCCGCCGGGGGCGATGGGCGGCAGCACGGCGTGCAGCCGGGCGCCGTTGGGTAGGCGCGCGTCCACGTAGGGGACGGCGGCGTCGAGCCGTCGCCCGGCCTGGAAGGCGAGCCGCTGGGCGAGCCTGCGCACTTCGTCCTCGGAGGCGAACCGCACCCCGTGTATTCGGCGCAGCCCTTCGCCGGAGTCGACCCAGACCTGGTCCGGCCCGTTGACCAGGACGTCGGTGACGTCGGCGGTGAGCAGTTCCTCCAGTGGACCGGCCCCGGACAGGTCGGCGGCGAGCCGCCGGGTCATCGTGAGGAGTTCCCGGTCGCCCAGGGCGCCGCCCTCGGCGCGGATCGCGGCGGCGACGTTGGCCGGGGTGACCGGCGTCCCGGTGGCCACGAAGCGGTCGCGGACCCGTTCCAGCACGGTGTCCTCGACGGGGGACGGGTCCCTGGCCGTGGTGGGCGGCGCGGCGCGGGACACCGGGGAGCGCGGCGTCGGGGTGTCCGGTGCGGGGGCGCGGTGGGCCAGTCGGTCCCAGAGGGCGCTCATCGGGGTCGCTCCTCGCGGACCAGGGCCGCCACGACCCGGTCCGCGTAGCGGGCCAGCGGGGATCGGGGGTGCCGGGCCGGTACCTCACCGACCCGCAGTGCCCGGGACAGCCCGGGTTCGGGTGGTAGGTCGGCTCCCAGCTCCACGCCGAGCGTCGTGGTGACCACCCCGGTGGACAGGCCGCCCCGGGCTCCGCGCACGACGACCCGTACCCGGGTGGCCTCCTGACGGAGCCGTGGGGTCATGCGCGCGGCGGACACCACCGAGTACACGTCGGCGGGGACCACCACGAGGACGAGGGCGGAGTGGTTGAGGAAGACGGCGGTGCCCGGGTCGAAGGAGCGGGGCAGGTCCGCCACGACGAGGTCGGTGCCCCGGCGGGCGGAGTCCAGGACGGCCCGGGCGGCGCCGACCGGGAGGGGGCGGCCCTGTTCGGTGCTGGTGCCGCGCGCCCAGGTGAGTACGTCCACCCGGCCGACCCTGGGCAGGCCGTCGCGTAGGGTCCGCCAGGGTAGGCGGCCGCGTTGGCGGACCAGGTCGCCCCAGCCGGTGCGGGCCTGCGGGGCGGCGTGGTCGCAGCCCAGGTAGACGTCGGGCCCGCAGCCCAGCGGGTCGGCGTCGAGCAGGGCGGTGGCCAGTCCGGCGCGTTCACCGGCGAGGGAGAGGGCGGCCGAGAGCAGGCTGGCCCCGGCGCCGCCCCGGCCGCCGACGACGGACACCACGGGCGCCGGGGCGCGGTCGGTGACGGAGGAGAGGAGGTCGACGAGGGCGGCCTCGTCCCTGGGCAGCAGGTAGACGCCGTCGCGTCGGGGGCGGTGGTGTTCGGGAGCCTGGTGGAGGGGGCGGTCGCCGGGGGCGTCGTGTCCGGGGAGCGCGGCGCGCTCGGGTGCGGGGCCGTCGTCGTGGGAGACGACCGCCACCCGTGGGTGGGGTGGTGGACCGGCGGCGCGGAGCGCGCGGTCCAGGTCGGCGCCGACCACGACGAGGGGGGAGCGGTTCCAGACACGCAGGGCCTGTTCGGGGTCGGGTGCCACGGTGACCTCGACGGCGGCCGCCGCGGTCAGTCGGAGGAGGTCGTCGAGGAGGGCGGGGTCGGCGGTGGCGATCAGGGTGCGCTGCGGGGCGTCCATCGGGCCTTCCGGGAAGGGCGGGGAACCTGCCCTTTCGACCTTCGCCGAAGGAGGCGCCCGGCGAAAGCCGTCGGCGCGGATCTGTGGATAACCCGGGTGGGGGAGTCGGCCGCCGTGCGCGGGAGTGCCGCCGGAGCGGGCCCCACCCGGCGGGCGGGACACACGTACGGGGGCTGTCCGTGTGTCCCGGCCCGTCAGGCGGGACGGAGCGGAGGTCGTCGAGCGGACCCCACAGGGGGAACTGGGGGCCACTCGGTTCCGGCCTCGGGGGGACAGGCCGGAGTCCGCTCTCCGGGGAAGGGTCCTTCGGGAGCGTGGGTGCGAACGCGCGGAGCCCCGTGCCGGGGGTGTCCGTTCCGTTCTTCTCGCGAGGATCGACGGTGCCACAGTTTCATGGGCGCAATGTCCGTATTTGCGACTCGTGCCCTCAACCAGGAACCCCGGGTTTTGGCCCGGCGATGTCGGCCCTTCGCGCGACTCCGGAACAGACGCTATCACGAGACACTGTCTATCGGTTCGGGAATCCAACAGAGAAACTTCGCCGCACCACCTTTTGGAAGGGGGTTTCGGGGCGGGCAAACAAAGGAGTCGGTGCCCGGAGTCGGCCCGGTGGTGCCCTTCGAGAACCTCTCGCGCCCGCTGCTGCCGGGGCATGGGAGGGCTCGGAAAGAGCAATGTCTTCCCAGGTCACTGAGTAAGGAATGGTGGCTGTGCGCGCGCTCGGGGGAAGCGGAAACGGCACCCCCGGGTGTCATCGGGAGTGCCGTTCGCATGCACGTGCACGTGCGTGAGCAATCGGGAAACAATCGCGCTCGGTGAAGCGTGATCGAAACGAGATGCATCCGAGTTATTACTTGTTGGTAAATCAACGGAGTGGGGAACTGGCGATTATCCGTGGAGCGCCCCGGGATCGCCATCCGGGAACGGCGTCGGGCGAACGGTGTTCGGTTCCCGTCCGCCCCGTCCGCCCCGTCCGCCCCGTCCGCCCCGTCCGCCCCCTGAGCCCCGCACTCCGGCTCAGCCGCGCTTGAGCGCCTCGCACGTGGCGAGGGAATCCTGGGCGCCGGCCCGCACCGCACGGCAGCAGTACACGACCCAGGCGGCCACCCCCTCGGCGGTGCCGGCCATGTAACCGCGCAGGGCCGGGGCGTACTCGTCCCTCAGGGTCTGGTGGCCCAGCTCGGACGTGACCAGGGACTTCGGGTCCAGCCCGCGCTCCACCAGCGTCAGCCGCTCGGCGGCCCGCGCCACCAGCCCGTCACCCCAGCCGAACGGCCGGATCGCCATCAGCTCTCCATGTACCAGTGCCGACGTGACCAGGGCGGGAACCGTCGTCCGGGCCCCCAACAGCGCGTACAGGCCCTCCAGCCGCGCCGCGGCCTCCGCGGCGCCCGGCGCCGAACCGAGGTCGAGCGGGTCCTCGACGCGCTCACCCTCCAGCCGGGGGCGCCCCAGGGCCTCCTCCGCCACCGCGTCGGCCGCGGCCAGGGTGTGCAGGCGGGCCAGGGCCTGGCGGGGGGCCTGGGGCCAGGTGTCCACCAGCGTGCCCAGCTCACCGCCGACACGGAGCGCGCCCTTGATCCGGGTGTCGTACACGTGCCCGTCGCGGATCTCGTCCATCGAGACCTCGGCGCCCTCCAGGGCCGCCGACGCGCACGCGCCCCGCAGGGAGGACTCCATGGACACGTCACTGCTCCGGCGGCGAAGGACGCGGTGTCCCAGCAGCCTGTCGACCAGGGTCCTGGTCTCCTCCACCGCGTCGCTCACCCCGGGAAGGGCGGCGATCCGGGACAGTGGGTCGGACAGGGATGCAGAAGTCGATTCGCTCACGGAAAACAACACTACGCGGCGGTAACACCGGGTGCTCCACGCCCCGGACCCGGGCCCGGGGGGACCGCTCGTCGCGGACCGGCGACCGTTCGCCGACCGTTCGCCGCGCGCCCGGGCCGTGCCGCCGCTGGACGTCGACCCGCCTGTTCCCGCGGTATGGACCACATGATTAATTGGGACGCACAGCCCAACGTAAGGAGAATCACAGTGGCCGACAGCACTCCCCCGAGCCAGGAGACACTGTCCAACCTTCTCCACGAGACCAGGAGCTTCCCGCCGCCCGCGGACCTCGCCGCGAACGCCAACGTCAAGGCCGACGCCTACGACGTCGCGGCGAGTGACCGCCTGGGCTTCTGGGAGGAGCAGGCCCGGAGGCTCCAGTGGGAGCGGCCCTGGGACACCGTCCTGGACTGGAACCCGCCCTACGCCCAGTGGTTCGTCGGAGGCGAGCTCAACGCCTCCGTCAACTGTCTGGACCGGCACGTCGAGGCCGGTCTCGGCGACCGCGTCGCCCTCCAGTGGGAGGGGGAGCCCGGTGACAGCCGGGCCATCACCTACGCCGAGCTCAAGGACCAGGTCTGCCAGGCCGCCAACGCCCTCACCTCGTTGGGTGTGGCCAAGGGCGACCGCGTCGCCATCTACATGCCGATGATCCCCGAGACCGTCGTGGCCATGCTCGCCTGTGCCCGTATCGGCGCCGTGCACATGGTCGTCTTCGGTGGTTTCTCCGTGGACGCCCTCGGCCAGCGCCTGGACGACAGCCAGGCCAAGCTCGTCATCACCGCGGACGGCGGCTACCGGCGCGGCAAGCCCAGCGCGCTCAAGCCCGCCGTGGACGGAGCCGTCGCGGACCGCCCCGCCGTCGAGAACGTCCTCGTCGTCCGCCGCACCGGCCAGGACGTCGAGTGGAACGACCGCGACGTGTGGTGGCACGACGTCGTGGGGACCGCGAGCACCGAGCACGCCCCCGAGGCGCACGACGCCGAGCACCCGCTGTACATCATGTACACCAGCGGCACCACGGCCAAGCCCAAGGGCATCCTGCACACCACCGGCGGCTACCTCACGCAGGCGTCCTACACGCACTGGGCGGTCTTCGACCTCAAGCCCGAGACCGACGTCTACTGGTGCGCCGCCGACATCGGCTGGGTGACCGGCCACTCCTACATCGTGTACGGGCCGCTCTCCAACGCGGCCACCGTCGTCATGTACGAGGGCACCCCGGACACCCCGCACAAGGGCCGCTTCTGGGAGCTCATCGAGAAGTACAAGGTCACCATCGCCTACATGGCGCCCACGGCGATCCGCACCTTCATGAAGTGGGGCGACGAGATCCCCGCCGAGTACGACCTGTCCAGCCTGAGGGTGATCGGCTCGGTGGGTGAACCCATCAACCCCGAGGCCTACATGTGGTACCGGGAGAACATCGGCGGCGGGAACACCCCGGTGGTCGACACCTGGTGGCAGACCGAGACCGGCGCGATCATGGTCAGCCCGCTCCCCGGCGTCACCCCCGGCAAGCCCGGTGCCGCCATGCGGGCCGTTCCGGGCATCGTCGCGGACGTGGTGGACGAGGAGGGCAAGTCCGTCCCCGACGGCGAGGGCGGCTTCATCGTCATCCGCGAGCCGTGGCCGTCGATGCTGCGCGGCATCTGGGGGGACGACCAGCGGTACAAGGACACCTACTGGTCGCGCTTCGAGGGCCTGTACTTCCCCGGTGACGGCGCGAAGAAGGACGAGGACGGCGACCTGTGGCTGCTCGGCCGCGTGGACGACGTCATGCTCGTCTCCGGCCACAACATCTCCACCACCGAGGTGGAGTCCGCGCTCGTCTCCCACCCCAAGGTCGCCGAGGCGGCCGTGGTGGGTGCGGTCGACAAGGTGACCGGTCAGGCCATCGTCGGCTTCGTCATCCTGCGGGGCGGCGCTGAGGAGGTCCCGGCCGACCTGGTCCAGGAGCTGCGCAACCACGTCGGCAGTTCGCTCGGCCCCATCGCCAAGCCGGCCCGCCTGCTGGCCGTGCCGGAGCTGCCCAAGACCCGCTCCGGCAAGATCATGCGCCGTCTGCTGCGCGACATCGCGGAGGAGCGGGAGGTCGGTGACACCTCGACCCTTACCGACTCGTCGATCATGGACGTGATCGCCAAGCAGCTGCCCTCCGCCAAGAAGGACGGCTGACCGGGTCCGGTCCCCGAACGGCGCCCCGTCCCTTCCGAAGGGACGGGGCGCCGTTCCCGCTCACCCAAGTGACGAAACCGAAGCCGCCGGTTTTGCGTGCCGTGAGAGACACGGGTGGGAGGGCATGTGCGAGGATGCGGAGGATCATCCACGTGTACGGACCGAGAGAAGGGAACCCCCACGATGGTGGACAAGCCGGGTACCGGCCGACCTGGCACTGCCAGCGACTCCGACCGTTCCATCGGTGAGCTGGTCTCCGACGCCACCGACAACCTCTCCCGCATCGTGCGGCTGGAGATCAAGCTCGCCAAGCTGGAGGCCAAGGCCGACGCCACCAGGATCGGCAAGAGCCTCGGCGAGTTCGGGGCGGCGGCCTTCGTCCTCCACCTGGTCCTCATCCTGTTCTCGGTCACCGTGGGCCTGTTCCTCGCCGAGGTGGTCGGGTGGGCCTTCTGGCTCTCCTTCCTGACCGTCACCGGCTTCTACCTCCTGATCGCCGCCGTCCTCATCCTGGTCGCCGTGATCAACCTGCGCCGCCGTCAGGGCCTGGCCCGGACCGCGGTCACCACCTCCCGTCTCGTGGGCATCCTGCGGGGCGAGGTCCGCCCGCCCAAGAACGGGACGGTCGAGGCCGCCTCGGACGACGAGACCCCCGAACCCGTCCACCGGTAGCCTCCGGTGCTGGACGACTCGGCCGCCTACGTCGACGGCCCCTGGAACCACCGGACGGTGAGCGCCGCCGGAGCCCGGTTCCATGTGGCCGAGCTCGGTGAGGGGCCCCTCGTCCTCCTCCTGCACGGGTTCCCCCAGTTCTGGTGGGCCTGGCGCGCCCAGCTGACCGGTCTGGCCCGGGCGGGATACCGCGCGGTCGCGGTCGACCTGCGCGGCTACGGCGCCAGTGACAAGACCCCGCGCGGCTACGACCTGGTGGGGGTGGCCCAGGACATGGCGAGCCTGGTCCGCGCGCTTGGCGCCGCGGACGCCGCCGTGGTGGGTCACGGGGTCGGCGGACTGGTCGGCTGGACCATGACCGCCTACCACCCTGACGAGATCCGTGCCCTGGCCGCGGTGTCCGCACCGCATCCCCGCCGCGCCGCGCGCGTCCTGTTCTCCGGTGGACCGGGCGTCGCGCACATGCTCCGCGCCCAGGTGCCGATCCTGCCCGAGCACCGCCTCCTCGCCGACGGCTGCGTCCGCGTGGGCGATCTCCTCGACGCGTGGTCCGCCCCCGGGTGGCCGGACCGGGAGGCGCGGGAGCACCACCGCCGCGCGTTCGCGATTCCGAAGGTGTCGCACTGTTCGTTGGAGTATCACCGCTGGATCTTCCGCTCCCGGTTCCGTGCGGACGGGTTCAGGTACGCGTGGCGCATGCGCCGACCGGTGTCGGTGCCGGTCCTGCAACTGCACGGTGAGCTGGACCGGGTGTGCCCGCCTGGGGTGGCGCGTGCCTCGCGCCGGCTGGTGCGCGCCCCCTACCGGTGGGTGCCGGTGCCGGGTGCCGGGCACTTCCCGCACGAGGAGCGGCCGGACGCCGTGGGGGACGCTCTCGTAGGGTGGTTGCGGGAAGTCGACGGTGGAGTCGGCGCCACCGGTGGCCGGGGCGCCGACGGCGAACGGCGGTGAGGGACCTATGAGCGGGGAACCCCGGTCTGGTGCGGACGGTGTCCGCGATCGCAACGCGTCCGGACAGGCACAGAACCAGCGGCCGCGGGACCGGTACGGCCGACCGATGCCGCACGGCGCGGTCGGTGAGGTCGACCGGGTGCCGGACGACGCGGTGTTCACCGTGGAGGAGGGCGTCGCCGAGGCGCAGCGCCTGCTCGACGGCGGGTTCGCGTTCACCGCGCACGAGGTGCTCGAAGCCGTGTGGAAGTCCGTGGACGAACCGGAACGCGAACTGTGGCGGGGGCTCGCGCAGACGGCGGTCGGCGTCACCCACGCCCAGCGCGGCAACCGGGTGGGGGCCGCCCGGCTGCTCAGACGGGGCGCCGACCGGGTGGCGGCCTTCGGCCCGGACGCCCCCCATGGTCTCGACGTCGCCGGGGTGGCCGCGTTCGCGCGTGCGTTGGCCGACGATCTGGACGCGGGTCGGGCGGCCTCGGGGGACGGGATCGACCCTTCGGAGATGCGGCTACTCGGAGCGTAGTTCCGTTCGGACCGAAATGCCTTCCGGTCTCCTCCCCGGCCGCGTTCCGCGGCGTGCCCGTGTAGTCCACGGAAGGCTCGTGTGTCCAGCGGGGCCAGAGGTGCAAGCTCCGCGTTCCTGACTTTATGCGTACTTTAACGTTAACATCGAGTTCACGCATTATGCGAGCGGATAAGAATTAAATGAGGCCTGGCAAGGCTTTCATCCACTTCCCGTGATCACCGTGAGATCACATCTTCGATCTCTCTTGGACAAATGCCGAAACGGCTCTCTGCTTTCTTCGCCTCCGTGCGTAGAATCCCCGGATCACCGTCCGCGCGTGCGTGACTGCGGGCGGCGTTCACCACACAGGAAGGTGGCACCGCTTCGACCCGACGAGCGTGCCGTCGAGCCAGTTCAGGAGCCTTTCGGACGGCGGTACGTCCACGACGGCGGTGTGCGGCACCCGAGCCCGCGAGGGCCAGGCCCCGCGCACCACCGGCAGGGGGCCGAAAAGGACGTGCCCGTCTCAAGGAGGACGGATTGTCTGGGCTCAACCTCGCCACGGGAAGTGGCATGGCACTGGCACTGGAGGGCCGGGACCTCACCCTCGTCATCGTCGTCATGGTGGTCGCGCTACTCGCGCTCGCCGTCGCGGGGATGCTGGTCCGTGAGGTCCTCGCCGCAGGCCAGGGCACCGAGCGAATGCGCAACATCGCGGTCGCGGTCCAGGAAGGGGCGGCGGCCTATCTGAAACGGCAGTTCCGCACACTCGCGGTGTTCGTCGTCGCCATTCCCCTTCTCCTTCTGCTGCTCCCGGCGGACAGCTGGGCCATCGCCATCGGCCGGTCGCTCTTCTTCGCCCTCGGCGCGCTCCTGTCGGCCGCCACCGGGTTCATCGGCATGTGGCTCGCGGTACGCGGCAACGTCCGGGTCGCCGCGGCCGCGAGGGGCGGTGAGGAGAAGGACAACCACACCGCCATGCGGATCGCCTTCCGCACCGGCGGGGTCGCGGGCATGATCACGGTCGGCCTGGGCCTGTTCGGCGCGGCCCTGGTCGTCCTCGTCTACCGGGGCGACGCGCCCATCGTCCTGGAGGGCTTCGGCTTCGGCGCGGCCCTCCTGGCGATGTTCATGCGTGTGGGCGGCGGCATCTTCACCAAGGCCGCCGACGTCGGAGCCGACCTCGTCGGCAAGGTCGAACAGGGCATCCCCGAGGACGACCCCCGCAACGCCGCCACCATCGCCGACAACGTCGGTGACAACGTCGGCGACTGCGCGGGCATGGCCGCCGACCTCTTCGAGTCCTACGCCGTGGTGCTCGTCGCCTCGCTCATCCTCGGCCGCGTCGCCTTCGGTACCGAGGGCCTGGTCTTCCCGCTGCTGGTTCCGATGATCGGTGTCATCACCGCCATGATCGGCATCTTCATCGTGGCGCCCAGGGCCAACGACCGCACCGCCATGACGGCGATCAACCGGGGCTTCTTCGTCTCCGCCGCGATCTCCGCCGTGCTGGTGACCGCCACCGCCTTCTGGTACCTGCCCAGCAGCTTCGAGCAGATGTCCGGGGTCAGCGACAGCGTCCTGAAGGAGATCGCCGACGCGGGGACCAACCCCGACCCCCGGTTCATCGCGGTCGCGGCCGTGCTCATCGGCCTCGTGCTCGCCGCCGCCATCCAGCTGCTCACCGGCTACTTCACCGAGACCGACCGGCGCCCCGTCAAGGACATCGGCGAGAGCTCGCGGACCGGCGCGGCCACCGTGATCCTCTCCGGCATCTCCGTCGGCCTGGAGTCGGCGGTCTACTCGGCCCTGCTCATCGCGGGCGCCGTGTACGCGGCCTTCCTCCTCGGCGGCGGTTCCATCACCCTGAGCCTGTTCGCCGTCGCCCTCGCGGGCACCGGCCTGCTCACCACGGTCGGCATCATCGTCGCGATGGACACCTTCGGCCCGGTCTCCGACAACGCCCAGGGCATCGCCGAGATGTCCGGGGACGTCGAGGGCCGAGGGGCCGAGATCCTCACCGGCCTCGACGCGGTCGGCAACACCACCAAGGCGATCACCAAGGGCATCGCGATCGCCACGGCGGTGCTGGCCGCCACCGCCCTGTTCGGCGCCTTCCGCACCTCGGTGCAGGAACGGCTCGGCGGCACCGAGGTCTTCTCCCTCTCCCTGGACGAGCCCGACGTCCTGGTCGGCGTCATCATCGGCGCCAGCGTCGTGTTCTTCTTCTCCGGGCTGGCGATCATGGCGGTCGGCCGGGCCGCCCAGCGCGTCGTCCTGGAGGTACGCAACCAGTTCCGTACCCGCCCGGGGATCATGGACGGCACCGAGAAGCCCGAGTACGCCCGGGTGGTCGACATCTGCACCAAGGACTCGCTGCGGGAGCTGGTCACCCCCGGCCTCCTGGCGGTCCTGGCCCCCATCGCCGTGGGCTTCGCGTTCGGCTACGCGCCGCTCGGCGCCTTCCTCGGCGGGGCGATCGCTGCCGGTGTGCTCATGGCGGTGTTCCTGTCCAACTCCGGCGGCGCCTGGGACAACGCCAAGAAGCTCGTCGAGGACGGCCACCACGGCGGCAAGGGTTCCCCGGCGCACGAGGCCACCGTCATCGGCGACACGGTCGGCGACCCCTTCAAGGACACCGCCGGACCGGCCATCAACCCGCTGCTCAAGGTGATGAACCTCGTCGCCCTGATCGTGGCGCCCAGCGTGGTGATCTACGCCGACAACGTGGCCGTGCGGGTCGGGGCCACGGTGATCGCGGTCGGCGTGCTCGTGGGCGCCGTCCTGTGGTCCAAGAACCGGGGCGCGGGGACCGAGGACGACCTCGCCGAGGCCGACGGCGCGACCGAGCCCGCGGGCGCTCCGGAAGGCGTCGGGGAGAACGGTGGAGACAACGGCGGTTCGCGAGAGGAGGCCCGGGCCGGGGAGGGCAACCAGGCCTGAGTGAGGGGACCGGCGCTTCCGCCGGTCCGCAGCGGTGGTGCGGCCGTCCGGGAGGCCCGGGCGGCCGCACCGCGTCGTGGGAGGGGCGGGAGAGAGGGCTCGGGAGCCGCACCTAACCTGGGTGGACGCCCTCCGTGCGCGGCCCGGGCGGCGGAAGCCGAAGGTGAAGACGCAGTCGAGGGAGTGGCCTTGTCCGGGATGAAGGGTTTGCTGGTCATCGTGGGGGCGATGGTGGGGTTCATGGCCCTGCTCTCAGTCGTCGCGACGGTGCTGTCGTCATGAGCCGCACACTGCTGCTCATGCGTCACGCCCAGGCGGGGGACGGGCACGGGGTCACCGACCACGAGCGTCCTCTGACGGACCTCGGCAGGGAGCAGGCCGAACGGGTGGGGAAGGTGCTCGCCGAACTGGGGCACGTTCCCGACCACGTGATCTGCTCGACGGCCGAACGGACACGTCGGACACTCGACGGGGTTCTGGGCGCCATGGACCCGGGCGTGCGCGCGGGCCTGACCGTCGACTACTCCGAGACCGCCTACCTCGCCGGGGTCGACCAGCTGTGGGAACTGGTCAACCAGGTCGACGCCGACGCCGACACCGTCCTGGTGGTGGGGCACAACCCGACCATCGCCCAGGTGGCCGCGTCACTCGTCGGACACGAGGCCCTGACGGCGTTCCTCCCGGCGACGGTGGCCGAGGTGGATCTGGAGGTGGAGTGGCTGTACGCCGCTGCGGGGACGGGTACCGGACGGCTCCTCGACCGAATGTGACCCAGGACACGCGTGGAACCGTTTGCGTCCACCCATGGCGAGGGGTAATGTTCTCCGAGTCGCCTCCGACCGGCCCAAGGTCGCAAGGAGGGATCAGGATCTTCTCGATCGAAACGAACACGGACTCTCCGTGGGCGTGATCGGATCTTCGAGTCAGACACCCTCCGAAAAACTCCGGTCCGAGCAGTGCTCGGGCCATGTAAACTCGGAGAGTCGCTTCAAAGGAAACAGGCACAAGCCGCAAGGCGCCCGAATCCACACGAAG
>NZ_JBIAGA010000024.1:0-58223 GCF_042869555.1 Nocardiopsis sp. NPDC006938 | reverse complement strand
AGCCTGGCACCGTGAGAACACCGCGCCGCCAGGCGTCCCTTGAGGGTGGTGGAGGGCGACGGGCGGGCGGAATGATCCACAAAACAGGCCCTAGCGGAGCTGCGGCTGGTCGCCGAGGAGGAGCTGGCCCGCACGAGGCTCGTGCTGGGGGAGCACGCGCGGGCGGCGGGCGACCTGGCCGACCTGGTGGCCGCGCATCCGCTCCGGGAACGGCTCCGCGCCCTGCTCGTGCGCGCGCTGTACGGCTCCGGCAGGCAGGGCGAGGCCCTGGAGGCCTACGAAGACGCGCGGACGCGGCTGCGTGAGGAACTCGGCGTCGATCCCGGACCGGAACTCGCGGCCGTGCACGCGGCCGTGCTCCGGCAGGACCCCGCGCTCGGCTCCGCCCTCGGCCGACCGGCGGCGCGCGGCAACCTTCCGGCCAGGCTCTCCGGGCTGGTCGGCCGGGAGGAAGCGGTCTCCCAGGTCGGCGCGCTCCTGGGCTCCGGCCGGATGGTCACGCTCACCGGTCCCGGAGGGGTGGGCAAGACGCGCCTGGCCGTGGAGGTGGCCCGCTCCCTCTCCGGGCGGTTCCCGGACGGCGTGTGGCTGGTGGAGCTGGCCGGGCTGTCGCCCGGGAGCGGGCCGGAGGAGGTCGCCGACGCCGTGGCCGTGGCCCTGGGAGTGCGGCAGGACGACGGGCCCCGCCGGTCGGACCCGGGCCCCGCGCGTGCGGTCGACCGGCTGGCGGCCGTGGTGCGCGACCGGCGGACACTGGTCGTGCTGGACAACTGCGAACACGTGGTGGGCGCCGCCGCCCGGGTGACGGCGGGACTGCTGGGCGCCGTGCCCGGACTGCGCGTGCTGGCCACCAGCCGGGAGCGGCTCGCGACCTCCGGCGAGCTGCTGTGGACCGTCCCGCCGCTCGACGACGAAGGAGCGACGCGCCTGTTCGCCGAGCGCGCGGCGGCCGCCGAACCCGGGTTCGCGGTCACCGGGGCGAACCGGGAACCGGTGTCGGTGATCTGCCGCCGACTCGACGGCATCCCGCTCGCCCTGGAGCTGGCCGCCACCCGCGTCCGGTCGGTCGGCGTGGCCGAGCTGGCCGAACGCCTGGACGACCGGTTCCGGGTCCTCACCTCGGGTCGGCGCGACGCACCGGCCCGCCAGCGCACCCTGCGCGCGATGATCGAGTGGAGCTGGGAACCGCTCCCCGCCGCCGAACGGGTGGTGCTCCGGCGCCTGGCGGTGCACGCGGACGGGTGCACCCTCCGCGCCGCCGAGGAGCTGTGTTCCGGGGACGGGGTGGACCGGGCCGACGTCCTGGGCCTGCTGGGCCGACTGGTGGACCGTTCGCTGGTGGTGTACCGCGACGGGCGGTACCGGCTCCTGGAGTCGGTGGCGGCCTACTGCGTCGAACGCATGGAGGCCGCCGACGAACTGGGGCGGATGCGGGACCGGCACCTCGCCTTCCACCTCGACCTCGCCGAACGCGCCGACCTCCGGGGGTTCGGCCAGCGCGACGGGTTGGGGCGGCTGGACGCGGAGGCGGGCAACCTGCGTGCGGCCCTCCAGCACGCGGGCGGGTTCCGTGAGGGGGTGCGGTTGGCCCGCGCCCTCGTCTGGTACTGGTTCCTGCGCGGTCGCCTGGGAGAGGCGCGCAGGTCGCTGGCGTTCGCGCTCGCCCCGGAGCCCGGAGCCGGGGCCGACGACGGCTCGGACGGTGGCGGCGGACCGGACGACACCGACCCCCTCCGGATCGAGACGACGGCGTGGTGGGTCGGCTTCGGGATGCTGCTCGGCGACGACGTCGACCCCGTGGGACGCTCCCGCGAGGTACTGGACCGGTTCGACGCCCACGGGGTGCGGGCCGCGCGGGCGCGGTGGTTCCTGGCCTACGCCCAGTACGGGTACGGCGGCCAGGACATCCGTGAGGCACGCCTCCTGAGAGCGCTCGAGGAGTCCCGTGCCGAGGACGACCGCTGGGGTGTGGCGGCGGCACTGGTGGCGCTGGCCTCCCCCGCGCTCCTGCGAGGCGACATCGAGGCCGCCCGTCGGGCCGGGACACGCAGCCTGGCCCTGTTCGACGAGGTCGGCGACGGCTGGGGACGGCTACGGAGCACCGCCGTCCTCGGCGAACTGGCCGAGATCTCCGGGGACTACGAGGAGGCCGCCCGGCTGAGGCGGGACGGGCTGCGTGACGCCGAGGAGCTCGGGCTCTGGCCGGAGGTCTCCTACCGGTTGGCCGTCCTGGGGCGGGTCGCGCTGCTCACCGGCGACCTCGACGCGGCCGACGACCTGCACGAACGGGCACGCGGGATCGCGGCCGCGAGGTCCAGCAGGCAGGAGGAGCAGTTCGCCGAGATGGGCCTGGCCTTCGCCGCGCGGCGGCGCGGCAGGCTCGACGACGCCGAGCGGCACCTGCGCCGCTGGCTGGGGTGGAACCGCAGCCGGGAGGGCGAACCGGGGGTGGCGCTCATCCTCGCCGAACTCGGCTTCGTGGCGGAGCTGCGCGGTGACGTCGGGGCGGCCCTCGCGCTCCACACCGAGGGGGAGGCCACCGCGCGGGCCATGCGCGACCCGCGCGCGATCGCTCTGGCCCTGGAGGGGCAGGCCGGGGCCCGCTCCCTCGCGGGAGAACACGAGCGCGCGGCGCGCCTGCTGGGAGCGGCGGCGGCGCTGCGGGAGTCGGCCGGGTCCCCGTTGCCTCCGGGCGAACGGGGCGACGTCGAGCGCGCCACCGCACGGTTGCGTGCCGCGCTGGGGGAGCGGGGGCTGGCGGCGGCTCTGGCCGCCGGACGGGAGGGGCCGGATCAGTAGCGGCGGCCGCGCAGCTCGGCCACCAGCACCGCCGCCTGGGTGCGGCGCTTGAGGTCCAGTTTGGCCAGCAGCGCGGAGACGTAGTTCTTCACGGTCTTCTCGGCCAGGTACAGGCGCTCACCGATCTGCCGGTTGGTCATGCCCTCGCCGATGAGGTCGAGGATCTGGCGCTCCTGCGGGGTCAGCTCCGCCAGGGGGTCGGGCTCGGCCTGGGCCCCGCGCAGCCGCTCGAGCATCGCGCCGGTGCTGCCCGAGTCCAGCAGGGAGCCGCCCGCCGCGACCGTGCGCACCGCGCCGACGAGGTCGGCGCCGTGGATCTGCTTGAGGACGTACCCGGCGGCCCCGGCCATCACGGCGTCGTACAGGGCGTCCTCGTCGGCGAAGGACGTGAGCATCAGGCAGGCGATCCCGGGGTGGTCGGAGCGGATCTCGCGGCACACCTGCACCCCGGAGCCGCCCGGCAGGCGCACGTCGAGCACGGCCACGTCGGGCAGCACCACCGGGATGCGGGACAGCGCCTGCTCGGCGGTCCCGGCCTCGCCCACGATCGTCATGTCGTCCTCGGTCTCCAAGAGCGCGGCCACGCCGCGCCGGACGACCTCGTGGTCGTCGACGAGGAAGACCCTGATCGGCTTCCGGGCACCCTCGGCTCCACCGTGGCTCATCGCGGCCCCTTCCTCGTCTCGTGTCCGCTCGGACCTGACACCGCTTCGAGGAAGACGTTAACGCCTGAGAGGAGCGCCACGGGGGTCCTTGGACACCGAACTCCCCGGGCGAAGGTCCCAGAATCGGACAAATACGTGACCTCGGGTGAGAAGTGCCTGATCACGCCTGGTCTGAGTGCGGGCGCCGCCACCGCATCGTCACCATCTCGTCACCCGGGCCGGGCGCCGGAACCCGAACAGGGTCCCGGCGCCCGCGCCTCACGGCCGCCGGCCCGCCCAGGGGCGGGCGAGTTCGAAGGCCCGGCAGGCCCGGAGCACGCGCGCGTCGGAGTGCCGGGGGCCCACCACCTGGAGGCCGATCGGCAGACCCGACTCGCTGAACCCGCACGGCACGCTCGCGGCGGGCTGCTGGGTCATGTTGAACGGGTAGCTGAACCCGGCCCAGGAGGTCCACCGCCGCCCCGCCAGCTCGGGCGGCGACTCCAGCCCGGCCTCGAAGGCCACGATCGGCATGGTGGGCGTCAGCAGGAGGTCGTAGGTCTCGTGGAAGCGGCCCATCCGGGCCCCCATCGCCATGCGCAGCGCCATCGCCGTCAGGTAGTCCTGGGCCGTGTAGGTGCCGCCCTCCTCGATGATCTCCCGCAGGCCCGGGTCCTGGAGGTCGCGGTCCCGGTCGGTGAGCCGCTCGGTGGCCTTGGCCGCCCCCGAGTACCAGAGCACGTGGAACTCCTCCAGGGAGCCCGGCAGCTCGGGGTCGGTCTCCTCCACCTCGGCGCCCAGCGCCGCGAACACGCTCGCCGCGTCGGCGACCACGCGGGCCACCTCGGGGTCCACGTCCAGCCCGCCCAGGGTGGGGCTGTAGGCGATGCGCATGCCCCGCACCAGCGCCTCGGGGTCAGTGCCGCGCCCCGCCTCGGCCAGCCCGCCCGGGGCCGGGGTCGGCATGGCCATCCAGTCCCGGGAGTCGAACCCGGAGACCACGTCCAGCATCAGCGCCATGTCGCCCACGGTGCGGGCCATCGGCCCGGTATGCGCGAGCGACCCGAACGGGCTCGCCGGGAAGTGCGGCACCAGGCCCCAGGTGGGCTTGATCCCGCAGATGCCCGTGAAGCTGGCCGGGATGCGGATGGAGCCGCCCCCGTCCGTCCCGGTGGAGATCGGGCCCATCCCGGCGGCCACCGCGGCCGCCGACCCCCCGCTGGAGCCGCCGGGAGTGGTCGACAGGTCCCACGGGTTGCGCGTGATCCCGGTGAGCGGGTTGTCCGTGACGCCCTTCCAGGCCAGCTCCGGCGTGGTCGTCTTGCCGACGAACACCGCCCCCTGCTCGCGCAGGCGCGCCACCACGGGGGAGTCCTCGTCCCACGGGCCCTCCTGGGAGGAGGTCACCGACCCCTTGAGGGTGGGCCACCCCTTCGTCAGGTGGATGTCCTTGACGGAGGCGGGGACGCCGTCCAGTCTGCCCTCGGGCTCGCCCCGCCGCCAGCGCTCCGCTGAGGCGCGGGCCGCCTCGCGCGCCTCCTCGGGGCGCACCAGGCAGAACGCGTTCAGGGCCGGGTTGTCCTGCTCGATGCGTTCGAGCACCGCGTCGACCGCCTCCACCGGGGACAGCTCCCCGGTGGAGTAGGCGCGCAGGAGTTCTTCGGCGGACAGGTCGGCCGGTGTCGCGGGTTCGCCCGCGCGCGCCGCCGGGACGCCGCGCGCGGCCCCCGCGTCGGCACCGGTGGAGCCTTCGGCCGCACCGACGGCCGCACCGGCGTCGTCGGTCCCGGCCCGGTCGGAACGGATCGTCACATCAGCCTCCCAAGTCACGCGAGGGGTCAGCCGGGCACGTAGCCCCGGCGCTTGTCCACGACGTTGCGCGGTCCGCGCCCGTCCAGGTAACGGGCGAGGTTGTCCAGGAACAGCTCGACCAGGTCCTCCCGCCAGCCGACGACGTCACCGGACATGTGCGGCGACACGATCGACCCGGGCAGCCCCCAGAGCGGGTTGATGGCCTTGAGCGGTTCCCGTTCGAAGACGTCCAGTGCGGCACCGGCGATCGCGCCTTGGTCCAGGGCGGCGACCAGGTCGGACTGGACGACGATGGGGCCGCGCGCGATGTTGACCAGCCGCGCGGTGGGTTTCATCAGGTCGAGGAAGGGCCGGGCGACCAGGCCCCGGGTGGCCTCGGTGAGCGGCGCGGCGACCACGACGTAGTCGGCCTCGGGGAGCTCGCCGACCAGCGTGGGGCCGCCGTCGGCGCCTCGCTCGTCCAGGCTGGACTCGACCACGGAGCCGAAGTCGGGGTCGCCGTCGCGGGCGTGGCTGCCCGATCCGTGGACCTCCATGCCCACGGCCCGGAGCTTGCGGGCGATCGCCCGGCCGATCGGCCCGGTGCCGACGACCAGGGCGCGCCGACCGGCCACGCGCTCGGTCTCGCGGTGCCGCCACACCCGCTCCCGCTGGAGGTCCCAGGTGCCGTGGAGGTCCTTGGCGAAGGAGATGACCAGGCCCAGGACGTACTCGGCGATGTGCTCGTCGAAGACCCCGCGCGAGTTGGTGACCACCACGTCGCTCTCGACCAGCCCGGGGAACATGAGGTTGTCCACGCCGGTGGTGGCGGCGTGCACCCACCTCAAGGAGTCGGCCTTGGACCAGGAGTCGGCCAGCGCCTCGGTGAACAGGTCCCACACGAGCAGGAGGTCCGCGCCGGGAAGGGCGGTGGGCAGCTCGTCGGCGGTGGCGTAGACGACCCCGCCGAGTCCGGGGTGGTCGTCGATGCGCTCGTGCCCCGGTGGAAGGTCCTCGCCTCGGAGGACGACGAGACGGGGCCGCTCGGGCACGGACGGGTTGGCGGCGGAACTGTTCACGGGCGCCCTTTCCGGTTGCGACGGTGTTCTGACGTGCCGATCCTGTCGTCGGAGTGGTGGTTTCGCCCTGCACGGGAAACGCTAGGGAGCCGCTCATGGATTGTCAACAATCCACAAAACGCCCGTTCCGGGCCTTTGCGGCGTGTTGTCCACAAGGCCTCCGGGCCTTCTCGGGGCGTCGTTCACCCGCACCGACGCTGACGGCGTACCCGCGCGTCCCGGCGGCTATTGCCGTCCGGGGTGGATGGATCGTAAGATTGTAGACAATCAACATCACGTGAGGTGCCAGGGAACCCTGACGAAATATCTTCGAAGGGACGCCACTTGCCCAGATACATGACCGTCACCCTCGCTCGACGCGGGGTCTCCTGCGTGGCCGAACTCCTGGAGGCGGACGCCCCCCGCACCTGCGAAGCGGTGTGGAACGCGCTCCCGCAGGGGGACGCCGTCCAGCACGCCAAGTACGCGCGCAACGAGGTCTACACGATGGTGCCGAGGTTCGCCGACCCCGAACCGGGCCAGGAGAACCCCACCGTCACGCCCATCCCCGGCGACATCGTCTACTTCTCGTTCGACGAGGGCATGCTCGACCGCTCCTTCAAGGAGGACAAGGGCATCGGACACCTGCCCGGCGTCATCGACCTCGCCCTGTTCTACGGGCGCAACAACCTGCTGCTCAACGGCGACGTGGGCTGGGTCCCCGGCAACGTGTTCGCCACCGTCGTGGAGAACCTGCCCGCCATGGCCGAGGCCTGCAACGACGTCTGGCGCTCCGGGAGCGTCGGCGAACGCCTCCTGTACGAACGGCTCGAACGCTGACCGGCCCCGAGTCGGCGGTCCGGGAGACCCCGAGGCCGCACGAGCCGACACGACCGCGACCGAAACCGGGAGGTGAGTGACCGATGCGGACCGAGCGAGACCGAGCGGCCCACGAGGGCGGCCCCGGAGGCGGCCCGGTGCGACGCCCCGAGGCGGGAGACGACGACCGGACCCCCGCCCCCCTCCCCTTCACGGTGGACCCGACCATCCCCGAACACGGCGTGACGCACCCGGTCGCCGACCTTTCGGCGACCACGCTCACCCCCTGGCAGGCGGGCGTCGGCGTCGTGGCGCCCTACGACTTCGCGCTCGACCGCGAACTGTGGCGCTGGACGCCCGACGACGTCTCACTGCTCATCACCCGTCTGCCGTACGTGCGCATCCCGGTGACCGTCGACCAGGCCGCGGCCCTCAGCCGCGGCAAGCGCGTGACCAAGGCGGTCCGGGCCCTCACGGCCCCCGAGCCCCTCGCGGTCGGCTACGCCTGCGCCTCCGGCAGCTTCGTGCACGGAGCGCACGGAGAACGGGAACTGCGTACCACCATGCTGGCGGCGGGAGCGCCCGCCGCCGTCACCACCTCGGGCGCGCTGATCAACGCCCTGCGCGCCCTGGAGACCGACCGCATCGCGGTGGTCACCCCGTACGTCGACAGCGTCACCGACCGCCTGCTCGACTACCTCGCCGAACACGACGTCGGGGTCACCTCCAGCGTGGGGCTCGGCCTGCTCAGCCACATCTGGAGGGTCACCTACGCCGAGGTCGCCCGGGCGGTCCACGAGGTCGACCGCCCCGACGCCCAGGCCGTCTTCATCAGCTGCACCAACGTCCTCACCTACGACATCATCGCGCCCCTGGAACGAGAGCTGGGCAAACCGGTGATCGCCGCCAACCAGGTCACCATGTGGGACCTGCTGCGGGCCGCCGGACACCAGCCCGTGGCCCACGGCCAGCGCCTGGTCGACGCGACCGCGCCCAGCGCCGTCTGACACCGCCCGGAGGGCGCCCGGCCCCAAGGAGAACCATGACCCGAGTCGGAATCCTGTATCCCGGCCACAGCGCCGAGGACGACTACCGGACCTTCGCCGAGGCGCTCGGCGGCGAGGTCGAACTCCCGCTGGTGCACACGCTCATGCGTGAGGACGCCCACCGGGTGGACGCCCTGCTGGACGTGGGCAGCGAGGGCGTGCTCGCCAAGGGCGCCCAGGAGCTGACCGCGATGCGGGTCGACTCCGCCGTCTGGGCCTGCACGAGCGGCAGCTTCGTGTTCGGCTGGGAGGGCGCCCGCCGCCAGGTGGAGGGGGTGCGGGAGGTGACGGGCGTACCGAGCTCCAGCACCTCCTTCGCCTTCGTGCACGCCCTGAGCCAGCTACGCGCCTCCCGGGTCGCCATCGCCGCCACCTATCCCGACGACGTCGCCCTGCGCTTCGTGGAGTTCCTCACCGACGCCGGAGTGACCGTCATGTCCATGGCCAGCCACGGCATCGCCACGGCGGCCGAGGTCGGCCACCTCGACCCCGACGAGGCGCTCGACTTCGTCATCTCCAACGACCACCCCAGGGCCGAGGCGGTCCTGGTCCCCGACACGGCCCTGCACAGCGCGGACCTCATCGAACCGATGGAGGCCCTGCTGGGCAAGACGGTGCTCACCGCCAACCAGGTCAGCGTGTGGGAGGGCCTGCGGCTCGCCGGACAGTGCGGGGCCAGGTCCGGGCCGGGCACGCTCTTCCGCTCCGGGGCCTCCGTGGTCCGGAGCGCGTTCGAGTCCGGTTAGCCTCGGGGCCAGTCGCGCCCGGTTCGTCACCTTTGCACCGAAGCCTCGAAGGGAACACCATGCCAGCCCCCGGTCAGCTCAGACCCGTCCCCAGACGGTCCACCGCCGAGCTGATCGCCGACCAGCTGAGATCGGCGATCATGTACGGCTCACTCGCCCCGGGGGACCAGCTCGGCGAGGCCGAACTGGCCGGACGGCTGGGCGTCAGCCGGGGGCCGCTCCGCGAGGCCATGCAGCGCCTGGTCCAGGAGGGCCTGCTCCGCAGTGAACGGCACAGGGGCCTGTTCGTGCGCGAGCTCACGCCCGACGACGTCCGGGACGTCTACGTGGCCCGGCTCGCGGTGGAGCGCACCGCCTGCGAGCTGATCATGCGGGGCAACCGGGGAGAGGCCCTGGCCCGCCTCACCCCCGCCGTGGACCGGTTGGCCGAGGCGGCCGCCAGCGCCGACCGCACCGCCATGAGCGACGCCGACCAGGAGTTCCACCGCACCCTGGTGAGCTGCTCGGGCAACTCCCGGCTCGAGCGCATGGCGCAGACCCTGCTGGTCGAGACCCGCATGTGCCTCACCGTGATGCAGTCCGTCTACCCCGAGCCCCAGGAGCTCCTGGACGAGCACCGCCGCATCCTCGACGCCATCGTGGAGGGCGAGGAGGAACGGCTGCTCACGCTCATCGAGTCGCACATGGTCGACACCGTCGCCCGCATCAACGCGGAGTCCGCGGCCTGACCCGGACGGACCCGTGCCCGGTCACGGGGTGCGGGGCCGTGCCCCGAGGCGCGGGGCCGCCGCTAAGCCGCGTGCCCGATTACGCTGCCCGGAGCCGACCGAGCGGGGTGCGGCTCGGCCACGCGGGCCGCGGTCCCACACGGCCCGCCGTGAGGCCGTCCCGGTGGCATTGCCGCGACCCGGGACGACCCCCTGCGAGAGCCCGAGCGGTCAGACCAGGCCGCCGATCCCCACGTACTTGGTGTCCAGGAACTCGTCGATGCCCACACGGCCGCCCTCGCGGCCCAGACCCGAGTGCTTGACACCGCCGAACGGCGCCGCGGGGTTGGACACCACGCCCTGGTTGAGGCCGACCATGCCGGTCTCCAGGGCCTCACTCACCCGCATGGCCCGGTTCAGGTCACGGGTGTACAAGTAGCTGACCAGGCCGAACTCGGTGTCGTTGGCGGCGCGGACCGCCTCCTCCTCCGTCTCGAAGGTGAGCACCGGCGCCACCGGGCCGAAGATCTCGGTGGTCGACAGCTCCGCCGCGAACGGGACGTCGGCCAGCACCGTCGGCTGGTAGAAGTGCCCCGGTCCGTCGCCGGGCCCCCCGCCGACGAGCACGCGCGCCCCGCGCCGCACGGCGTCGTCCACCAGCCCCTGGACCTTGTCGCGCGCCTTGTCGTCGATCAGCGGGCCCACGTCCGCGCCGTCGTCCAGCCCCCGGCCCAGCCGGAGGGCGCCCATGCGCTCGCTGAGCCGCCGCGAGAACTCCTCGGCGATTCCGGACTGGGCGTAGATCCGGTTGGCGGCCGTGCAGGCCTCGCCGATGTTGCGCATCTTGGCGAGCATCGCACCGTCCACCGCGGCGTCCAGGTCGGCGTCGTCGAAGACCAGGAACGGCGCGTTGCCGCCCAGCTCCATCGACGTGCGCAGGACCTGCGGGGCGCTCTGCTCCAGCAGCTTGCGGCCCACGGCGGTGGAGCCGGTGAACGACAGCTTGCGGACGCGGCCGTCCGACAGCAGGGGCTCGGTGAGCGCACCGGGGTCCGTGGTGGGCAGGACGCTGAGCACGCCCTCGGGGAGGCCCGCCTCGGACAGGATTCCGGCCAGGGCCAGCGCCGACAGCGGCGTCTGGTGGGCGGGCTTGAGGATCATCGTGCAGCCGGAGGCGATCGCCGGGCCGATCTTGCGGGTGCCCATCGCCATGGGGAAGTTCCACGGGGTGATGAGCATGCACGGGCCCACCGGCTGGCGCATGATGAGGAAGCGCGACTTGCCGTCCGGCGAGGTGGAGTACCCGCCCTCGATCCGTACGGCCTCCTCGGAGAACCACCGGAAGAACTCGGCCGCGTAGGCGATCTCGCCCCGGGCCTCGGCCAGCGGCTTGCCCATCTCCAGGGTCATGAGGACGGCCAGCTCCTCCTGGCGCTCCATGAGCAGCTGGAAGCTCCTGTGCAGGATCTCGCCGCGCTCGCGGGGCGCGACCCGGGCCCACCCCGGCTGGGCCCGCGCCGCGGCGTCCAGGGCCTCCAGAGCGTCGTCCCGGCCCGCGTCGGCCACGTCGCACAGCACCTTGCGAGTGGACGGGTCCTCGACCTCGAAGGTCGCGCCCGAGGAGGAGTCCCGCCACTTCCCGCCGAGGAAGAGCCTCTTGTCCACCTGTGCGACGACCCGTGCTTCGCGATCCGACATGTTCTCTCCTCCGTCGACGGGCCGCCCCGGCGTGGAACGGCCTGTGGTCAGAACTGCCCGACGTGCGCCCGCTGGACACCGCCGCGCCCCGGATGTTTCCATAGCAGCGTCGATTGTCAACAATCCTACGGAACTCGACACAAGGAATTGAGGCCATCGCATGGCGGAGCTCTCCCCGGTTCTCAAGCAGGCGACCCCGGTCGTCGCGGCACGAGGCGAGGGTGTCTACATCTACGACGAGGACGACCGCCGTTTCCTCGACTTCACCGCCGGGATCGGCGTGACCAGCACCGGGCACTGCCACCCCAGGGTGGTCGCGGCCGCACAGGAGCAGGTCGCGACCCTGATCCACGGCCAGTACACCACCGTGATGCACCGGCCCCTGCTGCGACTCACCGAACGCCTCGGCGAGGTGCTGCCCGAGGGGATCGACCGCCTGTTCTACGTGAACTCCGGCAGTGAGGCCGTGGAGGCGGCGCTGCGCCTGGCCCGCCAGGCCACCGGCCGCCAGAACGCGGTGGTCTTCCAGGGCTCCTTCCACGGGCGCACCATGGGAGCCGCCTCGCTCACCACGTCCGGGGTGAAGATCCGCGCCGGAATCGGCCCGCTCGTGCCCGGTGTGGTGGTCGCGCCGTTCCCGTACGCGTTCCGCCTCGGCCTGTCCGAGGAGGAGGCGGTGGCGTACGCCCTGCGGGAGCTCGACTACCAGTTCGCCACGGTGACCTCCCCGAAGGACACCGCCGCCGTGTTCATCGAGCCCGTCCTCGGTGAGGGCGGCTACGTGCCCGTCCCCGACGCCTTCCTCCAGGGGCTGCGGGAGCGCGCCGACCGGCACGGGTTCCTGCTGGTGGTGGACGAGGTCCAGACCGGCTTCGGCCGCACCGGTACGTTCTGGGGCCACGAGCCGTCCGGGGTGCGCCCGGACATCGTCATCACCGCGAAGGGGCTGGCCAGCGGCTTCCCGCTGTCCGCGATCGCCGCGCCGGCCGCGATCATGGAGAAGGCCTGGCCGGGTTCCCAGGGCGGCACCTACGGCGGCAACGCGGTCTCCTGCGCTGCGGCCCTGGCCACCCTGGACGTCATCCAGGAGGAGGGGCTGGTGGAGAACGCCGCCCGCCAGGGCGAGCGGCTCCAGCAGGGCCTGGCCAAGATCGCCGAGGCGCACCCGTCCATCGGTGACGTCCGGGGCCGCGGCCTGATGCGGGCCAACGAGTTCGTCAAGGAGGACGGCAGCCCCGACGGAGAGGCCGCGCAGCGCGCCCAGCAGGCGGCGTCCAGGAACGGCCTGCTGCTGCTGACCTGCGGCCCGGCGGGCAACGTGGTCCGCTTCATCCCGGCCCTGGTGGTCAACGGCGAGCAGGTCGACACCGCCCTGGAGCTGTGGGCGGCCTCCGTGGAGGAGAGCGTGGTCTAGACGCTGGCGGGGCGCCGACCCCGGGGTCGGCGCCCCATGGCCCGGGTCACACCGAAAACTGGCGCAAAGGTGCTCCGACGCCGTGATAGAGTCGGAGACGTCGCAAGGGAGAGCGCAGCTCACCCGGGCGACACACAACTGAAGACCTGCACTCGTAGCTCAATGGATAGAGCATCTGACTACGGATCAGAAGGTTGGGGGTTCGAGTCCTCCCGAGTGCACCACCTTGAGACAGTGGAGAAGCCGCCCGGTTCGCGCAAGCAGCCGGGCGGCTTCTTTTGTGTCGGGGCAGACTTCCGATGGACCCAGGGTCCAGCTGGTGTCCGTGGGTCCTGAAGAGGGCCCTCAGGTGTACCCAGCTTCTCCAGAGTGGGAACGTCGTGGAGAAGCTTTGAAACTCATCTCCAGAGACACGGAAACTTGTAGCGGCGAGGGTAGACATGCGTGCCGCTCGTTGCTAAGTTTTCTTCCACGGCCACTGAGTTACACGGCTGGACCACCGGATACGTCGGTGGAGAGCAGGTCGGCTCGACGGCGCGCACGTGCTTCAAGGCGCCGGGGGCCGGTAGGACAGCAGTACCGCGGTACCGGTCTCTCGCTCGTGCAGGGGAGGCCGCAGCAGGAAGAAGGACGCAGTAGGGCTTGACCGGCGCACGGTTGTACGGCGTCGGGAGCCGGAAGCAGTCGAAAGCAGTGCACGAAGTGAGAAGCGAGAGGAGTAGATGCCATCAGGATCGCCCGAGCGTGGAGAGGACTCCGCCCGGGTACCGCAGGCCCCTGGATGTGAAGGAAGGTGGTCCACGGTCACACAACCGCGATCCCCACGATCCCGTCCCAGCTTGACCTCGGGGTTTGGAAGACCGGCTCCCGCCGGTAGGTGGTATTGAACTCTCGGGCCCCAGCGCCGAAACGGCGCTGGGGCCCTCTACGTGCGTTCAGGAGAAGGAAGACACGCACTTGCCCCGTCCCGACACCGGCCACCGGTTCGACGATGACAACTACCCCGCCTACACCGTGGGCGCCGCCGCGGAGATGATCGGCGCCACACCGTCGTTTCTGCGCGCTCTCGGTCAGGCCAGACTGATCGAGCCCCTGCGCTCGGAGGGCGGACACCGCCGCTACTCCCGATACCAGCTCAAGATCGCCGCCCGCGCCCGCGAACTCGTCGACGAGGGGACTCCGATCGAGTCCGCCTGCCGCATCATCATCCTGGAGGACCAGCTCGAGGAGGCGTTGCGCATCAACGAGGAGATGCGCGCCAAAGATCTGTGAAGCCGATGGGGCGCGCCGCTCCCGGATCACATAGGGGCGACGCGGCCGGACCGGGTCCCGCTCGGTGCGGGCCCGGTCACCATCGGCCGACCTCCAGGTCTCCCCGGAGTGGCCACGACCACGTGGCTTCCCTGCCGTAGGCCAGGGTCTTGCCGGAACCCGTTCGGTTTCGGCCCAGCACATCGCGTCCGGCCAGGGCGTTGGGCAGGGTCGCCGCTTGGATGTCGGACGGGGTCGTCAGCCCTTGGCGGGTCAGGGTCCGCTTCAGGGCCGAGGGCATGTCCAGTGCCGCGAAGGAGTCCACGGGCGGCAGGGCCGGGGTGATGGTGGTGGGAAGCGCGAACTTACCGGAGGGGCCCGCGTTGCGAGGGCGCGAGGAGCCGCCGGGGCGCTGTCGACCGTAACTCCGTGCCGGTCGCGCACGGCCTGTGGTGGGGTGGGGATGGCTCATGAATGGCCTTTCGCCGTCGGAGTTCCCCGGGAGGGAGGCCTCACGGCCCCACAGTGAAAACCGGTAACACCGAATGAATGAAACCTGCACGCCCGGATAGAGAATTTCCAGACCGAGTAGTGCAGTCTTGGAAAACGACGCGCGTGAAATCGGGCGTGGGAAAACAAAAAGACGGGGTCCGGCTCCTGGAGGGCGGACCCCGTCACGGGGGGAGTGTCCTCCCCCGGATCAGGCTTAGCGCAGCGTGATGTTCTCGGCCTGGGGGCCCTTGGCCCCGGCGACGGCGTCGAACTGCACGGACTGACCTTCGGCCAGCTCACGGTAGCCCGTGGCCTGGATGTTCGAGTAGTGGGCGAAGACGTCGGGGCCGCCGCCGTCCTGCTCGATGAAGCCGAAGCCCTTTTCGCCGTTGAACCACTTGACTGTACCGGTGGCCATGATGGCACCTCTCGCTCGACAATGAAGAAAACCGCAGATGACGATTTTCCCGTCACTGCGGTGATCTCCGATGGAAGTGAGGTTCCATGGGGCCACTACTGCAACTCCTCTGACAGTAGCACAGAAAATTCCATTATCCCGATTATCTGGTGCGCCACGTGGCGTCAGAAAGTGCGGTGTGGGAAATGGAGGGGTGTGGAAGCACTTCAGGGGTGGGCGTCGGCGTCGTCCGGTGGTCGCCAAGCGGGCCCGACGAACCGTGTCGGGGCCCGGGATCGGCGTGAGTCACGACGGTGCGGCCCGCCGTGACTCACGGAGCTCAGGCCGGGGTGGGGGCACCGGTGGTCGGGAGCCGGACCCCGGCCAGCTCCTCCAGTTGGCGCCACACCGACTCCATCGCGTCCGGAGGGGGCGCCTGGGTCAGCGGGTTCGGGGTCAGGCGGACTGGCCGCCCCTTGACGCCGCCGCTGGGAGAGTAGAGGTCACCTCCCTGGGCGTGAGACCAGGGAGGTGACCGGCGCACCCGCGGCCCTCAGCCGTCGGTCGAGTTCGTAGGCGAACATCTCCGTGACCGCCTTGCTCCAGGTGTAGGCGTGGACGCCCACGCGAGAGCGGGCGCGCACGTCCCGGACCCCTGTGCGCAGCAGGTCCACGAACGACGTCGAGGTGTGCACGATCCTCGCGGTCCCGCAGTGCCTCCGCGCCGTTCGCTCCAAGAGTGGGAGCGTCCCAGCGACCAACCCCACGTTCGCCCGGACGTGGGTCGCCAGGAGGGTCGACAGGCCGTCGGGGGTCCGGTCGGCCGCGCTCAGCGACATGGAGCCCCCGTTCAACAGTAGCCCGTCCAGGTGTTCGTACTCCGCGAGTCCCGAGACGGCCGCGGCCGTCGACTCCGGTGACGCCAGGTCCAGGAGCAGCGAGCCCAGACTCGCGTCCGGCACCTGAGCCCGGATCGCGGCTGCGGCGGTGCCCAGGCGGTCGAGCGAGCGCCCCGCGAGGACGACGTGTGCTCCGGTGGCCGCGAGTCGCTCCGCCGCGAAGTACCCGATGCCCGCGGTCGCCCCCGTCACCACCAGCGTGCGTCCGTGCTGTTCGGGCAGTACTTCGGGGTCCCAGTCCATGGCACCTCTCCCGTCAATCGGATGATCTATCCGCTTACTGTAACAGTAATCGGATGACTTATCCGGTTCGAGTAGGATGCCTTCATGAACGCACTGCGCGCTGACGCCGCCCGGAGCAGGGAGCGCATCTTGGAGGTCGCGCGACGGAGCGACCCCAAGGACCTGCGCCTCAACGAGATCGCCCGCGAGGCGGGGGTCGGGGTCGGGACCGTCTACCGTCACTTCCCCACGTCCCACGCCCTGGTCGAGGAACTCACCATGGAGACTCTGGGCCGACTGCGCGCGCTCGCCGCACGGGCCAGCGCCGACCCCGACCCGGGGCACGGGTTCGAGGTGGCACTGCGCGCCGTGGTCGACCTGCACCTGGAGGCGGGCGGTCTCCAAGCGGTCCTCCTCGCCAACGAGGACGTGAGCGAGGAGGTGGGGGCGCTCAAGGCCTCGATCTTCGGCGAGCTCGAAGAGCTGCTCAGGAGGGCGCAGGAGAGCGGAGCACTGCGCCGGGACCTGACCACCGCCCAGGTCGAGCGACTGGTCTGCGGGATCGAACACGCCATCCGCCTGGGGGAGCCGGAGGACCGCGACGTCTTCGTGGACACCCTCGTCGCGGGCCTGAGACCGCCCGCCGGTGGATCGGCGGCCGTGTGACGGAAGGGATTCGTGCCCCCCGACGGCGGGCGGTGCGGTTCCTGACGCCCTCAGACGCCCCGGTCGGTGGGGTTTGCGGCATCGGACCGGACGGCTTCACCGCGGCCGCGCCGCTCCATGCCGAACACGTGCGGCGTCTGTTCGTCGACGCGCTGACCCCGAACCAGCTCGGCACGTTCGCCCGGCTCACCCAGCGCGTGTCGGACCACATGGACAAGCAGCCCGACTGAGCACGAACCCGGGTCGTCGCTGATCCTCGTCCTGCGCGAGGATGGGGGCCGACACCCCCCACGGAAGCCGGAAACCGACCATGTTCGACATGATCACCGACGCCGCCGAGCGTGCGGTCGTCCACGCTCGGGATGAGGGCGCGCTCGTCATGCCCCCCGCCGCCGACGCGGTTCCCGCGGCGTCCGCCCAGGGCGCCCGGTGACCGGCCGCGCCCCCGACGGCCACCTGAAGCTGACGATCGCCTGTGTTCTGCTGTTCGTCGGCGGCCTGCTGATCCTGGTGTCCGCCAGCCCGCTCACGGGTGACCCGAACCCGACGAACATGCTGGGCGGCGCGGTCATGATGGGGGTGTCGACCCTGCTCTACCACCTGATGATCCGGCGGCGGTGAAGGACAGGGGCCATCGTCGGCGACTAACCGGGAACCACCGAGGCGGCTACCCGGGGAGCACGACCAGGGTTCCTCCGGAGCCCTGTGCCAACATCGTTCGCACACGGCCCGCGATCCAGTCGGGAGCGCCGACCAGCTCCTCCCCGGCGAGGAGCGGCACGCGGGCGGTGACCGTGCCGACCCCGTCGAGCCGTTCCAGGGTCAGGTCCGCGGACCCGGTGGCGGGGTCCGCGTGGACCGCGACCAGATTCAGGTCCCTCATCCGCCAGTGGGTGGAGTCGACACAGATCTGGTCCAGCAGCCAGGCGTAGCGGGCTCGGGCCGAAGCGTTCGTGGGCGGGGCCCAGAACTCCCGTCCGTGTCCGGGTGGCGAGGCCCGTACGGTCCGGCCCGGGGCCGCGCCCTCCAACAGGTGTCGAAGCCGGTCCGCGTCGGTGTCGGGCTCGCAGACGACGGTGACCCGTGGTCCTCCGTCCCAGGCCGCTCGAACCCGGGCCCGCGCACCGGTCAGGTCGAGTGCCAGGAGGAGGTCGGTGTCGGCGCGTTGGATCGTCGAACTCGCGACCATGGCGGGCACCCACCACTCCACGTGCGGCCATCGGGGCGAGGGGCGCAGCGGTCGCGCGTGGTGCGGCAACGGACCTCCGGGCGTGTCCGGGTGCGGGCGGCTCTTCCCCCGGCGTCGCGGAGGGTGGACGTTCGGAACCGGAGTCCCCGGGAGGGGGCATCGGCCTTCGGCCCCACCGTAGGCGCCGCGCGGCCGTCCTGGGGTCGAGGGGATGCCGAACGGCCCCGTCGGCGCCTCCCGAGAAGAAGTCTCCTCGAAGGCGGCGCGAACACTCCGTCAGAGCGGGGCGGAGGGGGTCGTCTCACGAAAAAATGTACCAGTGTTTGTCGCACATGAAGCGGGGGCGTTTTCCCTTGTCCGACAGGGCCTCCCGGCCACCGACAACCGTCCCGAAACGACCCGATGAGCAAGTTCGGACTTGCCACACGGCTCTCACGTGCTAAAACCTAGGTGGGTTTGGGGTTGCTACCAAACCCATAACGAATCGTTGAGAGGTGGTTCATGCATCTACTTCCCTCCGATACCGAGAAGCTTCTCCTGGCCGTCGCGGGCATGATCGCCCGGGACCGACGGGAACGGGGAGTCAAGCTCAACCAACCGGAATCGGTAGCGCTGCTGTCCTGCTGGGTGATCGAGCGGGCCCGAGAGGGCGCCAAGGTGGCCGACCTGATGGACGAGGGGCGCACCGTGCTCTCTCGTGACGAGGTCATGGACGGGGTCCCGGACATGATCCCGAACATCCAGGTCGAGGCCACCTTCCGCGACGGTCGCAAGCTCGTCACGATCACGGAGCCGATCCAATGATCATTCCCGGTGAGATCCGCACCCGCGTCACCCCCCTCGACCTCAACGCCGACCGCGAGCGCCTGTCCCTCGTCGTCGTCAACGCCGGGGACCGGCCGATCCAGATCGGCTCCCACCTGCACTTTCCGGACGCGAACCCGGCCCTGGACTTCGACCGTGAGGTCTGCCGGGGCTTCCGGTTGGACATCCCCGCCGGCACCTCGATCCGTCTGGAACCCGGGGTGAGCCGCACCGTCGACCTCGTGGCCTTCGGCGGTCGACGCTACGTTCCCGGCCTCCAGCTCAACGACCTGAGCAAGGAACCCAAGACCGGCGAGCGCGTCCCGCGTCCGGTGATCCCGTTCGGCACCCCCGGCGTCGAGGTGCCCGCACCTGAGCGCGCCTCCGGCACCACGATGCGCGTCGGCGAGATCGACGCGCACGACGGGGACCCGGCCGAGGTGGTGCCCACCGAGACGCCTCCCGGACAGCGGGGCGTGACCGAGGACGAGGACACCGAGGAGCAGCAACCGTGAGCCGCATCGACCGCCGCGAGTACGTCCAGCTGTACGGGCCCACGGTCGGGGACCAGATCCGCCTGGGCGACACCGACCTGTGGATCGAGGTCGAGGAGGACCGCACCGCGGGAGGCGACGAGGTCGTCTTCGGTGGCGGCAAGACCATCCGCGAGTCGATGGGCCAGGGGCTGACCACGCGCTCCGAGGGAGCCCTGGACCTGGTCATCACCAACGTGGTGATCATGGACCACTGGGGGATCGTCCGGGGCGACGTCGGCATCCGGGACGGCCACATCGTGGCCATCGGCAAGGCCGGTAACCCGGACATCATGGACGGCGTGCACCCGGACCTGCTGATCGGCCCGGGCACCGACGTCATCGCCGGTGAGGGCAAGATCCTCACCGCCGGGGCGATCGACACCCACGTGCACTTCCTCAGCGAGATCGAGATGCGCGAGGCGCTGACCACCGGGACGACCACGGTGATCGGCGGCGGCACCGGTCCCACGGAGGGGTCCAAGGCCACGACGGTGACGCCGGGCGCGCACGCGCTGCGGATGATGCACCGGGCCCTGGACAAGTTCCCGCTCAACGTTCTGCTGTTCAGCAAGGGCAGCACGGTCTCCATGAAGGCCCTGGGCGAGGACGCCCTGGCCGGTGCGGGCGGGTACAAGGTCCACGAGGACTGGGGCGCGACCCCGGCGGCGATCGACGCGGCCCTGCGCGGCGCAGACGAGTTCGGCCTCCAGGTGGCCCTGCACGCCGACTCCCTCAACGAGACCGGCTACGTCCAGCACACGCTGGAGGCGATCGCCGGTCGCGGCATCCACGTGTTCCACTCCGAGGGCGCGGGCGGCGGCCACGCGCCGGACATCATCGTCACCGCGGGTGAGTCGAACGTCCTGCCCGCCTCCACCAACCCGACCCTGCCGTTCACGGTGAACACCGTCGCCGAGCACATGGACATGCTCATGGTGGTGCACCACCTCAACCCGCGCGTGCCGGAGGACCTGGCGTTCGCCGACTCGCGCATCCGCGCCTCGACGATGGCGGCCGAGGACGTCCTGCTGGACATGGGCGCGATCGCCATCACGTCCACGGACGCGCAGGCGATGGGCCGCATCGGTGAGCTGATCTGCCGTACCTGGCAGGTGGCGCACGTGATGAAGAACAAGTTCGGTCCGCTCCCCTCGGAGCTGCCCGCTGACAACGCCCGTGCCCGCCGGTACGTGGCGAAGTACACCATCTGCCCCGCGGTGGCGCACGGCATCGACCACGTGGTCGGTTCTGTGGAGCCGGGGAAGATGGCCGACCTGGTGCTGTGGGACCCGGCGTTCTTCGGCATCCGGCCGACCTCGGTGATCAAGGCGGGCGCGATCGTCGCCGCCCCGCTGGGCGACCCCAACGGCGCGGTTCCCCTGCCGCAGCCGGTCCTGATGCGGCCGACCCTGGCCGCGGAGGCCACGTCGGCGGCGGACCTCGCGGTGAGCTTCGTGTCGCCGATGGCGATCGAGGACGGGCTGGCCGACCGGCTGGGGCTCCAGCGCAAGCTGGTGGGCGTGAAGCCGACGCGCGACATCACCAAGGCGGACATGCCGAACAACAACGCGCTGCCGGACATCGACGTCAACCCCGAGACGTTCGAGATCGCCATCGACGGTCAGTTCGTGCGGCGCCAGGCCGTGGACGAGGTACCGCTCGCGCAGCGGTACTCGATGTTCTAGGCCGCCGTGTGAGCACTGGACTGGGCACACTCCTGCTGGCCGACGCGCGCCTGCCGGTGGGAGGCCACACGTACTCGGCGGGGCTCGAACCCGCCCTGCTGGACGGCCTGCCCACGGAGCTCGTCCCGGCGTACATCGCCGCGCGTACCCGCACGGTGGGTCTCGTGGAGGCGGCCGCCGCCGTCCTGGCCCACCGTGCGGTCGGTGGCGCGGCCGCCGACGCCCCCGCCATCGACGGCCCCGAGGGGGTCGGGGCGGACGCCGGAGCCCTCGCCGACGCGCACGAGGCGCTGCTGGCCCGCTCGCCGAGCGCCCCGCTGCGTGACATCTCGGGGCTGCTCGGCCGGGGGCTGGTCCGCCTGGCGGACCGCCTGTGGCCCGAACACCCGGCGGTGAAGGCGCTGCGCACGCTGGGCCGGGCCCCGCAGCGGCCGATCGCGCTCGGCGTGGTCGCGGCCGTCATGGGGTCGGACGAGACCGAGACCGCCCGGGTGAGTCTGTACGACGACGCCCAGACGGTGGCCTCCGCCGCACTGAAACTCGCACCCGTCGACCCGGTGGACGCGGCCGGTTGGGTGCTCGGAGCCGAGGGGGTGATCTCCGCGACGGTCGCGGAGGCGCTCGCGGTCCGGGGTCCCGACGACCTCCCGGCCCGCACCGCACCCCAGATCGAGGGGTGGTCCCTCGAACACCAAGTCAAGACCAGGAGGATCTTCGTTGCCTGAGCAGACCGAAGCGAACGCGGCCGCAGGTTCCACCACCGCCCCCCGTCGCGCGATGCGCCTGGGTGTGGCCGGTCCGGTCGGAACCGGCAAGAGCACGCTCATCGCGACCCTGTGCCGTGAGCTCGCCGACGAGCTGAGCATGGCCGTGGTCACCAACGACATCTACACCGACGAGGACGCCCGCCTGCTGCGCGCGGCCGGGGTCCTGCCGATCGAGCGCATCCACGCGGTGGAGACGGGTGCGTGCCCGCACACCGCGATCCGTGACGACGTCACCCCCAACCTGCTCGCGGTGGAGGACCTGGAGGCGGAGTTCGCCCCGCTGGACCTGGTAGTGGTGGAGAGCGGCGGCGACAACCTCACCGCCACGTTCAGCCCCGCCCTGGCCGACGCGCAGATCTTCTGCCTGGACGTGGCCGGTGGCGGCGACGTGGCCCGCAAGGGCGGCCCGGGCATCGAGCGCGCCGACCTGCTCGTGGTGAACAAGACCGACCTCGCCCCGCACGTGGGCGTGGACGCCGAGCGGATGGTGGCCGACGCCTCCGCCTCGCGCGGCGGCCTCCCGGTGCTGGCCCTGAGCCAGCACGACGACGTCTCCATCAAGGCCCTGGCCGGGTGGGTGCACCAGGTGTTGGCCGACTACCGCGCCGGTAGCCACGTGCCGCGCGACCCGGGCCCGATGGCCCCGCACACCCACGCCGACGGCACCACCCACACCCATGAGGGTGACGGGGACGGGCACGAGCACGGATGAGTGAGAGCGTCCCGGCCCGAGTGACCGTGGAGCGGGTCGGCGGGCGGGTGCGTATGACGCACCTGTCCGGCGGCACGTACCTGCGGGCTCAGCCCCTGGGCGTGCGGGGCGACACCGCGCGGGTGGCGCTGCTGGGCACCTGGGCCCTGCTGCTCGCCGGGGACGACCTGCGGATGGAGGTCACCGTGGGCCCCGGAGTGTGGCTGGAGCTGGTGGAACCGTCCGGGACGGTCGCCTACGACGCCGACGGCGGGTCCGCGAGTTGGCGGGCCGACCTGAGCGTGGCGGACGGCGCGTGCCTGGTGTGGCGCGGCGCCCCGTTCGTGGTGACCGCGGGCGCGGACATCACGCGGGACATGCGGGTGCGCCTGTCGGGTTCCGGCCGTGCGTTGGTGCACGAGACGCTGGCGCTCGGCCGCTCCTACGAATCGTCCGGGGGGCCGCTGCGTTCGGTCACCCGGGTCGACGTGGACGGTCGTCCGCTGCTGGTGGAGGACCTGGACCTGCGTGATCCGTCGTTGTCGGCGGCCCCCGGGGTGATGGGCGGGAACCGGGTGCAGAGCTCGACCTTCCTGCTGGGGGCCCGCCCGGAGCGGGCGGTGGGCGTGCGAGAGACCCTGCTGCACGGGCCGGGGGCCCTGGCCAGGGCGGTGGCCGGGCACGCCCACGAGGCGGACGCCCAGGTCGCCGACTCGTGGCGGCGGTGGCGCGCGGAGTTCACGGACCCCGCCGGATACGAGGCGGCCGAACCGGAGCACGACTTCGCCTGACGCTTGTGTCTGGCGCGTGTGCGCGACGGAGGAGGGCCGGGGGAACACGTTCCCCCGGCCCTCCCTCGGTCAGCCGGACAACTCCCGGAGGTCCGCCACCTCGTGGGCCCAGGCCCGCAACAGCGCGTGGTCGTGGCTGATGGTGAGGACGCCGACCCCCTCGGCGGCCAGCTCCGACAACAGGTGCGCGACAGTCGCCGTGGAGGCGGCGTCGAGCATGGCGGTGGGTTCGTCACACACCAGGTAGTCGGGGGCGGCGGCCAGAGCCCGGGCGACGCAGGCCCGTTGCAGCTGGCCGGCCGACACCTGGTGCGGGAGCCGTTCCAGCAGGTCCGGGGTGAGCCCCACCCTTCGGGCCAGTTCCGCGGTCCGGGCGTCCGTCTCCGCACCGCGCCGGGCCCGACGCCCCCGGGCGTCCAACGGCTCCGCGATGATCCGCCGCAGCGTCATCCTCGGGTCGGTGGCGGCCACGGGTGACTGGTGCAGCAGCCCCAACCGCCCGTCCATCCGACCCCGCCGGGCGGACGGGGGCCGACCGTCGACCAGTACGGCCCCCTCGTCGGGTGGACGCAGGCCGGTGAGGACGCGCGCCAGCGACGACTTGCCGCTGCCGGACGGGCCGGTCAGCCCGAGGACACGCCCCGGTTCGACGGTCAGATCCACCCCTCGGATCACCACGTGATCCCCGTATCGACAGGCGACGCTGTCAGCCACCAACGGCATCGTTCCGCTCCCTCCGGTCGTCGAACGCGTGGTCGGCGGGCAGGTCGGTGAGCTCCGGCGGGAGCCCCGGCAGTGGGTGCAGCCCGTGCGCGGGCAGCGCCGCCACGAGCGCCCGGCTGTAGGGGTGCTCCGGCGCGGTGAGCACCCTGCGCGCGGGGCCCTGTTCCACGATCCGTCCCGCGTACATCACCGCCACCCGGTCGGCCGGGTCGGCGGTCTCCAGCGCCTGGAGGTCGTGGGTGATCACCAGGACCGCCGTGCCGGAGTCGGCCACGGCGCGCAGCAGGCCCAGGACCTGGACGGCCAGGTCCGGGTCCAGACCCGCGGTGGGTTCGTCGGCCACGAGCACCCGGGGCGCGCCCGCGAGGGCGGCGGCCGTCGCGGCCCGGACCCCCATCCCCCCGGACAGTTCGTGCGGAAACAGTTCGGCGGCGTCGGCGTCCAGGCCGACCCTTTCCAACAGCGCGGCGACCGACTCCCCGCTGCCCAGGGCGGCCACCACCTCGGCGAGCTGGGGTCCGACGCGGCGCACGGGGGTGAAGGTCGCGGAGCCGGACTGGGCGGCCAGGCCGATGGTCCGGCCCCGCAGCGCCCGCCAGGCGGGTTCGTCGGCCCCGAGCATCTCCCGGCCCTGGACCAGCACACTTCCCGAGGACCGGGTTCCGGCCGGGGCCAGACCGCACAGCGCCGAGGCCAGCGTGGACTTGCCGGAACCCGACTCCCCGACCAGGGCGGTCAGTTCGCCCGCGCGCAGGTCGAGGTCGACGTCCGTGGCCGCGTGCACCCAGCGGCCGTCGTCCGTGGGCAGACGCAGGGTGAGGGACCGTACCCGCACCAGGGACGCGCCGTCGATCGGACCCGCGTCACCGGGGGAGGCCCCGGGAAGGGGGTCGGCCGTCCGGCCGCCGCGCCGGGAGCGGGGACGGCCGTCCAGGGCGCGGGTCAGCCCGGCCACGGACAGCGTGGTGGCCACGAGCACTCCGGCCGGGGCGGCCAGCGCCCACCAGGCGCCGGTGAACACGTCGCCGCGCGCGATCTCCAGCAGGGTGCCCAGGCTGGCCTCGTCCGGGGACAGGCCCAGACCGAGGAAGCTGAGCGTGGACTCGTGCCAGACGGCGTGCGGGACCAGCATCACCAGGCCGACCGCCGCCTGCGGGAGCGCGGCGGGCAGGAGGTGCCGGACCAGCACCCACCTCCGGGAGGAGCCCCACAGGTAGGCGGCTTCGACGTACTCGGAGGAGCGCACCGAGAGCATCTCGGCACGCACGACGCGGGCGATCTGCGGCCAGTGGGTGAGCGCGATCGACGCGATGATCGCGGTCAGCGAGCCGGGGTAGAGGGCGACGATGACCACACCGATGAGGAGGTGGGGCAGGGCGTTGACCCCGTCGGTGGTGCGCATCAGCACCCGGTCCGCGCGGCCGCCCGTGGTGGCCGCGACCGCCCCGACGGCGACTCCGAGCACGGTGGCCACCACGGCGCAGACCAGCGCCACCAGGAGGGAGACGCGCAGTCCCTCGGCGGAGCGTACGAACAGGTCGTAGCCGGAGTGGTCGGTGCCGAACCACTGCCCCGGGCCGGGCGGCAGCAGGGCCTGCGAGAAGTCGGCGGTCTGGGTCCCCGCCCACCAAGGGACGAGGACGGCGTAGGCGACGAGGGCGGCCAGGGCGGTGGCGGGGAGGAGACGGAAGGGGAGGCGACGGCGGGGCCGAGGTGGTTTCGAGGACGGTGCGGTGGTCATGCCGCGCCCGGGGAGGGTGGTGGCGCCCGTGCCCGGTGACTTGGGAGTGTCGCCAGGGTTGTGCGCTCCCCCTGGGCCACCCGAGTTCCCCGGGGCGGCCTGGGCTGGTGTGGTCGGTTCGGGTACGGGCTCAGACATCGGCGCTCACCCTCGGGTCCAGGAACAGGTAGGCCGCGTCGGCGAGCAGGGAGCCGAGCAGCACCACGGCGGTGGTGGTCAGGGTCAGGGCGGCCAACAACGGGAAGTCGAGCGACACCGCCGAGGCCACCAGGGCGGCGGCGATCCCCGGCCAGGCGAAGATCGCCTCCACCAGCACCGCGCCCACCACGAGTTCCGGCAGCCGCGCCCCCACGATCGTCACGAGCGGGGCGAGCGAGACCGGCAGCACGTGGCCGGTGACCACACGGGCGGGGGACACCCCGCGCGCCCGGGCGGCCCGGACCGGCTCCGACTCCCGGGCGCGGGCCACCGCGGTGCGTACCGCCAGCAGCAGCCACGGAAGTTGGGTCAGGGCGAGGGTGCACGCGGGCAGCACCAGGTGGACGACGACCCCGCCGAACGTGGGTGCCTGCCCCGGGGCGGCCGCTCCCGCGACCGGTGCCCAGCGCAGGATCACGGCGAACACGGTCACCGAACCCAGGGCGAGGACGAACGGCGGCACGGCCTGCACCAGGACCCCGACGCGGGTGACGATCCGGTCGGCCCGCGACCCTGGGCGCAGACCGGCGACGGTGCCCCACACCAGGGCCGCCAGCACGGCCACGACCAGGGCGGTGCCGGAGAGCAGCAGGGTCCACGGGAGCCGTTCGGCGAACACCTCGGAGACCGGCATCGCGTACCCGCGGGACCAGCCCAGGTCACCGTGCAGGAGGTCTCCGGCCCAGGACCACCAGGCCCGCCACCAGGGCAGGTCGAACCCCAGTGCGGCCCCGAGGGACTCCCGCTGCTCGGTGGTGGTCCGCTGGTAGCCCGCGCCCAGGTAGGCGGCGAGCGGGTCGAAGGGGGAGCGCGCGGCGAGCAGGAACACCAGCGCGCTGAGTCCCACGAGCATCGGCAGGCCGACGGCGACGCGGCGCGCCACCAGCCCCGCCAGCTCGCGGCGGCGGTCCCGCCACCGGGTCCGGCGCGGCCGGACCCGGCGGGCGGGCGGGGAACTCATCGACGCCACTCGGCGAGGTTCCACCACGGCCCCCAGGAGACCCCGTGGGCGTGGGGTTCGAGCACGAGCGGGCCGCGGTCCCAGTCGTCCTCGGCGGCGACGTACGTGTGATCGACGAACGCCATGAACACGTAGGTGGGGTTCTCGACGTAGGCCCGCTGGACCCTGCGGTAGGCCTCGACGCGTTCTTCGGGGTCGAGGGTGCGGCGGGCGGTCTCCAGGTCCTCGTCCACGCCGGGGATGGCGAAGTCGCCCGGGTTCTCGTAGGTGGGGGTGTCGGCGTCTCGGGTGTGCAGGGTGGCGTACACCTGCGTGTCCAGGTCGTAGGGCTTGTCGCCGCCGCCGAGCAGGATGCCCGCCTCGGTGCTGGCCGCGCCCATCTCGTCCCAGGAGGCGCCCTGGATGTCGACCTCGACGCCCAGGGGTTCCATCTCGGCGGCGAACGCGGTGGCCAGGTCGCGGCGCAGGTGGTCCGAGGCCAGGTAGTTCAGGGTGAACGCGGCGCGGTCGCCGTCGCGGACCCGGACGCCGTCCGGCCCCTCCTCCCATCCGGCCTCGTCCAGGAGGTCGGCGGCGGCCTCGGGGTCGTACTCGAAGACGGCCTCCGGGTCGTGCGCCTCACCGTAGACGTCGGGGACGGGGGTGTGGGCGGGGCGTCCGTGCCCGGCGAGCACGTTCTCCACGACGCCGTCGCGGTCCACCGCGAGGTTCATCGCCAGCCGTGCGTCGGGGTCGGCGGTGAAGGGGTTGTCGGCGGGCAGGGAGAGGCCCCGCCACTCGGCGGTGCGGACGGGTACGACCTCGGAGCCGTCGAGGTCGGTGAAGGTCTCGGCGGTCACCGGGGGCAGCACCGTGCCGTCGATGTTGCCTGCCCTCATGCGCTGGGCCCGGGTGTTGTCGTCGGGCACGGAGAGGATGACCAGCTCGGTGACCTCGGGCGCGGTGCCGTGGTACTGGGGGTTGGCCTCGAACACGGCCTGGTCGGCGCTGAGGTCGGAGAGCACGTAGGGGCCCGTGCCGACCGGGGCGCGGTTGCGCTCGGAGTCCGCCGCCGGGCCCGGGGTGATCTCCTCGGAGGGGGTGATGCCGAGGGTCATCCGCGCGGGCATGGCGTAGTAGGGGTGGCTCAGTGTGAAGCGCACGTTGTGGTCGTCGACGGCGGTGACGGACTCGATCATCGAGTAGGAACCGGCGACCTCCGAGGCGGTGTCGGGGTCGAGCACGGCCGAGTAGGTGGCCACCACGTCCTCGGCGTCGAGGGCCGAGCCGTCGGAGAAGGTGACGTCGGTGCGCAGTTCCACGTCCCAGACGGTGTTGTCGTCGTTGGGTTCGGGGTCGGAGGCGGCGAGCGCGGGGACGAGTTCGGGGAGGGCGTCGTCTCCGGAGGAGTCGGGGCGCAGGAGGCCCTCGAAGATCGGGGAGACGCCGAGTTCGCCGTAGCCGTTGACGGGGTCGAACGCGCCGACGGGCTGGGCGTCGGCGAGGACCACGCGGGTCGGGGTCCCCGATGCGTCGGTGTCGGTGGAGCCGGAGCAGGCGGTCAGTAGGAGGACGGGGGCGAGTGCGGTCGCGAGGAGGGCGCGTGTGGGGACGGTTCCGTTCATGCAGTGCTTCCTTGTGGGAGTCATGGTCATTCGATGGCGAAAAGTTGACCATCTGATCAGATGATAAGGTATCGACTCTCGTCGTCGGCCCCGCCCACGGCCAGGATCGGAGCCCCGTGCCGCCGACTCCACGCCCCACGGAACATCCGGAGACGACGGTCACCCTCCCGGGTCCGATCGGGGATAATGGAACCGATGACCTCCCACAGCGATCACCCATCCTCGGAGCCCCAGATCGACATCGGAGCCTGGGCGGATCGCTTCCGCCTGCTCGGAGACCCCACCCGCCTGCGCCTGCTGGCCGCCATGCACCACGCGGGCCCGGCGAAGGCCTCGGTGGGGGAGCTGGCCGCGACCGCCGGGATCACCGACGTCGCCGCCTCCCAGGCCCTGCGCACCCTCCGCCTCCAGGGCTGGGTCCAGGACGAACGCGACGGGCGCACGGTTCGCTACACACTCGTCGACACCACCGTGCACTCCCTGCTGCACCTGATGGGCGCCGAACACTGAGAACGCCGCCGGGGCGGGCGCGTCACTCGGACACGCCCGCCCCGACGGCGTCGGCCACCCCCGGAGCCCGCGGCGCCAGGGGCGGCCGTCAGTCGATCCGGAACAGTGTGGTGGTGCCCGAGACCTCGTTGGCCACGACCAGCACCGGCACGCCCGGAACCGGCGAGTCACCGGCGCTGATGAAGGTCAGACCCTCCGCACCCAGGTCACCGGCCGCACGACTGGACGGCTCGGCCCCGAAGTCGCGGTTGTTGAGGTACTGCGTGAACGTGACGGCGCGCGGGTCGGTGACGTCGTAGACCATCACCCCGCCCACGCGCTCCAGGCCCACGAACGCGTAGGTGCGCCCCTTCACCTTGCCCAGCGCCACCCCCTCGGGCTCGGGGCCCTTGTCGTCGCTGCGGCCGTCGAAGGTGCTCTCGCGGTGGTTGGAGTTGAAGAACTCCGGAGCGGCCTCGGCGGTGATGCGCTCGAAGTCGGAACCCGAGTCGAACAGCACCTCGCCGTCGGTGCCGAAGATCGAGAAGGAACGGCCGCCGAAGGAGTGGATCTCCTCGTAGCAGGACCCGTCCTCGCGCAGGCCGTCAGCGGTGCTGACCGAGAGCCGCCCCAGGTTGCGGTCGGCCGTCAGCTCCGCCACGGTCCCGATGCCCTGGTCGTTGTCGTCCAGGAACCGGCGGACGGCCGGTGCGTCCTCGCACAGCTCCAGGTTCTTCAGCCGGGTCTCCTCCGAGTACCCGTCCCAGTCGCGCGAGTCGCCCTCGTTGGCGGTGACCAGCAGGGTCTGCCCGCGCCAGCGGTAGCTGTCGAACCCGTCGGGCTGGTACATGCCGCTGACCGGCCAGTTGGCGATGGTGATCCCGCCGTCGCGGTCGGAGACGTCCAGTTCGTTCCCGGGCTCCAGGTGGTCCTTGGTGCCGAAGGGGACGATGTCGGTGATCTCCGCCCCGCGCAGGTCCAGCACCGCGAAGGCGTTGGCCTCCTGGAGCACCACGTGGGCGCTGTGGTTGGTGTCGGCCACGATGTACTCGGGCTCCAGGTTGCGCGCCACCCGGCCGGGGGTGCCGGGCTCGCCGGTGGACAGGTCCGGGCCGAACACGCGCACGTCCGGGTGGAGCTCGCGGTCCTCGTCCCAGGCGCGGAAGTCAGCGGTGCGCACGTCGTCCTGGGTGAGCCCGGCGGGCCTGCGGTTCACCGGGATCACGCTCACGGAACCCTCGGGGTCCACCGTGACGTCGTCGTCGGGCTCGCCCTCGTTGGCCACCAGCAGGGTGCGGCCCTCAGGGGTGAAGGTCAGCATGTCCGGCAGCGCACCGACCCGCAGGGCGTTCACCGACCTGCCGTCGGTGTCGAAGAGCACCACCCAGCCGTCGTCGGTGCGGTCGGCGGCCTCCACGGCCACGGCCACCACGTTCCCGTGGACCGCCACCGAGTTGGCGGCGCCGCCGCGCTCCACCACGGACCCGTCCGCCGCCGGGACCCCGGCGGTCTCCAGGTCGAAGAGCTTCACGGGCCGCTCGGGGTCGGAGACGTCCAGGACCTCGACCACGGCCGCGGCGGCGTTGACCACGAACAGGCGCTGGGTACGCGGGTCGTGGGCGACGATCTCCGCCCCCGAGGAGTCGAAGACGTCGGTGTGGTAGGTGCCCAACGCGGAGAGCCGGATGTCGCCGGTGGCCTCGGGCGCCCCGTACGAGGGGGTTTCGTCGGCCTGGACCGGCACGGCCATGGTGAGACCGAACGCGAGCAGGGCCGCGGCGGTGAGGGATCTGCGCATGGTGGTTCCCGAGGTTCGTGAGAGGGGGATGCGCACGAAGCCAACCACCCCGGGACGAGGGGGACCCGAACTCCCGGTGGCCTCCGGGTGAAGGTGCGGACCCGAAACACCTCCCCGCCGCAGGTCAGACGGTGACCGGCCCCGGTGCGTACGGCGACACGCGGGCCTTCGGGCGACGGGCACCACGGGGCGCGGACGCGGAGGCACCGACTCCGTCAGACGGAGCGCACCCGCTCAACGCCCCCTTCGCACGCGTTCAACGCCCCCGTCGCTACTCCCAGGTGAGTCGGTGCGCGGTCCAGACCTCCAACGGCGAGCTCCCCTGGTGGACCGCCAGCAGCGCGCGGCCCTCCTCGGACCTCGTGCCCACGACGGTCCCCGGGCCCACCCACCGGTTCCACGCCCGCTGGAAGGCGAGCGCGCCCCTCCTGTTCCGGGCCACGGCGGACGGCAGCGCGTGGAACACCGGCTCCGGGACGTCCTCCGGGCCGGTGGGCACGTACCGGGGCACCAGATAGCGCGGATCTCCCACCAGGGGACCGAGGACCTCGTCCAGGGAGTCGGCGAACAGCGCGGCCGCCCCCTGGTCATCGAGCGTGAACCGGTACACGCCGTCGCCGTCCACGTGCACCAGGACGCCGTCGGAGCCGGTGGCGGACAGGTCGGCGGCCCGCAGGGCGTCGGCAACCGCGCACGCGAACCGGGCCGTCTCCACCGGCGCCCGGGCCAGGGCGCGCACGCGCTCCGCCTCCCGCGCGGTGCGCCGCAGCGCCCGCCACCACGCGACCCCGGCCGCCGTGGCGGCGCCGAGGGCGACGGTCCACAGCCATGGCACGACCAGGCCCAAGACGAGGCACACCGCCAGGACGGCGCCCGCCGCCCACAGAGCGCCCAGGGCCCGGGCGGACGGCAGCCTCCTCGGCGTGGGCACGAGCCCGGACGCCCCGACCACCACCTCGGGCGGCTTCGGCCGGGCCACCGCCCCGGCCGAAGCCGACGGCAGCGCACGCGCCTCCCGCACCCGCAGCGTCGGCAGGAGCACGTCCGCGTAGCCCGCGCCCGGACGCCACCGGGCCCGGGTCCCCTCGCGGTCCGCCGCGCGCGCCGCCATCCGGCGGTTCACCCGCGCCGGGTCCTCGGGCGGGTCGTACGGGGACAGCTCCGGGTCCACGTGCGCCACCCCGCTCATCACCTCGCCGTCCGCGCCCACCCCCAGATAGCCCTCGTGTTTGCGCACGAAGCGGCCCCAGTCGGCCGCGCCGCGCGGGTGCTCGCGGCTCACGCACACCACCGTCCAGGTGTGCGCCACCTTCTCCGGCCACGACGGGTCCAGGCGCAGCGCCCGCCCCCGGCTCTGCACTACCGACGTGGGAGTGGTGGCGGTGGTCAGGTCCACCACGGTGTTCACCCCGCGCGCGTCCCACCCCTCGCCGAGCAGCGCCCGCGTCCCCACCAGCACCTGGCAGCCGCCGGACTCCAGGAAGGCCGTCACCACGCCCACCCACGTACGCGAGGTCCAGGCGCCCTCCACCTGGTACAAGCCGTCGGTCTCGCGCAGGGTCAGATCGACCCCGGGCAGCGCGGCCCGGGCGAACTCCAGGAACGCCGCGCCGGTGCCGCGACCCACCGCCACGGTACGGCCGGTGACCAGGACCGGGTCCAGCGCCGAGGTACGGGGGTCGGCGGCGAGCTGGCTCACCTGGAGCCACGCCGAACCGGCGTCGTCGGAGAGCACGCCCCGGAGCGCGGCGGGAGCGCGGGCGGTGGCGCGTTCGTGGTCGCAGAGCACGAGCGCGCGGAGCCGGGGCCCCACCGCGTCGCTTTCGGCGGCCAGGATCTCCACCGTGGCCAGGGACTTCGCGGCGCTGCGGGCCAGGACCCGGTCCACCGGTGAGGCTCCGCGCCGGATGCCGTTGCGGGTGAGGTGGTAGCCCACTGAGGGAAGGGCCGCCCGGATACGGTCGCGGGCCTCCCGTTCCCGTTCGACCTCCGGGTCCAGACAGTTGCGGGCGTAGTCGCCGATCAGCGCCGTCCAGTCCTCGGCCTGCGGAGGGTGCCGGTGCCGTTCCCGCAGCCGGGCCCCCTCGGGCAGCGCGACCAGTCCCCGGTGGTGGAGTCGCAGCACGGCGTCGGTGAGCTCCGGTTCCCGCACGGCCAGGGTTCCCCACCCCACGCGCCCGCCCTCCCGGGCGTCTCGGGACACGAAGCGCGCGTCCAGCCAGGGGAGGAAGTCCGTGGTCGCGAACCCGGGGGCGAGCAGGTCCGTGCACATCGCCTCGAAGCGGGAGGCCTGCCCCGCCAGGTACTCGTGCTCGGTGAGCGTGGGTTCGGTGACGTGCACGAGCTCGGCGAACGGGGCCAGGTAGCCGTCCCGGACCAGCGCGGGCAGGGACGCTCCGGTGACGGGCGGGCCGAAGAGCCGGTCGACCAGGTCCTTCTCCGAGGCGGTGAGGCTCGCGGCGGGGGTCCCGGTCAGGCCGACCACGCGGGCGTCGGGAAGCCCGTCGAGGACCTCGGCGAGCAGGCGCCCCCACACCTGGAGCAGGTGGTGGCACTCGTCCAGCAGGAGGGTGAGCGGACCAGCGGCGTGCAGGGCGTCCACCAGGGCGCGCCCGTTGGCGTGCAGCCGATCGCGGACGGGGGTGGCCGAGCGCCCCTCCTCGTCGGTCTCGGCGTCCGGGTCGAAGACGGCCAGCGACTGGTAGGTGAGCACGTTGACGGCGTGACCGAGGTCCCTGGAGGTCCCGGCGGCGCACCCCTCGGGGCGGGCGAACCGCTCCCAGTGCCCCACCCACTGGCCCTGGATCGCGGTGTTGGGGACCAGGACCACGGTGCGGCGGCCCAGGCGGCGTGCGGCCTCCAGCCCGACGAGGGTCTTGCCGGAGCCGGGAGGCAGCACGATCCAGGTCCGGTGCGCGCCGTCGGCCCAGCGCCGGTCCACCTCCGCGAGCGCCGTGTGCTGGTAGGGGCGCAGCTCGCCCGGCCAGGAGGCGCCGTCCAGAGGGGCGGTGCGCGCGGCCGGTGCGGCCCGGGTTGGCGCGTGCGGCGGCGGTGCTGTGCCCGCTGGGGGTGCGTCCGGCGGTGGTACGGCCTGGGGCGGCTCCCCGGTCTCCGACATCCCACCAGCCTAGCCAGGAGGTTGGGGGCACCTCGGGGGGCGGTCGCAGAGTCGGGCCGGGGCGGGTGACGGCGGGCCAGTCGTGCGAGGGGCCCGCCGTCCGGCTCATTCCGAACGTAGCCCCTCCGGGCGCATCGTGCGCAGCAGCGCGGGGATCGCCAGCAGGGTGGTCAGGAACGCCACCCCCATGCCCGCGCCGACGATGACCAGGGTGTCCGTCGGGGTGAAGGCCAAGGGGATGCCCGCTACCCGCTGCACCAGGAGGCCGAGTACGGTCCCGGCCATCGCGGCCAGCGTGACGCCCAGGAGCACGGGCAGCGTGGTCTGCCACAGCACCGAGGCCACGAGCGTCCCGCGCCGTGCGCCGAAGGCGGTGAGGACCGCGTGCACCCGCCTGCGCTCGCGGACCTGCTCGACCGTGCCCACCACCAGCCCGGCGGCGATGACCGCCAGACTGGCCAGGGCTCCGGCGATGAGCGCGTCACGCATGTTGACCATGCCCGAGGCGGTGGCGCTGAGCATGGGGAAGCCCACGCGTGACGTCGGGTCCAGAGCCCCGACCGCGAACCTGAGCTGCTCCTCCATCTCGGGGACGGACGGGTCGACTCGGATCCAGACCGAACTCCGGGTGGCGATCTCCTCGGGCACCGCGGCCGCCTCCGGGGTGGCCAGGACGACGTCGGCCGCCGTCCGCCCCATCCCGCTCCACGGGTGTTCGACCAGCGGTCCTTCGAAACCTGTGAGCCGGGGTACCGCCCACGCGCTTTCGGCCCGCTCGTCCCGGGGCCGGACCATGACGGTGTCACCGGCGGCCAACCCCGGCACCCCGCTGAAGGCGTCCCCGGGGGAGCACTCCGGCAGGTCGGCCATCTGCCGGAGAGCGGCGCAGTCGGCGACGTGCACGACGATGTCGGAACCGCTGTCGTCGACGCCCCACACCGTGCTGAAGGCCACGGCCTCCTCCACACCGGGGACCCCCGACACAACGGTGGCGGGGTCGTCGTCGGTCGGCGGCATCATCAGGTCCGCCTGGACCTGGAACCCGGCCGCGCCGAACGCGTCCTCCGTGTAGGCCTGCGCGCGGGTCTCCGCTCGCACCACCGTTGACTCGGCCCAGGCGTTGGCGAACAGGCTCTGCAACGCGATGGCGCCCGCGACGGTCACCACGATCCCGCTGACGGCGCGCGTGGGACCACCGCCCGCCGCGCTCAGGCGGCGCAGGGCCAGCTGGAGCGAGAGGGGTCCGCCCGAAGCGCGCCCGAAGAGGCGGTCCACCACCCAGGGCAGTACGGCGGTCGTACCGAACAGGGCGGCCAGGAGTCCGATCGACACCAGGGGGAACCACGCGCCCCCGGTCAGGCCGAGACCACCGGTCACTTCGGGGTTCGCGATCAGGAAGATGAGTACGAACCCGATGACGAGCAGCAGCAGACGCCACCACAGCCTGGGCCGCTGCCGTTCGGCTCGCCGCACCGTTCCGAGCGGTTCGATCACCACGCCCTTCAGGGAACCGAGCACGACCCACAGGGACAGCAGCGGAACCCCGACCAGGACCAGGAGCCCGAGCAGGGGCTGCGGTGTCACGTCGGAGGTGAAGAGCCCGGAGGACACCGGTACCGACTCCACGATAGGGCGTCCCAGAAGGAAGAAGCCCACCCCGAGAGCCAGTCCGAGCACGACTCCCGGAAGGGTCTCACCGGCAGCGACCCGCCTGGTGGCCCGGCGGTCGGCGCCCATGAGTCGCAGTGCGGCCAGACGACGGTCACGCTGTTCACCGCCGAACCGCACGGCCGCGCTCAGGAACACCACGACCGGGGTGAGCATGACGACCACGCCCACCACGCCGAGCAGCAGGACGACCGGTCCCGCCAGTACGGCGGCGGGTTCGCCACCGTACTCGGTGACGCGAGTCCCGGCGTTGTCCGGGGAGAGGTCCGCGCTGCCGAGGTAGAAGGCCAGTTCGTGCGGGCCCTCGAGGCCCTCGGGCCCGATCTCCCCGACGACGGTGTGGTGGCCGAACGCCTCTCGGGGGGCCTTCGCCTCGGGGTCGTCGAGGACCTCGGCCAGGGCGGGGGAGAGCACGATCTCGCCGTGGCCGGGGATCTCGGCTACCCCTGGTGGGAGCGGAGGGTCGGACCCCTCGGCCCGCACCACCCGCCCGTGGATGCCACGCCCGTCGTACTGGGTGTCGGCGAGACCGATCAGAAGCGTGTCGTCACCGGCGGGGGGTTGCGGATAGGGCGCCACCTGGTAGTCCGCGCGATCCGCGGTCCGCTCGGCCAGGTGGTCCAGGATGGTCGGCAGGGAGGCGGCCAGGAGCAGGGCGGCGGTGGCCACACCCACCCCGATCGCCGTCAGCACGGATCGCAGGACCACCTCCCGCCCGCCGCGCAGGGAGAGTTGCGCTCCCAACCAGAGGTCCTTGGACAGGGACGGGCGGGCCCGGTCCGGGCCGGTCCCTTCGGCGGAGCCCCCACGCGGGCTCATTCCGGTCCTCCGAGGTTCCGGGTGCGGCCGTCCCGGCACACGACCTCGCGGTCCGCGTAGGCGGCCACCCGGGGTTCGTGCGTCACCACCACGACGGCGGCACCGGTCTCCCGGGCGGTGTCGGTGAGCATCCGGATCACCCGTTCCCCGTTCAGGGAGTCGAGGGCGCCGGTGGGTTCGTCGGCGAACACCACGCGGGGACCGGTGACGAGGGCCCGGGCCACCGCGACCCGTTGGCCCTGACCCCCGGAGCACTCACCGGGGGTCTTGCGGGCGAGGTCTGCCACGTCCAGGCGGTCGAGCCACGTGGCGGCGGTGTGCTCGGCGCGGCGGCGGGACCACCCGCCCAGCCTCAGGGGGAGCGCCACGTTCTCCAGGCAGGAGAGTTCGGGGACGAGTTGGCCGAACTGGAACAGGAAGCCGAACTCGGAACGGCGCAGGGCGCTGAGCCGGGTGTCGTTGGCGGTGGCCAGGTCCTGTCCGCAGTAGGCGATCCGGCCGGCGTCGGGCCGGACCACGCCGGCCAGGCAGTGGAGGAGGGTGGACTTGCCGGAGCCCGAGGGGCCCATGATCGCGACGATCTCGCCCGGGTACAGGCTCAGGGAGGCGTCCTCCAGGGCCTGGGTGAGGCCGAAGGACTTGCGGAGACCGGTGCCCGCGAGCAGGGGTGCGCCGGGGTTCTCGCCGGGTCGGACGGGGTGGGGGCGGGGGGCGGGCCGGGTCATCGCTGGCGTACCTCCCCGGCGAGGTCGTGCAACCGGGCCGCGGTGAGTTCCAGCCATCGCAGGTCGGCTTCGAGATGGAACAGGGCGTGGTCGCAGATCAGCTGGTCGGCGAGGTCGCCACACGTCTTGCGGCGGGTGAGTTCGCGCATCTGCCGCAGGTGCTCGGTGCGCTGGACGTCGAGGATCTCGTCGGCCGGGCGGCCGGTGATCAGGGCCAGGACGACCTTGGTGTACAGGGTGCTCTGGAGGTAGGGCTCGGGGCTCTCCGGCTGGGAGAGCCACCGTTCCATGTCGGTGATCCCGGCTTCGGTCACGGTGTACCGCTTGCGTTCGGGTCCGGCGCCGGGCTCGACGGAGTCCACCTCCACGAACCCGTGTTTGAGGAGCCGGGAGAGGGTCGCGTACACCTGGCCGTAGGCCAGGGGGCGCTTGGTGGCGAAGCGCGCGTCGTAGGCGTGCTTGAGGTCGTATCCGTGCTGGGGGCGCGTTTCCAGCAGCCCCACGAAAGTCTGGCCGAGTGACATGGAATGACTCTACACACGATGTATACGTGGTGTGTATAGCGCGCCGGGGGCTGTGGACGCGCGGGTGCGCCGACGTGCCGTGGTGGTTACCGGCCGGGGTTCGTCCCCGCGGGCCGGGGCCCGCGGGGGGCGGGGTCAGCGGTGGCCGTGCTCCTCCTGGCGGGGAACGCGTGCGCGGGCGTCCTCCTCGGCCCGGGCGGCGCGGCGCAGGCGGTGCCACGAGGTGGCCCAGCGCAGACGCTCGCCCTCGTCTGTGCCCACGCAGGCGGTGACGAAGGCCATCAGGAACACGTACCCGGGCAGGTCGGTGCCCTCCAGCGCGCGCTGGAACTTGGCGGCGCTGACCACGCCGCCGCACTTGTACTCCAGCTCCAGGTACGACCAGCCGCCCGCCCAGGAGAGGTAGCGGCGCATGGTGAGGAGGAACTCCGCGGGGGTCCGCGCGTCCATGGGGTTGGGGCGGCGCTCCGGGTCGGGGCGTACGCTCTCGACGGGTTCGATGGGGAGGGTCATGGCCTCAGAGGGGACGCGATCCAGCCAGCGGGTTCGGTGTGGTGCGCGGTTGGGTCCGGTCGGTTCGAGGAGGCCCGGGACGCTCACACGGTCTCCTTTTCGGCGGTCGGGGTGACTGCCTGTGTCATGGAAAGGACTCTCCAGTACCCGTGGATCACGAGTACGGACGAGGGGTTCGAGAGGCCCGACCGTACGGCGGTGGCGTCGTGGCGGTAACGCTGACTGGTCGGTTGCAGGGGAATCTACCCGAAGAAGACGAAACGCGAAAGCGCCTGGTGTCCGGGTCCCTGGGAGGCGTACGTCTCTTTTTCGAGGTGGCGGACTCGTGGTGCGCCGTTCTGTTGGGAAGTTCTCCCAGAAAACGGATTCCCGGTGCTCGGGAGCCCCAATGTAAACGTCAGCAATGCCGGGAACATTCTTCTCCCAGTTCACTCGGGTTTCGCCGGAAAACGATCTTTCTTTTTCTCTGAAAGGGTCGACCGAAACCCGGTATTTAGGTTGTCCGAAACCCCGGACGGATCAGGGGGACCACCAGAGGGCGGTGACGTCGTCCCGGACCTTGCCGCGCGGGAACCGCCGACACGCGGGATCGTTCGACTCCAGCTCCCTGACCCGGCGCACCAGAGCGCCCGGCCCCCGCTCCCGCACCAGGGCGAACGCGCCCTCCCAGTCGAGGTCGCCGAACACCTCCACCGCGCGGCTCGCACCGTCGGTCATCGCGAGGAAGGGGCCCGGCGGAACCGTCCCGACCACGGCCTCCTCGGCCGCACGGGGGTCGGAACCCGCGGTCCAGAACCCGCCGGGGACGTTGCGCCAGGTGTGGACGCTTCCCGGAGCCACCCGGGGACGCAGGTCGTCCAGCCGGGTGTCCGCCAGCACCCGGACCCCGCCGTCCGCCTCGGTGAGCAGCACGGAGTCCGACAACACCAGGTACTCCAGGCGGTCCGCGCCGATCCGTGCCGCCACCACCGTCGCCGAGGGCGTCTCCTGGACCCCGAGGTCGCAGGTTCCGGCGTGCAGCGACGCCACGGTGGTGATGGCCTCCGCCAGCGCCGCGCGCGGGTCGGCGCCCGCGTCCAGCCCGGCCAGGAGCAGCGCGCCCACACGGCGCGTGTGCCAGGACACCCCGTGCGAACAGCCGTTGTCCCGACCGACCGGCGCGCTGACGCCGTCGAGCAGGACCGCGGCCGTGGCGGTCGCCGCGGCGAAGTCCTCGTTGGGGTGGTCGGGGCGTCCGGGGGCGGTGGCGATGTGGAGGGGCACGAGCCCCCTCCTACCCGTCAGGAACCGACTGACACGGGCCGGGGCGGGAGGGGGCGGCGGGTTTCGGTCAGCGCACGACCACGGTCGCGTACACGTCCAGGTGGCCCTGCTCCCACAGCCAGTCCATGGCGGCCAGGCTCACCCGGGCACATCCCTTGGAGGCGGGCTGGGAGGGGACGCTGGGGTAACCGTGCACGGCGATGCCGCCGTTGAAGTACTTGGGCCGGTAGAGCGCGCCGTAGGGGCCCGGGTCCCAGGCGTCCACGTCACGGAAGACCGCGTACTCGCCGGTCGGCGTGGTGGCGATCCGCTCGGAGCCGTCGGAGCCCTCGTAGGGCTGACCGGAGCCGGTGGACGTGTGGATCACGCTCTCGACCTCGCCACCGACGACCACCAGCAGCAGCTGACGTTCGAGGTCGATCTCCACCGCGGTGCCCGAGCTCGTGGCGGTCGGTACCGTGCCCTCGGCGAGGGCGGTCCTGGTGGCCGGGCCGACGAGTCCGTCACGGTCGATCCCGGCGGCCTTCTGAAGCGCGATCACGGCCTGTTCGGTGTGCGGCCCGTACTCGCCGTCCACACCGTCGATCCAGTAACCGAGGTCGGACAGGCGCTGCTGGAGGGCGCTCACCTGGGCACCGGAGTCGCCCTTGCGCAGGTCCGCGGTCACCGCGTCCGCGGCGGACGCCGAGACGGCGGGGGTCGGTACGGCGTGCGCCGGCGCGGCCAGCAGCGCCGATCCCACCGCCAGGGCGCAGGCCGCCCCGAGGGTGAGGGTCGTAGTGCGAACGGAGTTCCTTGCGAAGTGTGATCGGGGGGAAACCATAGGTCTCATTTACCCACAAGTCCGCCCCCGTCCCGGATTCGGGGCCTCGTCGTCCCGCCGGGGGTCAGGCGAACCGGGAACTGCGGACCGGCCCGGAGGTGAACACGGGCAGACGCGGCCCCCGGGCCCAGTGGTCGGCGACCGCCTCGGCGAAGGGCGTCAGCGCGGCGTCCCGTGCCTCCGGCTCGGCCGCGACGACGCGTTCGGCCAGCTCCTCCTCCGGAGACTCGTCGGCCGGTCCGCGCTCCACCTCGCCGTCCACCACACGGAGGCTCTCGCCCCACGGCCGCACCACACTCTGGTGCAGCACGGAGACGACGTCGGCGGTGGCGCCGGGCGGGGAGGTCCAGCAGGAGGCGTGCTCGAACAGGACCTGACCGGGCGCGCGGGGTACCAGGGAGCGCAGCAGGTCCGGCTCCGAGTCGTTCAGGTCGTAGGCCACCACCAGGGCGTCGGACCGCTCCGGGTCCACCGCGACCACGGGCAGGTCCAGCAGCCGGGCGGCGGCCAGACCGAGGACGCGGCTGGAGCGGTCCGGCAGGGGCATGACCGCGTCCGGGCGGCTCCCCGTGGCCTCCAGCACCGCGGCCAGGTCGCGGAGCCCGGTCCGGCACGACTCGTAGGAGTCGCCGAGGTAGGCGAACCTGCCGTTCATGCCCTCGTCGAACCCGTGGGGGGAGACCTGGCCGAGGAGGGCGCCGGTCAGGGCGAACTGCCACCCCCGCAGGTCGCGGGTGTCCAGGGGGCTGGCGGTACGGGCGGCGTCGGCGCGCTCCACCATCCGCGTGATCCGGTCGTGGGCCAGGTCCCAGCCGTCGTCGTCCGGGGTGGACAGGGCGGAGAGCACCTCCCGCGCGGTGTCCGGGTCCGCGGAGCACAGCGCGTTGTAGGCGAGCAGGTAGCCGCCGGGCCAGTCCGGGAGGTCGCCCTCCCAGGCGCGCAGCTCCCGGACCGCGTCGCCGTGCCGCTCCTGGTCCTCCAGCGCGGAGACCAGCTCCCACAGGGCGGGGGCGGCGGCCGGGGCGAGCAGACGGGCCGCGCGCAGCGCGGGGACCGCCAGGTGCGGGGCCCCGACCTCCAGGCACTCGAACCCGAAGTCGTAGCAGGCCTGGGCGGAGTCGGGCTCCGCCCGCAGGGCCTCGCCCGTGGTGGCGAGGTCGTCGAGGTCCAGGGCCCTGGCGACCGCCGCGACGAAGGCGCCGAGCTCTCCCAGGGGCAGGTCGTCCGAGGTGTCGCGCAGGGAGTCCACGGCGGCCGAGACGTCCCCCGCCTCCAGCAGCTCCCATGCGCCGGTGAGTGCCGATGTCATGGTGGTGCCCTTCGATCCGTACGGTCCCGACCGGCCGGGACGGCCCGTGGCGGGGAGGTGGCGACGCCGGTCCCGACCCTACAAGGACCGGATGCGGGCAGGCGCCGTCCCCGGAGAGCCGCTCAGGGGAGGTCGATGACGTCGGTGACGTCGATGTCGATCCGCGCCACCCGCAGACCGAGCCGGTCCGCGACGAAGGCGGCCATGTCGCGGCGGGCCCGCGCGGTGGCCTCGGGGATGACGGTTCCGCTCACGACCCGGGCGGTGGCGGTGACGACCAGCCCCTCCGGGGTCTCCTCGATCCGGCAGCGGCCCAGGACCAGCCCCCCGGCCCGGTCCACGCGGGCGCGCAGCATCGCGGACACCGCCGAGTGCCGGACGCGCGTGTCGCCCCGGGCTCCACCCGGCCCGGTGCCGGGCAGACGCAGCGTCCTACGTGAGCGCCCCTCGGCGCGCACCGCGCTCATGACGTCGTCGAGCAGGCCGGGCGGGGCGGTGATCCGGTGGTCGTCGTCCAGTGCCGCGCCCAGGGCCGACAGCAGGGGCCGGAACTCCTCGGTCGCGGCGCGGCAGTGCGGGCAGGTCCGCTCGTGTTCGGTGACGGTGCCCGCCCGGAGGTGGTCCAGGAGCGTGTCGGCGGAGGTGCCGCAGGGCAGCCGGTCGTGGTCGTCGGACGGTTCTACCGCCATGGTTCGAGCGCCTCCACGAGATGGGTACGCGCGCGGTGGATGCGCCCGCGTACGGCGGTCGGGGTCGTGTCGACGATCTCCGCTATCTCCTCATAGCCCAATCCTTCCATTTCCCGGAGGACCCAGCAGATCCGCTGCGGGGGCGGCAGGCCGGACAGCGCCGTGCGCAGGGCCTCGTGCAGGTCGGTGGCCAGGGCGCTGTCGGCGGGGCCCGCGCCGCGTTCCCTGGGTTCGGCGCGGTCCGCCTCGGCCGGGTCCTCGGGGCGGCGGGCCCGCAGGGCGTTCAACGCGAGGCGGGCCACCGTCCGGTGCAGCCACGCGGGGAACGCCTGCGGGTCGCGGAGGTCGGGCAGTCGGCGCCACGCCGTGATGAGGGCCTCCTGCGCGGTGTCCCTGGCCTCCGCGGCGTTGCCGAGCGTGCGCAGGGCGATGCGGTAGACGGCGTCCTGGTGGCGGCGCACCAGGGTCTCGAAGGCGTGTTCGTCGCCGTCCTGTGCCCGTTCCACGAGCACGCTCTCCGGTAGTGCGGTGTCCGTGTGCATCTGCGGGGTCCTGCTCCCGAAGCCGGTCGACTACCTGTCGTCAGAAGAGGACCACCCTACGCAAGGATCGCGGGATGATGTATGTGTCTCAGGTCACACGATGGCGAGCGTGAGCCGAGCCCTTCCACCCGTGTCCTTCACACGACGGCCCGAACAGAACGACGCGAGGGCCTCGCCGGCCCTTCCGTCCCGAACCACAGGAGCACCCCATGGCAGCCAAGGACACCGCGAACGCCCGCACCGACATCCACGAGGCCACCGCGCCGACCGCCCTGGACACCACCTCGTCCGGCCGTACCGACCGCGGACCCGCCCGCGAGGGCGACCACGGGCGCACCGACATCGCCGACCACGTCGTCGCCAAGATCGCGGGGATGGCCGCCCGCGAGGTGCGCGGCGTCCACCAGATGGGCGGCGGAGCGGCCCGTGCGTTCGACGCCGTCCGCGAGCGCATCCCCGGTTCCACCTCCACCAACGCGGCGGCCCGAGGCGTCTCCGTCGAGGTCGGCCAGACTCAGGCCGCCGTCGACATCAACCTGGTGGTCGAGTACGGCATCTCGATCCCCGACCTCGCCCGGGTGGTGCGCCGCAACGTCATCGCCGGGGTGGAGCGCATGACCGGCCTGGAGGTCACCGAGGTCAACGTGACCGTCGACGACATCCACCTGCCGGACGACGAGGCCCAGGAGACCCCCTCCGAGCCGCGCGTGCGCTGACGCACCCCCACCCACAGCAGCTAAGGAGCACGAACGATGTGGTCGATCGTCGGCCTGACCTACGGGTCCCTCCTCGGCCTGGTGGCCTACTTCGGCGGGTTCGGGGCCTTTCTCCTGGTCCTGCTCCTCGGGGCGGCCGGGTTCCTGGCCGGGCGCGCCTACAGCGGGGAGACGGACCTGGCGCCGCTGTTCTCCCGTGAGCGCGCGGGCAAGGACCCGCGATGGTGAGCGCCACCGTGGCCGTCCCCGGGGAGCCGGTCGTCACCGGGGCCGAGGCACGCGCCGCCCGCCGGGTCGCGATACGCACCTTCCGGCCCCGGAGGTCCACCGCCGCCATCGTGGTCAGCACCGTCGCGACACTGGTCGCGGGGGCGGCCGCCGCCGAGTTGATCGCCACGCTGGCGGGCAGCCCGTTGCGGATCGTCCCGGTCGGGAGGGTCGTCGAACCCGCTGCCGGTGTCCACTGGGACGGACCGGAGATGTTCCTGGCCTCGGCGGTGACCGCCGTCGTGGGTCTGTGCCTGCTGCTCACCGCGTTCGTTCCGGGACGGGGCGGCCACCTGGTGCTGCGTACCGACGACCGGGACCTGGTCGTCGGCCTGTCCCGGCGCGGGGTGCGCCAGCTGGCCGAGACCGTCGCGCTCGACGTGCCCGGGGTCACGGGGGTCCGCGCCCGGGTCCGGGGAGGCACCGTCCGCCTCACGGCGCGTGCGGCCGCTCCGGTCGATCCCGGGACACGGGGTCGGGTGGAGGAACGCTTCCGGGAGCGCCTGAACGAACTCGACCCGGTCCGCCCGGTGCGCGTGCGCGCCAAGGTCCGCGTGGTGGAAGGAGGCCTCCGGTGAACCGCCGCCCGCATCGGGGCAGTCGCCATCCGCAGCGGGGCGACCGCCATCCGTCTCGGGGGAACCGCCGCCCGCATCGGGAGGAGCGACGGACAGCCCGGGGCAACCGGCAGGGGTTGGCCCTGGTCGGTGCGTCGATGATCGCCCTGGGCGGTGTCGTCCCCACCCTCGCTCTGGGACCGTTCGAGCTCCTTCCTCCCGGTGCCGAGGGGGAGACCCTCGGTGCTGTGGGTGAACGCCTCACCTCGTCCTCGCCCGCACCGTGGGTTCCCTACGCGGTCGCCGTCCTGGCCGTGGTGGTGGCGTGGCTGGCCTTGCGCTGGCTGCTCGTCCAGGGGCGCACCGCACGGGTCCCCTCGCTCCGCCTCGACGAGGAGGAGCGGGGGCACACCGACGTCGCGGCCCGCGCCGCCTGTTCCGCCCTGGTGAGGGAGGTCTGCGGCTATCCGGGGGTGCGCCGGGGGCGGGCACGGCTGACCGAGTCCGAGCGCCACCCGTGTCTGAGTCTGGAACTCGTGCTGGCCGAGGACGCCGACCCCGTCGCCGTGTGGCGTCGCTGCCGTGCCGACGGGCTCGCCCGGCTCAGGGATTCCCTGGGGCTGGACCGCCTGCCCACCGTGCTGCGCCTATCGGTCTCCGGGCAACCCACCGGCCGTGAACTCGCCTGAGCCCCGGGCCCCGCCCGGACCACTCTCCGCCGAACGGCCTTGCCCGGCTTCACCGGTCAGGGAATCCCCGGACCCGGACCCTGCCTGATCCGGTCGTCCCTGGCGGCCTCGAACGACCTCGACCGACTCCCACCGACCCCGATGGGACACCACCGAACTCGCCTGGACCCGCCGCGTGGCCCGAGGGTCGCGCGACCACACGGGTCCGGGCTGAGCGACGGGGGTGGCGCGCGCCCCGGGCCACTGGGGAGGGCCCGGCACGGCCCCCACCCCCGTCTGACCTCAACCGTCTCTTCGTCTGGATGCCTCCGCCTCGGCGGCCCGGCGCGCCTTGCGTCCGCCGTACACACAGTGCCGCATCAGCTGGTCGAGCGGACCGGGGCGGTTCCGGACCTCCGACCAGGCCGCCAGCGCCAGGCTGACCGACCAGGCCAGCGCCGCCACCAGCAGGGCGCCGAAGGCGCCCGCCCCGGTGCCGAGGCCGACCAGGTCGGGGTGGAGTACCACCGCGACCAGCACCGAGTTCAGGATGTAGAAGGTCAGTGAGCGCTGTCCCATCGCCGCGACCGCCCTGGCCAGCGGGGACGGCTTCCGTTCCAGGCGCATGCCCCACAGGGCGAACAGCGCCGCGTACCCGGCACCGCCCAGAATCCCGGTGAGTACCTGGAGCGCCATGGACAGCCCCTCGGTGATCGCGCCCGGGGAGAGCACGCCCTGCACGGTCAGCGCGATGGGCAGCGCGCCCAGTACCGACAGCGAGGTGCACACGACCGCGATCCGGGTGAGGAGTCCCCGGTGCGCCGCCGGGTCGTCGAGCAGACCCGCCCTACCCGCCCGGTAGCCGAGCACCACCAGGATCAGCAGCGGGTACGCGAAGGCGATGAACAGCGGGCCGGACGGCAGGAAGGCCAGACGCTCGAACCAGTCCTGCGCGGTGAGGTAGCCGGGGATCAGCCCGTACTCCTCGGCCTCCGACCCGGCCCACGCCATGGCGACCATCGCCAGGGGCACGGTGACCGCGTAGAACGCCGCGAACGCAGCGGCCGCGCGCACGATGGTCCGGTTGGAGCGGAACAGCAGCCATCCGGTGACCAACGCCGCCAGGCCGTAGGAGGTGAGGATCTCGCCGGGGAAGACCAGGAACGCGTGGACGAAGCCGAACAGCAGCAGGAACCCGCCGCGCCGCCGCAGGAGCCGCCGGACCTCGCGCTCCGGGGTGCCCCGCGCCAGTTGGCGGGCGACCATCCAGGCCATCCCGTAGCCGAAGAGGATCGCGAACATCGGGAAGGCCCGGTTGTCCAGGAAGAGGGTGGTGAACAGTGCCGCCGCGCGGTCCGGCCAGGGGTCGCCGGCGACGTCCGTGCCGAACCCGCCGCCGGCGTACACGCCCGCGTAGGCCATCGCGATCAGCAGGAGCATGGCACCGCGCGCCAGGTCCGGCGCCAGTTTGCGCTGGGCCCTGACGGGTGGTCCGACCCCTGTTGTTGCCGACATGTCGATTCGTCTCCTCTGTTGGTGGCGGGCCTGGGAGCCTTCCCACAGTCTTGGCCAGCCGGTCGGTTCGGCGCATCGGCCGACCGGCCAGCCGATCGGCCAGAACTGGGTAGGCAGGAGGTGGGACGCCACGCCCGCACGCGGCGAGCGGACCACGACCGAGGGATTCCAGACCCAGGAGGCGGCATGAGCCGGTTCTTCATGAACGAACGCGAGACCCTGGTCGCGCAGGCGCTGGAGGGGATGGTCGGGGCGCATGGCGGGCTGGTCGACGTCCATGCCGACCCGCTCTTCGTCACCCGGCGCACCCCTGCGGCGGGCAAGGTCGCCCTGCTCTCCGGCGGGGGTTCGGGGCACGAACCGCTGCACACCGGGTTCGTGGGCACCGGGATGCTCGACGCGGCGGTGCCGGGCGACGTGTTCGCCAGCCCCACCGCGCTCCAGGTGCGCGCGGCGATCCGTGCCGTGGACACCGGCGAGGGCACGGTGATGGTGGTCAAGAACTACACGGGTGACGTCCTCAACTTCTCGATCGCCGCCGAGCTCCTGGCCGAGACCCACCGGGTCGAACAGGTGCTGGTCGACGACGACCTGGCCACCCAGAGGGAGGACGACGGCGGACCGGGGCGCCGGGGCACCGCGGCCGTGGTCGCGGTGGAGAAGGTCTGCGGGGCCGCGGCCGAGGCGGGCGCGCCGGTCGCCGAGGTGAGGGCGCTCGGTCAGGACGTGGTGGCGCGCTCGGCGACGCTCAGTGTGGCCTTCGAGGCCTGCACCAACCCGATGACGGGGCAGCGTTCCTTCGAGCTGGAGCCCGGCCTGCTGGAGTTCGGTGTGGGCATCCACGGAGAGCGCGGGATCGAGACCAGGGCCGTGACGGAGGCCGCCGATCTGGTGGAGAGCCTGGTCAACCCCCTCGTGGAGTCCGTGGGGGTCGGACGCGGGGACTCGGTTCTGGCGATCGTCAACGGGTTGGGGGCCACGCACGGCCTGGAGCTCGGCGTGGCGGCCCGGGAGACCCGCAGGGTGCTCGACGGACTGGGGGTGGGCGTCGCGCGGTCGCTGGTGGGGCCGTACGTCACCTCGCTGGACATGAAGGGGCTGTCGATCACGCTCACCGCGCTGACCGACGACCTCGTGAAGCTCTGGGACGCTCCGGTGCGGACTCCCGCACTGGCCTGGTGAGAGGAACGAACATGCCCGAGAACGAACTCACCGGCGCGGACGCCCGGGCCTGGACGCAGGCCTTCGCCGAGAGGGTCGTGACCGACGCGTCGGAGCTCACCGAGCTCGACCGGCGGGCCGGTGACGGCGACTTCGGCTGGAACATCAGCACCGCCCTGAAGCGGGCCCGCGCCGGTCTGACCGGCGACACCCCGGCGGGGGTCTTCCAGTCGGTGTCGGACGCCTTCCTCGCCTCCGGGGGCACCAGCGGCCCGCTCTTCGGGCTGTGGTTCGGGCGGTTGGGGGCCGGGCCCGCCGCCTCCTGGGCCGTCTCCGACCTGGCCGGGGCCTTCGAGACGGCCACGGGGGCCGTGCGGCGCCTGGGCCGGGCGGAGGTGGGTCACAAGACGATGGTCGACGCGATGGTGCCCGCGACGGAGGCCCTCGCGGCCAGTGTGTCCCCTTCCTGGCGTGTGGCCGTGGGGGAGGCGGCCGTGGCGGCCCGGGCCGGGGCGGAGTCGACCAGTGGCATGGTGGCGCGCCGGGGTCGCGCCAGCTACCTGGGGGAACGCGCACAGGAGGTCCTCGATCCCGGGGCCGTCGCGGTGGCGTGGTTCTTCGAGGCGGCGGACGGGATCTGATCCGGCGCGGACCGGTGGGGGTGTGCCGCACGGAGTCCTCCCACCGGAGCGTGCCGTGTGGAGGCGTTCACGCGGGATGATGTTGTCCACAGGCTGTGGACAACCTCCTCCCCGTGACCCCCGTGTCGGTAGTCTCCAGCTGACGGCCCCGGGGTGGGCCGCGACGAACGTGGGGAGCCGACCATGGGACCAGCAGTCAACGACCACAAGGTCATCGTGATCACCGGAGCCGGCGCCGGGATCGGCCGCGAGACGGCCCGTCGGCTGCTCGGCGACGGCCACTCCGTCGTACTGGCGGGGCGGCGCCGGGAGACCCTGGAGGAGACGGCGGGGGAGCGCCCCGGTGCCGTGGTGGTCGACACCGACGTGACCTCCTCGGAGTCGGTCGGCGCGCTCTTCGCGGCCGTCCGGGAGCGCTTCGGGCGCGTGGACGTGCTCTTCAACAACGCCGGGGTGTTCGGTCCGGCGGCCTCCGTGGACGAGATCGAGGACGACGCCTGGCGGGAGGTCCTCGACACCAACGTCACCGGGTCGCTCAACTGCGCCCGCGAGGCCGCTCGGATGATGCGGGCGCAGACCCCGGGAGGTGGGCGGATCATCAACAACGGCTCGATCTCCGCGCACGTCCCCCGGCCGTCGAGCGTGGCCTACACCGTCAGCAAGCACGCGATCAGCGGCCTCACCGCCTCGCTCAACCTCGACCTCCGGGGCCACGGCATCGCCTGCACGCAGATCGACGTCGGCAACGCCGCCACCGCGATGACCGCCGGGTTCGGGGCGAACGCCCGCCAGGCCGACGGGTCGGTCCGTGCGGAGCCCACCATCGACGTCGCGCACGTCGCCGACACCATCGCGCACATCGTCTCCCTGCCCCTGGACGTGAACGTGCCGACCGTCACCGTGATGGCCCGCGAGATGCCCTTCGCCGGTCGCGGCTGACACCGGCCCGTTCGCGAAAACGGTGACGACCCGCCGGGCTCCGTGCTAACGTCACTGCTTCGCGGCGACCCGGACCTGGCCTCCCGGCCCAGGGACGTGCCGAACCCGTGTCTCCCCGCGGCCCCCAAGGCCAGCGGCGGAGAGCGGACGCTTCTGCACGTTCACCAGCTGCCAGGGAGCCACGCCCGTGCGTGTCCACTGCGCGGTGTACGCCCGAGGGCTGCGCCGCTACTCCACCTACCGCGCGGCCACCGCCGCCGGAGTCCTCACCAACGCGGTCTTCGGCGCGATCAACGCCATGGTGCTGCTCGCCCTGTTCGAGGCCCGGCCCGAGATCAACGGGTACGACGCCACCGACGCCGTCACCCAGGTGTTCGTCGCCCAGGCGCTGCTGGCGCCGCTCGCCATCATGGGGCCCGCGCTCGACCTCAGCGAACGCATCCGCACCGGCGCGGTCGGCGTCGACCTGCTCCGTCCCGTTCCGCTCCTGGGCTGGTACCTGGCCCAGGACCTGGGCCGGTCCACCTACGACCTCGTCTTCCGCGGCGTGCCCACCTTCGTGTTCGGCGCGCTGCTGTTCACCCTGGCCCTGCCGGGGGACCCGCTGCGCTGGCTCCTCACCCTGGGGTCGTTCGGGCTGGCCGTCGTGGTGAGCTTCGCGCTGCGCTACCTGTACTCGGTGGCGGGGTTCTGGCTCATGGACACCCGGGGCGTGTGGGCCGTGATGGGACCGGCCGGGCCGGTCCTCGCCGGAGCGCTGCTCCCGCTCACGCTCTTCCCGACCCCCGTCGCGGACGTGCTGCGGCTGCTGCCGTGGGCGGCCATGGTGCAGATCCCGGCGGAGGTCTTCCTCGGCAAGGACACCCTGCCGGGAGGGAGTGTCCTTGGCGGGCTCGCGTTGCAGGCCGCGTGGGCGGCCGCGCTGCTCGCCCTGGCCGCCTGGCTGACCGGTCGGGCCACGCACAGGGTGGTGGTGCAGGGTGGCTGACACGATCACCGCCCCCGGCCGCGGGCACGGGCACGGGTCCGATCGCCACCGGGTCCCGCCGCCGCACGTGGGAGCGGAGCTGCGCACCTACCTCCGGCTCGCCTGGACCTGGACCCGCGCCGTCTCCCAGTACCCGATGGCGCTGTCGCTGTTCACCCTCGGGATCACGCTGGCGACGCTGTCCGAGATGGGCGCCGTCGTCGTGGTGTTCCGCCACGCCGGGACCCTGGCCGGGTTCACGGTGTACGAGGGGCTGCTCGTCTACGCGCTGGCCGCGTTCTCCTTCGGCGCCGCCCAGCTGCTCGCGGGGACGGTGGACCACCTCGGCGACCACATCCGCACGGGAACTCTCGACACGATGCTGGTCCGCCCGGTCTCACCGCTGCTCCAGCTGGCCGCCGACCAGTTCTCGCCGCGCCGCTTCGGCCGGATCGTCCCGTCGCTGGTCGTCCTGGTGTTCGCGCTGGTGGCGTGCGACATCGACTGGACGGCGGGGCGGGTCCTCATGCTGCCCGTGCTGCTCGTGTCGGGGGTGGTCATCTGTACCTCGGTGTGGTTGCTCGCGAGTTGCGTCCAGTTCTTCGCCACGGACGCCCGGGAGGCGGCCAACTCGGTCACCTACGGCGGGCAGGCGCTCACCGAGTACCCGTTGGCGATCTACGGGCGCGGCCTGGTGGGGGCGGTGACCTTCGTGGTGCCGTTGGCCTTCGTGAGCTGGCAGCCCGCCCTCCACCTGCTGGGACGCCCGGACCCCACCGGGTTGCCGGACTTCCTGCGCTTCCTCGCCCCGGTCGTGGCGGTCGCCCTCGCGCTGGCGGCGGCGGGCGTGTGGCGGTTCGGTCTGCGCCGCTACCGCTCCACGGGGAGCTGAGCCCGGTGCCGGGGCGCCGTCGCCAGCCGTCCCGGACCGGCCTCCGGGAGGACGTCCCGGGCACCGCCCGCCTCCGGCCACGGACCCCGCCGGGCACCGCCTCCACACCGCCCGCCCCGTCCTCCCGCCCCGTCCTCCCGCCCCGTCCTCCTGCCCCTGCCTCCGACCACCCCTCCAGTGAAAGGAGTGAGACCACGTGCGTGTCCACACAGCGGTGTACGTCCGCGGGCTGCGCCGCCACTCGACCTACCGCGCCGCGCTCGTCGCCGGAGCCTTCACCAACGCGGTCTTCGGCGCCATCAACGCCATGGTGCTCCTGGCCGTGTTCTCCGCCCGCCCCGAGATCAACGGGTACGACGCCGGGGACGCCGTCACCCAGGTGTTCGTCGGGCAGGCGCTGATCGCCGTCACCCTGATCGTCAACACCGCTCCCTCCCTCGACCTCGCCGAACGCGTGCGCGACGGCGACGTGGCCACGGACCTGCTCCGCCCCGTCTCGCTCCTGGGCTGGTGGCTGGCCCAGGACCTCGGCCGGGCCACCTTCACCTTCCTCTTCCGAGGTGTACCGACCTTCTGCGTCGGCCTCCTGCTGTTCGACGTCGCCCTGCCGGACACCCCCGCCCGGGCGGTCGCGGTCGTGCTGTCGGTGGTGCTCGCCGCGTTGATCGGGTTCGCGCTGCGCTACCTGTGCTCGTTGAGCGGGTTCTGGCTGGTGGACAGCCGGGGGCTGTGGACCGCGAGCGGCCTGGTCGCGCCGGTGGCCGCGGGGATGCTGCTGCCGCTGGCCCTGTTCCCGCCCGCGCTCGGCGACGTGCTGCGGCTGCTGCCGTGGGCGTCCATGGTGCAGATCCCGGCGGAGATCCTGCTCGGCAAGGAGTCGCCGCCGTTCGGGGGCGCGTTCGGCGGGCTGGTACTCCAGGCGTGGTGGGCCGCGGCGCTGCTCGTGTTCTCCGCCTGGCTGACCGGCCGGGCCGCGCGCAGGGTGGTGATCCAGGGTGGTTGAGATCCGCACGCCGGTCCCGGCGCGCCGTCGGCTCCTGGCCCGCGCCGCCGCTGGCGTCCTCCGGCCGATCGACGACTACCGCAGGCTGGCCTGGATCTGGGTGCGCGCCTTCGCGCAGTACCCGGCCTCGCTCGCGATGATGTCGCTGGCCGTCGCGGCGAGCGTGCTCGCCCAGGTCGGAGCCGTGGTGATCGTGTTTCGGCATGCCGGGACCCTGGCGGGGTTCACGGTGTACGAGGGGCTCATGGTGTTCGCGCTGGCGGCCAGCGCCTTCGGTCTCGCCGACCTGTTCATGGGCGCGGTGGAACGGCTCGGACAGCACATCCGCACCGGTTCCCTGGACGCCATGCTCGTCCGCCCGGTCTCCCCGCTGGTCCAGCTGGCCGCGGACGAGTTCTCCCCCCGACGCCTCGGCAAGGTCGTCCCCGCCCTGGTGGTGCTGGGGGTCGCCGTGGCCAACACCGACGTGGACTGGACGCCCGGCAAGGCGCTCCTGCTCCTGGTGATGATGGTCTCCGGGGTGCTGATCTGCGGCGCCGTCTGGGTGGCCACCGCGTGTCTGCAGTTCTTCGTCGCGAACGCCCGCGAGGCCGCCAACGCGCTCACCTACGGCGGGCAGGCGCTCACCGAGTACCCGCTGGCGATCTACGGCCGGGAGATCGTCCGGTCGGTGACCTACGTGGTGCCGCTGGCCTTCGTGAGCTGGCAGCCCGTCCTGCTCGTCCTCGACCGCCCCGATCCCCTCGGCATGCCGGAGGCCCTGCGCTACGCGGGCCCGGCCGTCGCCGTCCTCGCCTGCGCCGGAGCCGCACTGCTGTGGCGGTTCGGGTTGCGCCACTACCGATCCACCGGGAGCTGACCGATGTCCGAAACCGAACCGACCACCACGACCGAACCGACCACCACGACCGCACCGGCCACCGGGGGCGAGCTGGCGAACGGGGCCGAACCGCCCGCAGCGGCCGAACCGGCCCCCGGGGGAGCGACCGCCGCGACCGGCGCGACCTCTCCGGAGGAGACGTCCACGCCCGGCCCGGCCCCCGGGGCCGAACCGATCATCGAGGCGGTCGGGCTCGGCCGCGACTTCGTCCTCTCCGAAGGCCCGTTCCTGCGTCGCACCCGGCGCACCGTGAGCGCCGTCCGGGACGTCACCTTCACCGTGCGGAGCGGGGAGATCGTCGGCTACCTGGGGCCCAACGGCGCGGGCAAGTCCAGCACCATGAAGATGCTGACCGGCATCCTCACCCCCACCTCGGGCAGCGTCCGGGTGGTCGGGCGGGACCCGTCCCGCCAGCGCACGCGCCTGGCCCGGGACATCGGCGTCGTGTTCGGCCAGCGCACCACGCTCTGGTGGGACCTTCCGCTGCGCGACAGCCTCACCCTCACCCGGCACCTGTACCGGGTGCCCGCGGAGTCGCACGCCGAGCGCCTGGCCGAGCTCACCGAACTCCTGGAGCTGGAGCCCTTCCTGGACACCCCCGTCCGCCAGCTCAGCCTGGGGCAGCGGATGCGCGGCGACCTCACCGCCGCCCTGCTGCACGCCCCCCGGCTACTGGTGCTGGACGAGCCGACCATCGGTCTGGACGTGGTCAGCAAGTCGACCATCCGGGAGTTCCTGCTGCGGATCAACCGGGAGCGGGGCACCACCATCCTCATCACCACGCACGACCTGGGGGACGTCGAGCGGCTCTGCGACCGGGTGATGGTGATCGACAAGGGGCGCCTCGCCTTCGACGGTGACCTGCCGGAGCTGCGCGCCACCGTTCCCACCCCGCGCGTGCTGGTGGTCGACCTGGCGGTTCCGGCGGCCGCGATCGAGGTGGAGGGAGCGGTCACGGTCCGGGTGGAGGGCCCGCGCCAGTGGTTGGAGCTCTCCGACAACCCGGCCCGGGTGATCTCGCGGGTCACGAGCGCGCACGAGGTGGCCGACCTGACCCTTCGCGAGCCCGACATCGAGGGGGTGGTGTCCGCCCTGTACCGGGGCACGGTCCCGGTCGGGGACCGGGCGTGAGGTCCGGGCCCGGAACCGGATCGCGGAGGGGACTTCGTGCCTTTGTCTCCCGCTCACGGAATCCGGGAAGATGGGGCGTATGACCGCTCTGTCCTACGGACTCTGGCTCGGCATCGGGTTCGGCGTCCTGTCGTGTGTCGCGTACACGGTGGCGGCGGTCGCGCAGCGCAGACTCGCCGTTCGCGTGACCGGGCCGCTCACCACCGGACGGCAGATCGGAGCGCTGCTCCGACACCCCCTGTGGTGGGTGTCGCTGGTGTTCAACGGGGGGCGGGCCGGGTTCCAGGTGGCCGCGGTGAGCTTCGCGCCGCTGACCGTCGTCCAGCCGCTGGGTGTCCTGGTGCTGGTCCTCGGTATCCCGTGGTCGGCGCGGCTGTCCCACCGGAGGGTGAGTGGTGCGGAGTGGCGGGGCGCGGCCTACACGATGGCTGCGCTCGGGGTTCTGCTCGCGGTCACCGTCACCGGTGACGCGGGCGGGGTCCTGTCCTACGGGGACGCGGCGCTGGTGGGAGCCGGAACCGCGGTGCTGCTCGCCGCGACGGCCTGGGGTGCGGGGCGGCTGTCGTCGACGGCCTGGCGCGCCTACCTGCTGGCGGGGGCGGCCGGGGTGGCGTTCGGGGTTTCGGCGGCGATGGTGAAGACCGCCGTGTGGGCCTTCGAGGACGGCCTGGTGGTGGGTCTGGCGCATCCGTCGAGCGCGGCGACGGCGGTGCTGGCGGTCTTCGGGCTCCTGCTCGCTCAGGCCGCCTACCAGGGGATGGATCTGGGCGCGCCGCTGGGGGTGACCACCCTGGCCAACCCGGTCGCGGCCGCGTTGGTGGGGGTGCTGTTCATGGGGGAGACGTACGCGGGCGGCTGGCTGGGGGGAGTGGTCGCCGTGGGGTGCGCGGTGGTGGCGGCGTACGGGATTCGACTGCTGACCGTGCCCTCCGGCGACGGTGCGGAGCGGGTGCCGGAGGGGGCGCGAGGGGCCTAACCGGAGGTGTGGGACGCATGCTCGGTTCTGTGGGTGTCCACATCCCGTACTCATCTCGACCTGGCGCCGGATGTGGGCGGCCGCATCCACCGCGCGCCACTCCCAAGTGGCGCCAGGGGCGGGGGCGAGGGAGGGGGCGGGTTCAGGAGGGCCCGGGCCGCCGCTACTTCAGCTCGCTCCAAGCGCTGACTCTGGCCGACGCGGGAGCCCCGGAGAGAGCCTGCGAGACCGCGCTCATGGCCTTGCCCACCGCCCAGCGAGTCGGGTCGCGCCGCACTCTCCAGGAGTTGGGGCGGCTATCCGACCGGTTGCGTCCGTGGCGCAACCGGTCGGTGGTGCGCGACACCATCCAGGAGATCACGCTCGCGACTGAGTGACCCACTCGGAGACTTCAGTGATGGCTTCGGCCTGCCACTTCTGGGTCTGCGGGTCACCGTATCCGGGATCATTGGGGATGGCGATGCCGTGTTGGGCTCCTTCGATCTCCCACAGCCTCGCCGGGCCCGCGATCTGTTCCACCGCACGACGAGAGCTCTCGACTGGAATGAAGCTGTCCGCAGTTCCATGGATCACCAGGGTCCGACACCGCACTGAAGACAGCGCCTGGTCAGGTCGTATGTAGAACACCTCGTTCAGCAGGGCTCGACCGAGCCGGAACGTTGGTGAGTGCGGGACGAAACCGTTCTGGAGAAGAGCTTCGCCCTCTTCGGGAGCGATACGGTCGGCTTCCCAGTAGGGTTTGTCGTCGATGAACCGCTTCTTGTAGTCGATCAACGGATTCACCAGAACAAGTGCGGTGATCGACTCTGGGTAGTGCGCGGTGTAGAAGGCGCTCAGCCCTCCACTGAAGCTCGCCCCGAGCAGCGAGACACCTCCTGGAGCGCCGGGTACCTGTTCCTGCGCATGCTCAACTGCGGAGCGGATGTCGTTCACCACGCCCGAGAGGGTGAGGTCCTTCTGCTCTCCCTGGCTACTGCCGTGGCCGCGAAGATCGAACCGTAGAGACGCCGCCCCTGCTCGTGCGAGCCCGTCTGCCATGCGGGACGCGAACCCCCCTTCTTCACGGTCCACGCCGCCACCGTGTACCAACACCACCACGTGAGTGGGCGCCACAGCTCCCTCCCCCGCGGTGAAGGTCCCCTTCAACCGGAGACCGTCCAAGCTCGAAAACTCGGTCTCCCATGAGGTCAGTCCCACGCGATACCTCCGCTCACCAGTGCCGGTGACCCGTTTCCTGCGGGCCATGTCGAATAGATCATCCATGCCTCATGCGGCCCTCGGCCTGTGCCCTGCCTGGGTTGGCCATGACGACTCGGGCCCTTCTCCCAACGAGGGTGTGCTCAAGAAGATCCCCGAAATCATCGGATCGCTCGTTCCGGTAGCAGGCATCCAAGGCCAGGGGCGGGGCCGGGAACGAGGGAGGGGACCGGGTTCAGGAGGGCCCGGGCCGCCGCGCGGTCAGGCCTCCCGCCTGTTCTACGAGGGGGCCTTCACCGTGACCACCAGCCCAGCCCATTGCGCCGATGAGAACGTGAGGTGCCCGGCATCGCGGTTCCGGGTGTCACGCACAGCCGAGGCGCCGGGGATGTCGGCAACCTCGACACAGTCCTGCGTGCGGGCACCGCTGTAGCTGCTCTTGCGGAAGTTGAGTTCGGTGGTGTCGGGGCGCATGGGTGGGACCTCCGCTGAGGGTGGGGACATGGACGGCTTCATGCACTGTCCTGCCCGCCTCTGGGCCCTCCGCACAGAGGAGAACGTCCCGAGTCTCTGTCCAACTGCGGCCAGCCGGGCTACTTTTTCGCTCACCACACAGCGGATACGTTGCTTCTGGATGAGTACGCAGAGGCCCCGACAGGTACATGTCGGGGCCCCACTGCTTTCGCAGCCTAGTCGCGTCGAACGGCACCCAGAAGCGCCCCCCACTCCTGCCCGGAGAGCAAGAAGTGGCCATCCTCCGGGTTCTGGGAGTCCCGCACAGCGGCTGTCCCTCCCCCGGCGTCGGCGTACTCGACGCAGTTCGACGGATTGCTGTAGCTCGATTTACGGAACTCGAGCTGACTGTCGGTGGATGAGTACATGGTCGTGACTTTCTAGGCGGCCAGAGCCCGCAGGTACGCGGGCACTTCATCTGGATCGAGGGCTTTGGCGACCAGCCGGTCGAAGGACTGGCGATACCGCGTAACCTCAGTGGGCTTCTCCAAGTAGAGGCCATCCGTGTTTGTCTCCAGGAACGTGATCGCTGCGGCGTCCTCGTAGTCCAGGATCACGAACGGCCCTCCCATCCCAGCATGCAGCCCCGCACCCGTGGTGAGCACCTGGATAGTCACGTTGTTCGGAGCTTCGGACAGCTCGATAAGCCGGTCAACCTGCGGGAAAAACAGCTCCGGATGCGATCGCAGCATGAGTAGGGCGGCCTCGTGGATCACCGCCCACACGGTCGGCGGGTCCAGCTGCGTGAGCAGTTGTTGGCGGCGCATCCGGGCTTCGACTGCTCTGGCGATGTCGTCTGGATCGCGAATGAGGGTCGCCTGGGCGACTGCGGCAGCGTAGGCCTCCGTCTGGAAGAGGCCAGGAATGTACTGCGGCTCGAAGATCCTAATACCGGTCGCCCCAGCCTCGTAGGAGGTGTACGGGCCACCGATCGCGTCACCGTAGCGGTTCCACCACCCGCTCTCCCGAGACTGACGTACCAGGGTGAGGATCGCCTCCCGCTCTGCGGAGTCACGAACCTTGTATAGATCGAGCAACACACGGATGTCCGTCACAGCGGGCTTCTTCGACCGGCCGGTCTCAATGTTCGAGACCTTCGTGCTCGACCACTCAAGGTCCTCAGCAACCTGCTCGATGGTCTTGCCCGTGGCGATTCGCTTCGCGCGCATTTGCGCTGATAGCTGCCGTCTGGCCACGGATGGGCTGCTCAAATCGACCTCCCTTGGATCTGCCGCCGATGGTATCGCCGCACAACCGGAACCAGACATTTCGCAACTCCCCATCACGTTCGTTCGGATCACTGTATCTTGATTTGGGTCTTGCGATTTAAAAGTTTCGAGTGAAGTATGGAGACGTACTCATCCATCGCCGCCCTCATCCAGCGGCTTCCCGTACCGGAGGTGTGCGCTGATGGCGCCCCGTTACCTGAAACTCTGCGAGCTGGCGTGTACCCGCTACCTCGCGTCCGAGGCGATACGTGCCCGTCGCCCTAGGTGTACTGACCTGAGAGGTTAGGTACGCGGGAGGCGGGAGGGCCGCCAATGGCGGTGTGGAACCGGTGGTGATTGTAGTGGTGCAACC
>NZ_JBIAGA010000023.1:0-61029 GCF_042869555.1 Nocardiopsis sp. NPDC006938 | reverse complement strand
GAGCGGGTTGGCCGTAGAGCGGCAGGCGGCGCCCGGACGGCGGGGGTTTTTACCAGTCCGGGGGACACGCATCTCTCGAACACATCAGTTGTCCTGGGGGGTGGCCCGGTGCCGTGCTTGGCCCTTTCCTGCCAGTCGTGTCACACGAAAACACAACCGCCAAGTGCGGTCCGGGCAGAGCACCACGCGCACACCCCGCCCTGACCAGAGTGCTCAACGCACAAGGGGTACGCAGTAAGCGGCACAGGACCTACCGGCCCAAAGGGATAAGCGGGTTGGCCGTAGAACCCTCGCGCTACGGCAACCACAGGCCCTGTACCCACAGCTCACATCAACCACAGGCCCTGTACCCACAGCTCACATCAACCACAACCCACGGGTAAACTGCTTGGCCGTGACCCATCCGCCCAACCTGCGGCCGTCAGCCGTGCAGGTCCGCGGCTTCGATCTCCTCGCGCGTGATGCCCAGGATGAACGCGATGGTGTCCAGGTAGGGCACGTTCACCGACGTGTCCGCCTGCTGCCGTACCACCGGCTTGGCGTTGAAGGCCACGCCGAGGCCCGCGGTCTGGAGCATGTCGAGGTCGTTGGCGCCGTCGCCGACCGCCACGGTCTGCTCCAGGGGGACTCCGGCCTCTTCGGCGAAGCGTTGGAGTGTGGTGGCCTTGCCCTTGCGGTCGATGACGGGGCCGACCAGTGACCCGGTGAGCCTGCCGTCAACGATCTCCAACGTGTTCGCGGCCGAGTAGTCCAGGCCGAGCCTCTCCACGAGGACGTCGGTGATCTGGGTGAAGCCTCCGCTGACGATGCCGCACTCGTAGCCGAGCCGTTTGAGGGTGCGCACCAGGGTACGGGCGCCGGGGGTCAGCTGGATCTCGTCGCGGACGAGGTCGATGGCCGAGGCGTCCAAGCCCTTGAGGAGGGACACCCGGCGGCGGAGCGACTCCTCGAAGTCGAGCTCGCCGCGCATGGCCTCCTCGGTGACCTTCGCGACCTCTTCCTCGCAGCCCGCGTGAGCGGCCAGGAGTTCGATGACCTCCCCCTGGATGAGGGTGGAGTCGACGTCCATGACGATCAGGTGTTTGCCGCGCCTGTGCAGGCCGCTGGACTGGACGGCGACGTCGACGCCCTGGGTGGCCGACTCCATCGCCAGTTCGGCGCGGAGCTGGTCCGGGTTGCCTCCGGAGATCTCCATCTCCACGGAGGTCACCGGGTAGCCGGAGAGCCGTTCGATCCGGTCGATGTTGGCGCCGGAACGGGCGACGCACGAGGTGATCGCGCCGAGCGCTCCGGGGCGCAGGGGCGCGGCGAGGACGGTGACGTGCAGGCGCTCGGCGGAGGACTCGTTGACGCGTCCGCCGCCCCGGCCGTACTCGACGTCCATGTCGAGGTCGATGGCGGTCTTGTCGAGGGCCGACCTGATCTCCTCGAAGACCCGGCTCCCGCTCACCCCGGGGGCGACGCGCTGGTCGACCTCCAGGACGGCGCCGAGGACCAGCCGACCGCCCAGCACGACCTGTTCGAGGTCGACGATGGTGACGGGGAAGACGGAGAGGGTGCTCAGAAGGCGTGCGCTGATGCCAGGGCGATCGCGCCCGGTCATCGTGACCAACAACGTGGATTCATCACTCATGGCGATACCCACGGTACTCGCCCGTGGGTCGGAAGTGACGGGCAGGGTCCTGGGTTTTCCCAGCTCGTTCACTATGTGGACACCGGGTGCTCACTTGTCGCGGCGGCCCTTGCGCTTCTTCTTGACCTTCTTCGCCTTCACGTCGACCCCGCCCAGCATGCAGGTCCCGGTCAGACGCACGACGGGCGCGTTGGGATCGGTGACCTGATCGGTTCCGTGGAGGTCGGTGCCGCCGAGGATCGCCGACGTGTTGTTGATCACTCGCACCCCGTGGGGGACCGTGATGTCGAGGCCGCCCATGATGACGGCGACCTGGATGGTCACCTCGTGCTGGCTGAGAACGGCCTCGCGCAGGTCGAGTTCGACGCCACCGCACAGCACGGACACGTTGGTGCGGGGTTCCACCAGCCACCGCCCGCGCCGTTCGCAGCCGCCGAAGACCGCGACGAGGTTCTCCGAACCCTTGCTCTGCCCGGCGAGGTCGCGGGCCTCGCTGCCGAGGATCTCCATGCCGCTGTCCGTGCGCTCCGAGGAGGCGACGCCGGGGAAGCCGGGGGTTCCCGGGAAGCCGGGGGAGGCGCCGGAGGGGAGGTCGGCCGTGATGGGGGCCAGTTCGCCGATGGTCTTGGCGCGGTACAGGGTGTCGAGCCGCTCCTCGTGCTCGACGGGGCTGATCCGCCCCTCGGCGAGGGCCTCACGGAGCCGTTCGGCAACCTGGTCGCGGTCCGCGTCCGAAGCTCGGATGTGCTCGGGTTGCATGATGGCGGCTCTCCTCCTTGGTGGGTTCTCCCTCTCAGTATCGGCCCGAACGGTCGACTGACGGATCAGGTGAATCCCCTGGCTTCACCCCGAGAAAACCCGGCGCTCCTCCCAGGGTCCCATTCGGACGACCTGTCGCGGGCTGCGGGTGTTCCCGGGCCCCGGAAGCCTCACGGGCCGTGGGGCTCCAGGGCCGCGTGGGCCGCCACGAGGGCGCGCCGGACCGCGTGGTCCAGCTCGCGCAGCGCCCGCCCCCGGGCGTCGGCCTGGTGGGCGGTGAGGCCCCGGCCGGACGCGGGCTCGGCCAGTTCCACGATCTTCGCGAGCCGTACGGCCTGGGCCGCGACGCGGTGGGCCCTCGCGGGGTATCCGTGGGCGAGGAGCGGGGGACCGGAGTCGCCCAGGGCCCCGTGCACGGTCGGCGAGAAGCCCGCGACGTCGTCCACGGCCTCCATCTCCCGGACCACGTGGAGCAGGGTGAGCTTCAGCTGCCGTTCGGCCTCGGGCAGGTCGGGCACCTGGGGCCGTGAGTCGTTCGCCGGATACGGGGCCCACGAGACGCCCACGTAGGATGAACCACGCCGGTCGGCGGAGGGCACGAGTCCCACCTGTCGGTCGGAGAGCCGCACCAGCACCCCTTCCTGAGCCTCGACGGCGGCCTGGTTGAGTTCGGCCGGGCCCACCAGACCGAGCGGGTCACCCCAGGTGGGCAACGCGAGCCGGAAGCCGGAGAGTCCCAGGCCACGGAGGCGTACCAGTGCGGTCCGCAGCGGTACGCCGGTGTCGAAGGGCAGGTCTCCTGGAGGTACTGTCCCGATCAGGTTGGGGCCGCTCCGGCGCTCGACGGCGTCGACGGCGTCGTCCAACCCGACGTGTCCGGACAGCCAGGCGTTGCCCCAGGCGACGAGCGGTGCGGACGTCAGATGCATTACTTCAGGGTAGGGCGGCCCGTGCACCGGCGTGGGACGTGACGATAGGAGGATGATGGACGGGCGTGTTCTGGGCCTGAACGGGGTCACGGTACGGCGGGGCGGCGAGCCGCTGCTGGAGGGCGTCGACTGGTCGGTGTCGGAGGGCGAGCGCTGGGTGGTGCTCGGCCCGAACGGGGCTGGCAAGACCACCCTGTTGAACGTGGCCTCCAGCCAGCTGTACCCCACCGAGGGCGGGGTGGAGATCCTGGGGGAGCGCCTCGGGAGCGTGGACGTGTTCGAGCTGCGGCCGCTGATCGGCTACGCGGGTGCGTCGGTGGCCGGTCGGATCGAGCCGGGGACGCCCGTCCTGGACCTGGTCGTGAGCGCCGCCTACGGCTACCTGGGCCGGTTCCGTGAGGAGTACGGGTCCCCCGACTACGGTCGGGCGCGGGCCCTGCTGGGGCACTGGGGGGTGGCCGAACTCGCGGACCGCGAGTTCCACACCCTGTCCGAGGGCGAGCGCAAGCGGGTGCTGATCGCCCGCGCGCTGATGTCCGACCCGGAGCTGTTGCTGCTGGACGAGCCCGCCGCCGGTCTGGACCTGGGGGGCCGTGAGGACCTGGTGCGCCGCCTGAGCAAGCTGGCGGCCAATGTGATGGCTCCGGCCCTGGTGGTGGTCTCGCACCACGTGGAGGAGATCCCGCCGAGTTTCACGCACGTGCTGCTGGTGCGGGACGGCCGGGTCGTGCAGGCCGGGCCGTTGGACGAGGTCATGACGGCGGACAACCTGGGGGAGACCTTCGGTCTCACGTTGAAGGTGGAGCGTGACGGTGACCGGTGGACGGCGAAGGCCGTCTAGGAAATAGGGGGCGTTTATATGCGCGGAATGTATTGTCCGTAAAACCTATTTCCGTCCGGATGTGGTTGTCCCAGAGGGTATGGGGTAGCGTCAACGTTCAGTGAGCGGATCGCTCTATTTCGGCGCGCTTTGACGAACCCCCGGCGAGCCGCGAGGGTGCGGTCCGCTCCCACACCGCCCCCCGTCAGGAGATCCGGAGCTGTCGCAGATGCCGCTGTTGAACACCGTTGCCCGGTGCGTCGGGAGGGTGGGTTAACCCATGGCCCCGATCATCATCGTCGTTCTCTTCGTCGCCGTACTCCTCATCATCTTCTGGCGAAGTGTGCGCATCGTTCCGCACTCGATGGAGGACGTCGTCGAGCGGTTCGGTAAGTTCCACCGAACCCTCAGTTCCGGCTTCAACATCGTGATTCCCGGTGTGGACCAGGTCCGCGAACGGATCGACCGCCGAGTCCAGGTGGTCAGCTTCCCGCCGCAGTCCGCCATCACCGAGGACAACCTGGCCGTCGAGGTCGACTCGGCGGTCTACATCCGCGTCGTCGACGCCTACCGCGCCACCTACGAGGTCGCCAACTTCATCCAGGCGGTCGAGCAGCTCACGCTCGCGACCCTGCGCAACGTGATCGGCGGCATGAACCTGGAGGGCACGCTCACCTCCCGGGACGAGATCAACCGCGAGCTCAAGTCCGTGCTGGACGAGGCCACTCGCGACTGGGGCATCGAGATCAGCCGGATCGAGCTCAAGGGCATCGAGCCGCCGTCCTCCGTGCAGGAGGCGATGGAGATGCAGATGCGCGCGGACCGTGAGAAGCGCGCCCAGCTGCTCAGCGCCGAGGGTGAGAAGCAGGCCGCCGTGCTGCGGGCCGAGGGTGAGCGTTCCTCCTCGGTGCTGCGGGCGAAGGGTAACGCCGAGGCGCAGATGCTCACGGCCAAGGCCGACGCGGACGCCCAGACGCTGCGTGCCCGCGGTGAGGCCGACGCCATCCACATGGTGTTCAAGGCGCTGCACACCAGCCGGGTCGACCCGGACGTGCTCGCCTACCAGTACCTCCAGAAGCTCCCGGAGATCGCCAAGGGCGACGCCAACAAGGTGTGGGTGGTCCCGGCGGAGATGGGCAAGGCGCTCCAGGGCGTCAGCACGGCCTTCGACCGCATCCAGAACGAGGTCGTGAAGATCCCGACCTGATCCGCGCCGACCGGGCCGCGCCCGGACCGTGTGGGCCTCGCCGGGGAATCGGCGGGGCCCACACGCGTGTCGGACCCCGTGTCCGCGCCCTCCCGGCGCATCGCCCCCGGTCACGTGTGGCTCCGGTCACCCCCGCTGCTCAGGCCCCGGCCCCGGGGCGCCGCGACCCGGTCTCGTAGTCTGTTCTGGCCCTCGACGGTCGAGGGGGGATCTGGGGGCGCGGCCATGGAACTCTGGGAGGCGGTGGCCATCCTGCTCGCCGGGGTCGCCGCCGGCGGGATCAACGCCATCGCGGGTTCGGGGACGCTCTTCACCTTCCCGGTCCTGCTGGCACTCGGCTACCCGCCGATCACCGCCACGGTGTCCAACAGCATCGGGCTGGCCCCCGGAACGCTCAGCGGCACCATCGCCTACCGGCGCGAACTGGCCGGGCAGCGGTCCCGGCTGATCCGGTTCGGCACCATGTCGTTCTTCGGGGCGATCACCGGCGCGATGCTGCTCATCTACCTGCCCGCGGGCGTGTTCGAGTCCGTGGTGCCGTTCATGATCGGTGGCGCGTGCGTGCTGATCATCTTCCAGCCCCGCATCACCAAGTGGGTACGGGCGCGCAGGCCCGCGTCGAAGAACGGCGGTGTCCTGATGCCGCTGGGCGCCTACGGGGCGGGGACCTACGGCGGGTACTTCGCGGCGGCACAGGGGATCATCCTGGTCAGCCTGCTCGGCGCGACCCTGGACGACGACCTCCAGCGGCTCAACGCCCTGAAGAACGCCCTGGCCACCATCGCCAACGGCACGGCGGCGGTGTTCTACATCGTGCTCGCGTCGCCCGCGTGGCCCGTGGTGGGCCTCATCGCGGCCGGGACGATCGTCGGCGGCTACCTGGGAGCCAACTTCGGGCGCAGGCTCAGCCCGACCGCGCTGCGCATGGTCCTGGTCGCCGTCGGTCTGACCGCGGCGGTCCAGCTCCTCATGGGCCGGGTCTGACCCACCGGCCCACGCCTGGGAGCCGCCCCGAAGCCGTCCTGGGCCGTCGCGGGGCCCGGGGTCAGCCCCGGAAGTACCCGCGCCGGTCGGCGTCCTCGATCAGGGCGTTCGCGTAGGAGCCCAGGGCCTCGGAGCCCTCGGCCACCAGCTTCACCTTCTCCAGGACCTGTGCCTTGGTGACGCCGAAGCGCACCCAGGCGCCGCCGTCGTTGTGCCAGTTGGCCAGCATGGGCGACAGCCGGTCGACGGCGCGGGCGAACCGCGCCTCCGGCGTCACACGGGCCTCGAACTCGTCCCACAGCTCGCGGGCGTGGGCGGCCTGGTCCTCCGGGAGCAGGGGGAAGAGGCGGTCGGCGGCGGCGCGTTCGCGCTCGTCCTGCGTCTCGGTGTTGACCGGGTCGAACAGGAAGGTGTCGCCCGCGTCGATCTCCACGATGTCGTGGAGGAGGAGCATGTGGGTGGCGCGGTCGATGTCGGTGCCCTCGGGAGCGTATTCGGCGAAGGTTCGGGCGGACAGGGCCAGGTGCCAGGAGTGCTCGGCGGAGTTCTCGCGCCGGGAGCCGTCCACCAGCAGGTTCTGGCGCAGGACGCGCTTGAGTTTGTCCACTTCGAGGAGGAAGCGCAGCTGCGCGTTCAACCGCTCGTTGTCGACCCCGCTGGCCATGACCGGTGCCGGTTCCGTCACGTGGTTCGCCCTCCTGATGGATGAGTCGAAGCGGCTCAGGTGGGACCGCGGACGCGGTCGCCACTGGATGATCCCATGGAACGTGTGTCGACTGTCGCGGCGGAGTCCGGGAAGCGGCCACGGGGCGAGACCACGGGGTGGTGTGGGTGAACGCCTCCGGTCTCCGGGCGGGGGCTGGGGGCTTCCGGGGACCGGCCGGGCGGCGGTCAGGAGTCCGTGGGCGCCTGGACCTGCTGGGAAGCGGTCAGGTGCAGGTGGAACCACTCGGTGAGGGCGCGGTCGGTGAGGACGCCCGCGGGGGTGAGCGGGCCCGGTTCGAGGCCGGGCTCGGGGCCGATCGCGTGGGCGAGGTCGGGGACCACGATGTGACGGAGCGCATGTTCGGCGGCTGGGTCCGGGCCGGGCGGGGTGAGGGCGTCGTGGAGGGCGCGGCCGTGTTCGGGTGGGCAGACCTCGTCGCGGCCGCCGTTGACGATGAGCACGGGGGTCCCGGTGCCGGTGAGCGCTTCGGCGTGTTCGGTCAGGTCGAGCCGGGCGCGGGCCCACCGTGCCTGGTCGCTCCACTGGTAGGGGCGGCCCGTACGGCGTTCCCGGGCGGTGATCAGGTGTGCCGGGTCCACGATGGGGTTGATGACGGCGGCCGCCCCCACCGGCAGCCGTCTCTCCGCCAGGGCGAGGAGGGCGGCGGTGGCTCCGGCTCCCACACCGAGCAGGCCCACGGGGGTGTCGGCGACGGGGAAGGCGGACCTGAGCTCGTCGGCGACCCGGGGAAGTTCGGCCGCGGCCTGTTCCACCACGGGGCCGTAGAGGTCGACGAGGTAGTCGTGCGCGCCCCGCCGGTTGATCTCGGCGACGCCGCCGTCGGGGAGCCGGGTTCCGAACAGGGGCAGGCCGAGGTGGACGCGCCAGGCGGGAAGCGGGGCCATGGGTACGGCCCCGGCGAGTGCGGCCTGGCTGCGCGGCGGTTCGAAGGCGTGGAGGCCGAGGACGAGCGGCGCCGGGGCGGCGGTGGTGAAGGCCGGGGGCAGGGCGAGGAAGGGAACGCCCGCGACGGTGCCGGTGACGGGTGCGGCGGTGGACGCCGTGGTGTCGACTACCAAGAGCGGTCGTCTCCGTCCGGTTCGGAGAACTGGGACAGGTAGCTGCTCACGAGGCGCTTGGCCTCGTGCACCAGCGCGGGGTCGCCCTCGGGGTTGTCGCGGAAGGCGAGCTTGAGCACGGCGTCCGCGGCCTCGACGGCGACGTGGATGGCACGGTCGAGTTCGGCGTCGTCGGGAATGCCGGTGACGGAGACGATGATCCGGCGCAGGCGCACCGAGATCACGCGGTTGTTGTCGCTGCCGCCGTTGAGCAGGCGGGGGTCGACGATGTCGCCGAAGTGCAGGCTGCGGAAGCCCGGCACGTTGCGGTGCATGTCGATGTACTCGTCGATGATGGCGTCGACGGCGATCGTCCAGTGGGTGAACGAGGCGTCGGCGAGGCGTTCGGTGACGCGGGCGCTGAACTGGTCGAGGAAGCGCAGGCCGAGGGCCTGGGTGATGGCCTTCTTGTCGGGGAAGAACTGGTAGACGGAGCCGATGGCCACGCCGGCGCGTTCGGCGATCCGGGTGGTGGAGAGGTTGTCGTAGCCGACCTCGTCGAGGAGGGCGGCGCAGCAGTCGAGCATGCGCTGGACCCGGACCATGCTGCGCTGTTGGGCCGGGAGCCGGCGCAGGGGCGCCTGCGCGAACGCGAGTTCGTCGTTGGCGACGCTGGCGGGTCCACGGCTCTCACGCGCCGCGGCGGCTCCGTTGTTGGTACCGGGAGCCCGTCGTGCGCGCGGGGGCGTTGAGCTTCGGGAATTAGTCGTCACGAAACCTATGATGCCTTTCCGGAATCACCTGGTTCCGGGGAAATTCCAGTTTCGTGCGGAGGAACCTCGGGAGGGGGTGCCCAGGGTCAGTGTGGGCGGTGTTTCGCGAGGTGGGGCGGGGTGTCCGAATCCGGTGACAGGGTTGCGCCCTTGGTCTGGTGTGCCGTGTTATGTCGCTTTGGCCCGTGGTGGTGTCGCGCCGTCGGTGACACGGTGGTGCCCCCGGAAGGGCGGCCGTGGCATCGTGGGGCCCGTGCCCGACGCCGCGCACGCACCCCTCCAGGAGGTTCTGGCCATGACCACCGCAGCCCCCGACACCACACCCGAGGAACTCGACGCCGTGCTGGAGCGCGCGGCCGCAGCGGCCCCGCTCTACGCCGCGCTGCCCGCCGCCGACCGGGCCCGCGCGCTGCGGACCGTGGCCGACTCCCTGGACGCCGCGGCCGGGACCCTGGTCCCGGTGGCGATGGCCGAGGCGCGCTACCCCGAGGCGCGCTGCCGGGGTGAGCTGGGCCGGACCACCTTCCAGCTGCGCCTGTTCGCGGACGTGCTGGAGGAGGGCGGGTACCTGGAGGCGATGGTCGACCCCGAGGACCCGGAGTGGGGCACGCCTCGCCCGGACCTGCGGAGGCTGCTGGTGCCGCTCGGCCCGGTGGTGGTCTTCGGGGCCAGTAACTTCCCCTTCGCGTTCTCCACGGCCGGAGGCGACACCGCCTCCGCCCTGGCCGCCGGGTGCCCGGTGGTGGTGAAGGCCCACCCCGGCCACCCGGAGCTGGCCCGGCTCACCGCCGAGACGGTGGTGGGCGCGCTGGCGGACGCCGGAGCGCCGGAGGGGGTGTTCGCCCTGGTGAGCGGGTTCGAGGCGGGGCGGCGCGCGGTCACCCACCCGCTCACGCGTGCGGTCGGCTTCACCGGGTCCATCTCCGGCGGGCGGGCCCTGTACGATCTCGCGGTCTCGCGTCCGGAGCCCATCCCCTTCTACGGGGAACTCGGCAGCGTCAACCCGGTCTTCGTGACCCGCGCGGCGATGGCCGCCAGGGGAGCGGAGATCCTCGCGGGCTACGCGGGCTCGGCCACGCTGGGCTCGGGCCAGTTCTGTACCAAGCCGGGGGTGGTGTTCGTGCCCGAGGACGCCCCGCTCGACGCGCTCGTGGCGGACTTCGCGGGCCGGGCGGCCGCGCCGCTGCTCAACGACCGGGTGAACGAGGGGTTCGCGCGGGGGGTGGACACGCTGTCCGGGCACCCGTCCACGGAGGTGCTGGTGCGCGGGCGGGAGGACGCCGAGGGATGGTCGCCCACCTTGCTGCGCACGGACCTGGACTCCCTGCTGGAGCACTCCGAGGAGCTGCTCACCGAGTGCTTCGGGCCGTCCACCCTGGTGGTCACCTACGCCGACGAACGCCGACTGCTGGAGGTGGGCGGGGCGCTGCACGGCCAGCTCACCGTCACCGTGCACGGCCAGGACGACGACCCGTTGGCCCCGGCGCTGTTGGCCCTGGGCGCCTCGGTGGCCGGGCGGGTGATCTGGAACGGCTGGCCGACCGGGGTGGCGGTCACCCACGCGATGACGCACGGCGGCCCCTACCCGGCCACCACCGCACCCGCGCACACCTCGGTGGGGAGCACGGCGATCCGCCGGTTCCTGCGTCCGGTCACGTACCAGTCGGTGCCGCAGTCGCTGCTGCCGCCGGAGCTGCGGGACGACAATCCGAGGTCCGTCCCCCGAAGGGTGAACGGCGCTCCGCCGTCGGCCTGAGCCGATCCGGCCGGGACGGTCGGGGTTCCGGCGGTTCCGGCGGTCCCGGCCCCGGGCCCCGGTCGCGGCTGGACACCGTCCCGGCCCTCAGGCGCGGGCCGCGTCGTAGGCGCGGCGGAAGGTCGCGTACCGGGTGTGCAGGGCCCGGCCGTGGCGGTAGACGGGGATCACCAGCAGCAGGATCAGGAGGGCCGGGACGAGCTGGAGGAGCATCAGCGGTTCGAAGCCCGGGCCGACGACCTCGACGAGGGCGCGCACCGTGACGAAGGCCAGGATCGTGAAGACCGGAACCATGTGGACCCGGGGATCGCTCCGCCGCTCCAGACGGTCGGTCAACTGGCGGGCCAGGCCGTTCTCCTCGGGGTCCGGACCGAGGGCGCCGCTCGCCGCCCGCAGGCGGGCCGCCGCGTAGCGGGCCGGGTCGGTCTCGGTCACCCGCGGCAGGGACCTGACCTCGTGGCGTAGCCACAGGGCGCACAGGGCGGCGGCCGCCAGCATCACCGCCGCGACCGTGAGCAGTACCCAGCCCGGGGTGCCGGTCGGATCGGTCAGGGCCGGTGCGGCCGAGGCCAGCGCCATCAGCCCCAGGACGGCACCGGCGGCCAGCCCGCCGCCGACCGCCACGGCGGTCGGGGCGCTCTGGGAGCGCAGGAGGACGCGGGCGCCGAGAACCTGGCGGGCGGAGGGCCGGGGGAGGGCCGTGGAGGGTCCGGTCATGGTCTGCTCCTCGGTGAGCTGCGAAGTGATGCCCCGAATCTACGAAGGAGGGGCCGGGTGACACCACGCGCTTTCGTCAGCACCTCGGGGCGCAGCTCCCCAACTTTCGTCAGGTTGGACGCCGATGGTGCCCCCGGGGCCGTCGCGGCGCCTAGGTTGACGCCATGGACCACAACACCGCGTCATCCCCGTCGACCGTGTCGTCGCTCGTGCGTGACCTGCCCAAGGTCGAGCTGCACGTCCACCTGGAGGGCTCCATCCCCGCCGAGACCCTCTTCGAGCTGGCCCGGCGGCACCGGGTGGAGGACATCCCCGCCACGCTGGACGAACTCCGCGAGTGGTACGTCTTCACGGACTTCCCGCACTTCATCGAGGTGTACCTGGCCTCGGTGCGCGCCCTGCGGGACGAGGCCGACTTCGCCCTGCTGGCCTCGGTGGTCGCCGAGCGGCTGGCCGAGCAGAACGTGCGCTACGCGGAGGTGCACGTCAGCCTGTACACCCACCTGATGCGGGGCGTCCCGGCGAAGGTCGTGTTCGACGGCATCGAGCACGCGCGGATGCGGGCCGAGCGCGAGCACGGCGTCCAGCTGCGGTGGATTCCCGACTTCCCGGTGGACTTCGGTGTGGAGTCGGCGGAGCGGACCCTGGACGCGGTGCTCCGGGAGGGGCCCCCGAGCGTGGTGGGGTTCGGTGTCGGCGGGGTGGAGGGGCCGCTCGGTCCGTTCGCGGACGTGTTCGGCCGGGCCCGCGCGGCCGGTCTGGCCAGCCTCCCGCACGCGGGTGAGCAGGCGGGTCCGGAGCGGGTCCGGGAGGCGCTGGACCTGCTGGGCGCCGAGCGGATCGGCCACGGTATCGACACCATGAGGGACCCGGCGCTCGTGGAGCGGATGGTGGACGCGCAGATCCCGGTGGACGTCAGCCCGACCTCCAACATCCGCACGCGCGTGGTGGAGCGGATCGAGGACCACCCGCTGCCCGCCATGCTCGACGCGGGCCTGCTCGTCACCCTCAACACCGACGACCCCACACTGTTCGGCACCGATCTGAACGGCGAGTACGGGATCGCGCTCGACCTGGTGGGTGCCGAGGGCCTGGTGCGGCTGGCGCGTAACGGTGTGTGCGCCTCCTACCTGGGCGCCGCGCGCAGGCACGCCCTGCTGGCGGAGATCGACGCGGTCGCCGGGCGCCACGGCGTGCTCTGAGGGGCCGGGCCCGGCCCCCGGCCTCAGCGGACGGGGCCGTAGGTGAGGCGGCGCAGCAGCACCTCCGCCGGGCCGCGCCGCCCCCGCTGGCGCATGAGGTCGGCCAGCAGCACGGTGGTCGCCCACACCGTCACGGCGACCCCGACCCCGACCGCGGGGGACGTCATCGGAAGCCCGAGCGTGTACGAGGAGAAGAGCACCGCCCACGCCACCGACTGGGCCAGGTAGAAGGTCATGGAACGCTGTCCCAGGGCGGCCAGGGCGTCGGTCACCCGGCCGCGGTGTCGGTCCAGGCGGACGGAGGCCAGGGCGATGAGCGCCGCGTAGCCCAGGCCCCCCGCGTACCCGGTCACCTGGTGCAGGGGAGCGATGAACAGGTGGTCCAGCGGGGTGGCGGACCACACTCCGGCCTTGGCGAGGGCGAGGGGCAGCGCGCCCAGTACGGACAGGGGGACGCCGATCGACGCGGCCGTGCGGAGCAGGCGCAGGTGCTCCCGGGGCTGTTCCAGGACGCGGTGCCGGGCGGCGAGGACCCCGAGCAGGAACGGGACGACCGTGCTGAGCACCATCACCACGACGAGCGCCGGGTACAGGGTGAGGCGGAAGACGAGTTCGCTCAGGAAGCCGTCGGGCAGCGGGGGCAGGACCTGGCCGGTCATGGCCTCGCCAGCGGAGATCAGGGCGTGGGCGACGGCGGCCATGGGCAACCAGACCAGGGCGATGACCGCCAGCGCGCGGTCGCGCAACCGCAGCACTCCCACGAAGAGCAGAGCCACGACGCCGTAGACGGCCAGGATGTCGCCGGGGAAGAGTAGGAGGCCGTGGAGGGCTCCGATGAGGAGGAACCAGAGGGCGCGTCGGCGCAGCAGCTTCCGGGTCCAGCGCCACTCGCGTCCCTGTTCGGTCCTGCGGCGGTGGATCTGGGCGATCCCGTACCCGAAGAGCGCCGCGAACAGCGGGTAGCCGCGGAAGTCGACGAACACGACCGTTCCGGCGGTGGCGACGCGGTCCAGGACAGAGGGGGCGGGGTCGGCCCCGCCCAGGAGCACGGAAAACAGGTGGGTGTGGGCGAGGGCGATGACCAGGAGCATGACGCCGCGCGCCAGGTCCGGCGCCAGCGACCGGTGGTCCGACGGGAGCGGGCGGTGGCCGGGGTCCGGGGGGCGGGGGGCGGACACGGACGTCTGGGGCATGGTGGTCTCCGGTGGTGTCGGGTGGTGCGCGGTCGGGCCGTGGGCGCACGATGTGGAACGCCGTACGCGCCGCAGCTCGGCCCGTGGGGTGGTGCACCCTGTGCGTACACTATAAACATGAGTTGCCGCCGACGGAAACCCCGATTTCACTGGGGTATAACGGACGTGTACTAGTGCACTAGGAGCCTGTTGGGAGGGGTGCGCGTCTCCGGGTCCGTCTGTGCTGTGGAGTTCCCTCTCGGCTGGTGCACTAGTACGCTCGGGGCTGGCGTTGTTCGGCCAGGAGAGGATGACCATGGACACAGCGGGCGGGCTCGCGCCCTACGAGCGGATCGTCGCCGACCTCCGCGCGCGTATCGGGGACGGGGAACTGCCGCCGGGGAGCAGGGTGCCGTCCACACGGGAGATCACCCGGGAGTGGGGCGTGGCCATGGCGACCGCCACCAAGGCGCTCGCGGCGCTGCGCCGCGAGGGACTGGTGGAGGCCGTGCGCGGAGTGGGGACCGTGGTGAGCGGCACCCCCGAACCAGAATCCCCAGCCGAGGCCGAGGCAGGTCCCATGACCGTCGCCGGGCCAACCCCCGACCACGCCCCGCGCACACGGAGGCCCGACACCCGCCCCCGGCCGGAACCGGCGCTGACCCGCGAGGGCATCGTCCGGACCGCCATCGCCCTCGCCGACGCCGAGGGCCTGGACAACCTGTCCATGCGCAGGGTCGCGACCGATCTGCGGGTCAGCACCATGGCCCTGTACCGGCACGTCGCCAGCAAGGGAGAACTGCTGGAGGAGATGATCGACCACCTGTACACGGCCCACGAACTGCCCGAGCCCCCTCCCGAGGACTGGCGGGAGGCGATGGAACTGGCCCTGGTCGGCGAGTGGGACATCTACCGGGCCCACCCCTGGGCACCCCGGCTCACCGCGATGGCGGGCGGTGTCATCTCCCCCGGGCTCGTGATGAACGCCGAGTGGATGATGCGGGTGTTCGTCGCCCGGGGGCGCACCCCCGACCAGGCCATGGAGCTGCTGACCGTCGTGTCCGCCTACACGGCCGGGATGGCACTCCAGGCCACGCTGGTGGCGATGGAGGAACACGAGGAGGAGGACACGGACGCCGAGAGCTGGTGGCGCTCCCGTGGGCCGAGGATCAGGGAACTCGCCGCGGGAGGCGGCTTCCCGGTCCTGTTCGGCGTCTCCGCGCCGCCCGACATCGACGCGATCTTCACCTCCGGGCTGGAACGCCTGCTCGACGGGATCGCCCCCCTGATGGACGTCCCCCGGGCGCCCTGACTCCCGCGCCCCGTCCCTTGCTCCCTGTCCCGTGAGCCCTGTCCCCCGCGCCGCTCGTGACCCCGGTTCCGGCCCCGCCCCACGGGTCCTCACCCGGCCCGGGAGGCCCGGCCCCCGGGTTCCCGTGCGGGGGTGGCCCTCCGACCCCGGCCCGGACTGGCACGGAAAGCCCCGACACACCCGTGGCCTGACCTGGTCCGACGCCGCACCCGCGCAGACTTGTCCGGAGGACCTTCGGCCGGGGGAGGCGTGTTGGAGCAGGACGCCGCGCGGAACGGGTACCACTGGGAGGTGCCCCGCAGGGGGAACGGGGCCGGGCGGTGGTCGGCTCCCCTCCGACGGTGGATGACGGCCCACCAGGTGGACGACGTGGGAGGGGCCGGGTCGCGTCCCCGCGCGGAACGGCAGCACCCCTGGTGGCGGGTCATGTGCCTGACCGGCGTGGACTACTTCTCCACACTGAGCTACCTCCCCAGCATCGCCATCCTCACCGCCGGGGCGCTCTCACCGGTCGCCACCTTGCTGATCGTGCTGCTGACGCTGTTCGGCATGCTGCCGATCTACCGTCGGGTGGCCGAGCGCAGCCCGCACGGTCAGGGGTCGGTGGCGATGCTGGCCCGACTGCTGCCCGAGTGGCGGGGCAAGTTCCTGGTGCTGTGCCTGATCGGGTTCGTGGCGACCTCGTGGATCGTCACCATCACCCTGTCCACGGCCGACGCCACCGCACACCTGGGCGCCAACCCGTACACCCCCCGGGCGCTCGCGGACCACCCGGTTCTGGTGACCCTGGTGCTCCTGGCGCTGCTGGGGGCGGTGTTCCTGGCCGGGTTCAAGGAGGCCGTCCGATTGGCGATCCCCCTGGTGGTGGTGTTCCTCGCGTTGAACCTGGTGGTCGTGGTGGCGGCCCTGGCCCACATCGCCGCCCACCCCGAGACCCTGGCCCAATGGGAGGCGTCCGTGACCGGCGCGGGCCTGTGGCCCACCACCACCGTGGTGCTGCTCGCCTTCCCGCTGCTGGTCCTGGGGCTGTCGGGGTTCGAGACCGGTGTGAGCATGATGCCGCTGATCCGTTCGGAGGGGGCGGACCACGAGGAGAGGCTGCGGGCGCGGATCGCGGCCACCCGCAGGCTCCTCACCACCGCCGCCGTGATCATGAGCCTCTACCTGATGTCCACCACCTTCGTCAGCGGCGTGCTGGTCCCCCGTGAGGCGGTGCGGGTCGGCGGGCCCGCCGCCGACCGGGTGATGGCCTACCTGGCGCACGACCTGCTCGGGCAGGGGTTCGGCACCCTCTATGACGTCTCCACGATCCTCATCCTGTGGTTCGCCGGGGCCTCGGCGATGGCCGGACTGATCAACATCGTGCCCCGCTACCTGCCCCGGTTCGGGATGGCCCCGGCCTGGGGCACCGCCGTGCGACCGGTGGTGCTGGTGTACACGGCCGTGGCGATGGTGATCACGATCGCCTTCCAGGCCAGTGTGGACGCGCAGTCCGGCGCCTACGCCACGGGCATCCTGGCCATGCTGGTGACCTCCTCGGTGGCGGTGACCGTCATCGTGTACAGGAAGCGGGCGAGGTGGGCCACGGCCGGGTTCACACTGCTCACCGCCGTGTTCGGATTCGCCCTGGCCGACAACGTCGTGAGCCGCCCGGACGGGCTGGCCATCGCGCTGCTGTTCGTGCTGGCGATCATCGTGGTGTCGCTGGTCTCCCGGGCCCTGCGCAGCACCGAGCTGCGCGCGCACTCGGTGGACTTGGACGCCACGGCGCTGCGGTTCGTCCGGGAGGCGGCGCGCAACGGCAAGCTCCTCCTCTTCGCGAACCGGCCGCGGTCGGGGGAGGCGGACGAGTACGCGGCGACCGAGGCCGAACAACACCGGCTCAACCCGGTGACGCTGCGGGTCGCGCCGCTGTTCGTGGAGGTGCGCGTCCACCACCCGTCGGACTTCGAGGGAACGCTCGGGGTGGAGGGCACGTGGGTGCACGGGCACCGCGTGCTGAGGGTGAGCAGCCCGGCGGTCCCCAACGCGCTGGCGGCGGTTCTGCTGTGCCTGCGCGACGCCACCGGGAGCATCCCGCACTGCTACTTCGCGTGGTCGGAGTACTCGCCGGTGCGGGCGTTCTTCCGGTTCCTCGTGCTCGGCGCGGGCGGGACGGCCGGTTTCACCCGGGAGATCCTGCGGGAGAACGAGCCGGACGCCGACCGCAGGCCCGTGGTGCACGTGAGCTGACGGGGCGGGTGGTCCCGCGCCCGGCGGCGGAGCGGAGAGGTGCCCGGGGCCGCGCGGTCGGCGCCGCCCCGCCCCCCGGATACCTCACACGGGTGAGTCGGTCAGGGGCAGGTCGCACCGGGCGCGCAGCTCCACCCAGCTCCGCTGGGCGCGGTCGGCGTCGGCTCCCTCGTAGGGGACGGGCACACCGCCCTGGATGCGGGCCGGGGCCCAGTCGGCCGCCGTGACGCCGCCCCGGTCGAAGGTGAGGGTGAGTACGCCGGTCTCGGCGGCGGCCCCGGGGAAGTTGTAGAACACGAAGTTGCCCAGGCCGTAGTGCACGTAGGCGTTGCCCTGGAACCCGCCGGGGGAGAGGACGTGCGCGTGTCCGCCCACCACGGCGCCGGCGCCCGCCGCCACGAGGTCGTCCGCCAGCTCCGGGGCGTGGGGCAGTGGGCAGTGCGCGCCCTCCAGCCCCCAGTGCAGGAAGACCGCGACGTTGTCGTGTTCGGCGGCTGCCTCGGAGACGGCGGTGAGCATGCGTTCGCGCATGTCCCCCTTGGTGGAGGCCAGGCCCGGGGAGTCCCCGCCCGCGGTCCACGCCGGGATGAGGTGGTCGTCCAGCACGTCGGTGGCGCCGAAGAGGGCGATGCTCTGGCCGTTGACCTCGGCGACATGGGGCGTGTAGGCCTCGTCGGCGTCACGCCCCGCGCCCACGAGCGCGACGGGGGAGGCGTCCCCGTGGTCGAGGGTGTCGAGCAGGCCCTGTTCGCCGTAGTCCATGCCGTGGTTGTTGGCCACGGTGGCCACGTCCACACCGGCGGCCGCCAGGGCCTCCAGAGAGCTGGCGGGGGCGCGGAACACGAAGTCCTTTCCGGCGGGGGAGCCGCCCTCGGTGACGGCGGTCTCCAGGTTGACCATGGCGAGGTCGGCGGCGGAGAGCTGGTCGGCGATCGGGCCCAGCGCGGTGGCCGGATCGTCGAGCCGGGAGCGGAGCAGGCCCTCGAACATGACGTCGCCTCCGAAGGCGACGGTGAGGGGTTCGGGGGCCGGGTCCGACGAGGACTGCGGTTCGGCGCCTCCTCCGGTGCCGGGATCGGAGGCCCCCGCGCCGAGACGCTCGGGGGCCTCCGCCGAGGAACAGGAGGAGACGAGGACGAGGACGAGGGTCGCGGCGCCGGTGGCGAGGGCCCTGCGGGCGCGCGGCTGGTCTGGGTGCATGCGTACTCCAGTGGGGGAGGGCAGAGGGCATGTCCTGCCGGTAGGACGCGGCCCGGCCGACCCGAGTTGGCTCTGTCGTGCGTGCGGTGGTGCGCCGTCCCTGATCCCGGGCGGCGCGAGGTCGGTGGGCTGGGCGGCGGTTCGGTGTCCCTTCCGCGTCTCCTCTCGTACGGAGCGTGGTGCCGATGCGTCCCACGGTGCTGGCGGCGGGGCGGGGAGCGGTGTCGTGGGAGTGGCGGCCCTGCCGCGGGGTCAGGTTAAACCGCCCTGACCAGGGATTTCTGGTCCTCTGTCGTGGGCGGCGCGTCGCCGGTCGGGACGTGAGCGGATGCGTGCGTGTACGGGTGGATGGGGGTGGAAAAGGAAAGGATTAATCGGTCATAAAGTGCGATCGGTGTAATGCCGAACGCAGGGTATGAGGCGCTCTCCGGGTGTCCGTAAACGAACCTACGAAGTCACTTAGTTTTTTGTTGCTGGGGTGGTGTCGCGTGCCTTTCGCGTGGGAGTCCGGCACTGTGGGGCGTGGAAGTGGCCCTCATGGCGCGGAAATGCGCCGCTTTGAACAGGGAATATGACTCTCCGTCATGCCCCATGGGCGTAGAGTGTTCATGATTCGCGTCAACATTTCCGGAAAAGGCGTGCGCGGCCGCCCTGGCTGCTAACGTTTCGGTCCGTTGGCAGTTCCGGCCGGAAAGAACTCCGTCATTACCGGGCTGCCACCCATGTCTTGAGCAAGCGGACCACCCCGCCGTCCCGACGTCTTCGCGGACGGGTCCGCTCGCCGTGAGACCCGGGCCGACCGCGACGACGGCCGGGCCCGGGAGCACGGCGGAGCGCCTCGCTCGGCGCATCCCCTGGCAGCACTTCGTGAAAGGGTCCAAGCCGCACCATGCGAAACACGTTCCGTTACTCCTTCGCCACCGCACTGACCGCGGGGCTGGTCCTGGCGCCCTTCGGCGCCGCGTTCGCCGACGCCCAGACGGACGGCTCCGGCGGCATCGCCAGCGGGAACCAGGTCGTCGTCCCCGTCGACGTCGAGGCCAACCTGTGCGGCAACTCCCTCGCCGTCCTGGGCATCTCCAAGGCCACGTGCACCAAGGTCTCCGAGGTCCTCTACGAAAGCAGCGGACAGGGAGCCAGCACGGACGGCTCGGGTGGTGTGGCCAGCGGCAACCAGATCGTCGTCCCGGTGGACGCCGCCGTGGACGCCTGCGGCAACTCCGTGGCCGTGGCCGGAATCTCCGAAGCCGAGTGCGTGGAGGTCGTCGAGGTCCTGGAGAAGGAGTCCGAGGACGCGCCCAGCACCATGAGCACCGACGGATCGGGCGGCGTGGCCAGCGGCAACCAGATCACCGTGCCGGTCGACACCGCCATCGAGATCTGCGGCAACTCCGTCGCCGTCCTGGGCGCCTCCAGCGCGCAGTGCACCACGATCATCAACATCATCCACGCCTCCCCGGACAACGAGGGAGCCCCCGCCGGGCCCGCCACGAGCGGCGCCGGTGGCGTGGCCAGCGGCAACCAGGTCACCGTTCCCGTCAACGCCGCCGTCGGCATCTGCGGCAACGCGGTGTCCGTGCTCGGCATCGCCGAGGCCTCCTGCGTGCAGACCATCTCCGAGAAGCCCCAGGAGCCGGAGGAGAAGCCCGAGGAGTCCGAGAAGCCCAAGGACCCCGAGAAGAAGCCCGAGGAGTCCGAGAAGCCCAAGGACCCCGAGCGCAACGAGGAGACCGAGAAGCCGGAGGAGCCGGGCAAGAAGCCCGAGGAGACCGACGACAAGCCCGCCCCCAAGCAGGAGGCCGGTGAGGAGCTGGCCGTGACCGGCAGCGCCCTGGGCGGCCTGGTCGCCGCGGCCGTGGCCGCGATCGGCGCCGGCGGCGCCGGTCTGTACTTCGCCCGCAAGCGCAGGGCCGCGGCCGCCACCGACGACGAGTAGTCGGCCCGCCCGGGACACCGGGACGTAGGCGCGCACACACGCCGCACCCACCAGCACGGGGCCGCCGGGAGACCGGCGGCCCCACCTGTGTGCACGGGGTCGGTGCGGGGCGGCCGGGAACGTCTCATAACCTCGAAGACGTGCTCAAAGTCCTGTTCTCCTCACGCATGGTGGCCTTCCACGCGCTGGTCGTGGTCCTCGTGCCCGCGTTCGTCTGGCTGGGGTTCTGGCAGCTGGACCGGGCCGAACTCCGCAGCGCCGCGGTCAACCTCCAGCGCGACAACGTCGCCGCCGAGCCCGTGGCCGTGAAGGAGCTCACCTCTGTGGGCGGGGACGTCGCCCGCGCCGACCGCTGGCGCACGGTCGAGGCCACCGGCACCTGGGACCAGGAGAACGAGCTCCTGATCCGCCACCGGGACGGCTCCCAGGGGGTGGGCTTCCACGTGCTCACCCCGCTGGTCACCGAGGACGGGACGGCCCTGCTGGTCAACCGGGGGTGGATCGAGCGCGGCGAGACCGCCCAGGACACCCCCGAGGCGCCCCCCGCCACCGAGGGGGAGGTCCACGTGACCGGCCGGCTCCAGTTCGGTGAGACCGAGGAGAACACCGGTCTGCGGGAGCGTGGCGGCCTGCCCGAGGGGCAGATCATGATCGTGGACGTGGACCGCTTGGCCGAGGACTTGCCCTACCCCCTGTACGGCGGGTACGTGGAACTCACCGCCCAGGACCCCGTGCCCGAGGAGGCCCCCGAACGCGTCGCCCTGCGCGAGGAGAACACCGGCATGAGCGCCTCCTACGCGTTCCAGTGGTGGGTGTTCGCCGTCGTCGCGGTGGTGGGGTGGATCGTCCTGATCCGCCGGGAGCTCCGCGAGGCGCGCGAGGCCCCGGCGAAACCGGAGACCGGGGACACTGGTGACACGACCGCCGCCGCCCCCGAGGGGCCCGGCGGCGCCGACGAGTCCGCGGAGAGCCGCCAGGCGACCCGGACCTGAGCCCGCGCAGCGGCCCGAGGAGCGACGTGGACGATCAGAGTGACTACCCGGCGCCCGGCTGGGTGGAGCGGCGCGCCGTGGCGGGTGAGGAGAGCGCCCGGGCCGGACGGCTGTGGTGGGACGGTGCCGCCGACGCCTACCAGGCCGAACACGGCGACTTCCTCCGCGACGTGGGGTTCGTCTGGTCGCCCGAGGGCGTGGACGAGGCCGACGTGCGGCTGCTCGGCGACCTGGAGGGCGGGCGCGTCCTGGAGATCGGTTGCGGCGCGGGCCAGTGCGGCCGGTGGCTGCGCTCCCAGGGTGTGCGCGAGGTCGTGGGGTTCGACCTCGCCCTGCGGCAGCTCCAGCACTCCCGGCGGATCGACGAGGAGACCGGCCACCGGCTGCCCGTGGTCCAGGCCGACGCCCAGCGGCTGCCGTTCGTGACGGGCTCCTTCGACGTGGTGTTCTCGTCCTTCGGGGCGTTCCCGTTCGTGCCCGCCGCCGAGACCGCGCTGGCCGAGGCGGGCCGGGTGCTCAGGCCCGGCGGGCGGTTCGTGTTCTCGGTGACCCACCCGATCCGGTGGTGCTTCCCCGACGACCCCACCGAACACGGCATGACCGTCAGGCAGTCGTACTTCGACCGCCGCGCCTACGTGGAGGAGGACGACGAGGGGCGGGCGGTCTACGTCGAGCACCACCACACCATGGGCGACTGGCTGCGGGGCATCGTGGCGGCCGGGCTGGAGGTCCGGGACGTGATCGAGCCGGAGTGGCCGGACGGGAACGACCAGGTGTGGGGCGGCTGGGGGCCGGTGCGCGGGCGGATGATCCCCGGGACGGCGATCTTCTCCGCGGTCAGGCCCGGCTAGCTAGGGCGTGTTCCGTGGATGCTTTCGGTTGGTTCGGCGCTTGCGCCGATCGACGCGAGCGGCCTCCAGGCAATCTCTCGCAAGACGAGGAGCGAAGGTCAGCCCGGGTTTGGCTGTCCGAGCGAAGTCGGCGCAGCGAGAGGCAGCCTGGTGGTCGCGAGCCCGGAATGATCCGCGGAACACGCCCTAGTCCAGCAGGTAGCCGGGGGGTACGGACCCGGTCAGCCACACGCCGTTCCCGCTGACGCCGAACGGGTGGCCGTCGGCGTGCATGCGGGCCGCGTCGACGGTGAGCACCACCGGTGCGCCCCGGCGCGCGCCGACGGCGCGTGCGGTGCCCCGGTCCACCGACAGGTGCACGTGGTGGCGGTTCATCGGGCGCAGGCCCTCACGGCGGATCGCGGGCAGGAACCGCCCGACGGTCCCGTGGAAGAGGAGCCCCGGCGGGTCCACCGCCTCCAGCTCGAGATCCACCTCCACCGAGTGCCCCTGCTGGGCGCGCACGCGCGCACCGTCCGGGCTGAGGGCGAAGCGCCGTTTCTCGTTGGTCTCGACGATGCTCCGGAGGTCCTCGGGGGTGAGGCGGTGCCCGGCGCGGCGGCAGCCCGCGAGCAGGTCGCCGACGTCGGCCCAGCCCTGGGGGTCGAGGGCGATCCCGGCCCGGTCGGGGGCGTGGCGCAGGACCAGGGCCAGGAACCTGGACGCGCGCTGGAGTTCCTTCGTGTTCACGCCCCGATGATCCCCGAACTCCCGGACGGCCTCCAAGGGGTTTTCCGCGCGGGACGTCCCCTGGGCCCCGGCGGTTCGGGTCGGGTGCTGTTCGCGGTGTCGGATCGCGATCCCGGGGTACGCCGACCCTTCGGGAGGTCTTCGGGTGACGAACGCGTGGAGCGGTGTGTGGAGGGGTCGCGGCCCCGGCGGGGTCGAGGTGCGCAACGCGGTACCCGACGACCACGGGCGCATCGTCGCCGTGTGCGACGACTGGTGGGGCAGACCTGTGGCCCACATCCTGCCGCGCCTGTTCCTCGACCACTTCCCCACCACGTCCCTGGTGGCGGAGGACGACGGGGGGATCGCGGGCTTCCTCGTGGGGTTCGCCAGCCCGGCGCACCGCGACCAGGCGTACGTGCACTTCGCCGGGGTGGCCCCGGAGCACCGGAGGTCGGGCCTGGGCCGCGAGCTGTACCGCCTGTTCACGGAGGCGGCCCGCGAGGACGGGCGTTCCCTGGTGCGGGCGGTCACGTCGGTGACGAACGAACGCTCGATCGCCTTCCACCGGTCCCTGGGCTTCACCGTGACCGGGCCGTTCGACGACTACGACGGTCCGGGCGACCACCGGATGTGCTTCGCGCTGCGCCTGTAGGGGCGGGTGGCCGGAAGGCGCGGCGCGGGCTCAGGGGCCCGCGGTGCCCGTGCCGCCCCGGTGCCCGTGCCGCAGGGGGGCGGCCCCGGGAGCGGCGTCGCCCCGGTCGTCGTCCTCCGGCGTCCGGCGGCCCCTCTCGATCAGGTCCTTGACCATGCGCAGGGACTCCTCCTCGGTGAGCGCCGCCTCCTCCAGGGTCGCGTACAGCTGCACGTAGTCCTGGACCTGCGTGCCCTCGACGATCTCCAACGGTTTGGTGATGGTGCCGATGTAGACGTAGGAGTCGTCGAAGATCGTGAAGCCGCTGGGGGTGACCGGGTAGCGCGCCCACATCGGGATGACGGTGACGCTGATCCTGGGGTCCGAGGCGAGGTGGAGGAGGCGCTCGTACTGGGTCCGCATGAGGTCGGGGGTGCCGAAGGGGCGGCGGAGCGCGTACTCGGTGATGACGAAGCCGAAGGTCCGGCCCTCCTCGAACAGGACCTTCTGCCGCTCGGTGCGCAGGGCGACCCCTTCGGGGACCTGTTCCGGTGCGATGGTGGGGCTGTCGCGCAGCACCTCGGCGGCGTACGCGGGGGTCTGGAGCAGGCCGGGGAGAACCTCCATGTGGAAGCCCCGTCGTTTCAGGGCCTCGCGTTCCCGGTTGCGGATGTAGGTCTGGCGCGGCAGTTGTTGCTGTTCTTCGAGCCACTTCCAACTGCTGACGCCGATGTCGAGTTCGGTGAGTTCGGCGGCGAGGCGTTTCTTGGCGGCAGGGGAGGCCTGATAGGTGTCGAGGAGTCGCGCGAGGAGTTCGTGTGAGGGGCGGATGTGTCCGTTCTCGACGCGCGAGATGGTGGATTGGTCGGTGCCGGCCAGTTCCGCCGCCTCGCGGCCGCTCAGACTCATCGATCCGCGTAGGTTCCTCAGTTCCTGACCGAATTGCCCTTGGCGTTTCCTCCGGTACTCACTCACGAGTTCTGCCTGTTCTCCCTACGCGTCCCGGTGGGGGCTCGTCTCCGTCCTGGGCGTAGCCGCCAGACGAGCCCCGCCCCTCCCTCGGGCACCGGTGGGTCACAGGCCCTGGATGATCTCCACGGGGACCTCGATGACCGTTTCGTGCTCCGGAGTGGGCATGGAGACAACCGTAGCGCCTTGCACGAGGAATGTCCCCCGGTCGGTGGCGAACACCTTCGGGCACCCTCCGTTTTCGCACCCTCGGATCTGCTTCACCTGCATGTCTCTCCCTTCCCAGGTGTCTGCTGATGACGATGCTTAGATAAGCATAGATTCTGTCCGTCTTCAATAGACTCCGACGTTTTTGCAGGTGGGTGCTGCCAATTCTATGATTCTTGTGTAAGCATCAAGCTCGCGTGTCATGATGTCTGAGTGGCTCAATTGGGGGGTGTTGCTTGAGTGTGGTCGTGCGGACACTGGTGCCCGGTGTGAACCTGGTGCGTCAGGTGCGCCGCTTCCTGGCCGAGGAACTGGGTCCCGGCGGCGAGGGGATGATCTGGCTCATGGCGGTGATGGCCCAGGAGATCCGTGACTCCGGCGGGGACCCCTGGCGGCTGAGCCTCGTGCGCATGGGTCGGCACGCGACGACGTCCGTGGACTACCGGCCGCCGATCTCCGCCGACGAGGCCTGGAAGCCCGTGTTGTCCGCCGGGGTGGTGGCCCTGCTGGGCGAGGTCAGCACGCAGTGGCAGCACACGGCGCGTGAACCCCGGGGGGTCATGACCGTGTGGGTGGAGCTGCGCCTGGGCGACCATCCCTCGGAGTGGGGGTGCCGGTGATCGGGGTGCCGGGTGTCGGTGGCCGGGTGCCGGGTGCCGGGTGCCGGTGGCCGCGGTGCCGGTGTCGGGCGGTGAGGGGGTGCGGGCGCTTGGCGGGGTGGACGGGCCCTGTGCGGCGGGAGCGAGGCGGGCGGCGCGGGGGCCGGGGCGGAGGTGGGCGGGTCCTCGCGCTGCCAGGCGACCCGCTGCCCGACCTCACACTCCGTAGCGGCGGTGGGCCTCGCTGGCCTGGGCCATGCGCCGCAGCGCGGCGAGGAGCCGCTCGCCCAGGACGGTGCCGACCACCACGGTCCTGAGGACCTCGTCCAGGCCGTCGAGTCCGGTCAGGACCTCGTGGTCCTGCCTGGCGACGTCGTCGGCGGCGCGCGCGTAGCCGTCGACCCACCCCGCGCCGGTGTCGAGCCCGGCCCGGTGGAGGGCGGCGACCACCTGGGCCACCTCCTCTCGCAACGGCGAGTCCGGGTGGACGTACCAGCCGTGCCGTTCGGCGAGGGAGTCCACCTCCGCGAACTCGGCGTCGGTGGGCTCGTTCTCCGTGGTGATGGGGTGGACGGCCTTGAGGGTGACCCCCATGAGGTCGTCGAGGTTGGGTTCCTCGGCGTCGATCACGGCGAGCACGTCCCGCGCGGCGGCCACCGAGAGGCCGCCGACCCCGGTGAGGGCGCTGACCAGGCGGAGCCGGTTCAGGTGGTCCTCGTCGTAACGGGCCTGGTTGGGGCTGGTGAGCTCGCCCCGGGGCAGGAGCCCCTCCCGCAGGTAGAACTTGATGCTCGGTACGGGTACCCCCGAGCGCTGGCTCAGTTCCGAGATGCGCATGCCGTCCCTTCGTGCGCAGGCGCCCTTGCGCCCACGCTCCCCTTTATGGATAGTAGGAGTGTCTATAGCGGATAGTGGAACTATCTATTCAGGGAATCCTCTGTGCCTGCTCCCCTCCATCGGCCGCTCATGCTGGTCGTGTACCTGTGCGTCGCCCTCCTCGCCGTCAGCGCCGTCGGCCTCGTCCTGGACGACCGGCTCGTCAACAACGACCCGATCTGGCTGAAACCCGCCAAGTTCGCCGTGTCGATCATCGTCTACAACGCCACCCTCGCCTGGATGCTCACGCTGCTCACACGCGGCCGCCGGACCGCCTGGTGGTTGGGCACCGTGGTCGCCGCCACGACGGCGGGGGAGATGGCCCTGCTCGTCACCCAGGCCGCACGCGGACGGATGAGCCACTTCAACAACGCGACCCCCCTCGACTCCGCGATCTACGCGGTCATGGGCGGGATGATCGCGACCCTGTGGGTGGCGTCGTTCGCGCTCGCGGTGGTGCTCATGCTCCAGCGGGTCCGGGAGCGCTCCACCACCTGGGCACTGCGTGTGGGCATGGGCATCGCCCTCCTCGGCATGGCCGTGGGCCCCCTCATGACCAGCCCCACCCCCGCCCAGCTCGAAGGGCCCATGGACGTGATCGGGGCGCACACGGTGGGTCTGCCCGACGGCGGCCCGGGGCTGCCCGTGCTCGGCTGGAGCACCGTCGGCGGCGACCTCAGGGTCGGCCACTTCGTCGGCATGCACGGCCTCCAGGTGATGATTCTGCTCGCGTTGGCGCTGGTCGCCCTCGGCGTCCGGTTCCCCCGGCTGCGTGACGACGACGTGCGCCTGCGCGTGTCGCTGGTGGTGGGCGCCGCCTACACCGGGCTCACGGCGCTGACCGTCTGGCAGGCCCTGAGGGGGCAGTCGGTGGTCGCGCCCGACACCCTCACCCTCACGGCCGCCGGGGCGCTGGCGGCGCTCACCGCGCTGGGCCTGGCGTGGTCCGTGCGCGTATCATCCGGGCCATCGGAGAAGGGGCGGGAGTGCGACTCAAACTCGATCTGCACGACATCTACAACCGGGGCACCAGCATCGACCAGGCGCTGAACGCCATCATGGACGAGGCCGAACGCAAGCGGGCCAAGACCGTCGAGATCATCCCGGGCAAGGGGTCCGGACAGTTGAAGAAGCGGGTGCTGCGCTTCCTGGACCGCAAGGACGTCAAGGCCCGCTACCACCGGGTGGAGAAGGACTCGAAGAACTTCGGCCGACTGTTCGTCCACTTCAAGCACTGACTTCCGGAGGTCCGATGGGTGAGCGGCAGAAGTGCCTGTTCAGCGACCGGCTGGTCCTGGAACCCCTCGCGGAACGGCATGCCGATGCCGTGGTGGACCTGTTCGCCGACCCGGCCATGAGCTCCCTGTTGGGGGCGGATCTCTCCGATCCGCCCCTGGCTCGCCGGATGGTCGACAATCGGCTGGCCTACGACGGGCCACCGGCACTGGGGCACTGGGCCGTGCTGCTCGACGGCGACCTGGTCGGCCTCGCCCATCTGCGCCCCTCGGGGGAACTGCCCGGCGGGCTGCCGGAGATCGGCTGGTACCTGGCTGTCCGCCACGGAGGGCGAGGTCTGGCCACGGAAGCGGCTGGCACGCTGCTCCGCCATGGCCTTGACTCTCTCGGCCTGCACTCGGTCTGGGCGCTCATCCACATCGACAACGCGCCCAGCCTGCGCCTGGCCGCCCGACTGGGCTTCCTCCCTGTAGGCGAGGGGCACCACTACAACGGTCCCCACCGCGTCCATGTCGCCCTCCCTGGCCAGGCCTGAGCGCCTCCGAGGTCGCGAAGTGCGGCTTCGCGAGTATCGTGGCCGCCTGTTCATCCATTTTCGCCACTAGGGTGTGTTTTGTGGATGCTTTCGCCTACTGGCGGCGGAGCCGCCAGCACCGCGAGCGGCCGCCAGGCCATCTCTCGCAAGACGATGAGCGACGGTCAGCCCGGGTTTGGCTGTCCGAGCTCCATCGGCGCAGCGAGAGGCAGCCTGGCCACGCGAGCGCGGAATGATCCACAAAACACGCCCTAGCGGTGTCCGTGGGGCGGACGGTTGTCGAGGTCACTTCCCGTAGTGGTACCTACAGGCGGCGATGAGGGTCTCATCCTCGACCAGCTTGTACACGAGCCGGTGCTCATCGGTGATGCGGCGCGACCAGTAGCCCTGGAAACCGTGTCGCAGCGGCTCCGGTTTTCCGATGCCCTCATTGCCGTTACGGGCGATGTCCTTGATCAGTGCGTTGATGCGCTTGAGGATCTTCCGGTCCTGGCTTTGCCACCAGACGTAGTCCTCCCAAGCGCTCTCCGCCCAGACGAGCCTCACTCGCTCAACTCCCGCTCGATCCCACGGCCCGACTCCAGTTCCTCGATCGCGGTCACCAGACGACGGGCGTTCTCGGGACTGCGCAGGAGATAGGCCGTCTCTTTGAGGGTCTCGTACTCCGACAGCGCCATCATCACCACGGGCTCCCGTCCCGCCCTGGTGATGACGACCTCCTCCCGGTCATCGATCACGGAGTCGAGGGTGGCGGCGTAGTTGGCACGGGACTCGGAGTAGGTCACGGTCTTCATGTCTCAGTCCTTCCTCGCACACGAACTTGACTCTATTGTACAAGAAGTTGTACGCATGGCGTAAGGTTGGCGATTCGTCGGCAGGTGGATCGCTGCAAGTACCCTGGCCGACTGTTCGTCCACGTCTGGCGCTCACACCCGGGTCGCCAGAAACCGCTCCAGTTCCTCCGCCGTGGGGGAGGTGGCGGGACCGCGCCGGGTGACGGCGAGGGCGGCGGCCGCGTTGGCCCGGCGGGCGGCCTCCAGTGGCGGTCGGCCCTCGGCCAGGGCGGCGGTGAACACCCCGACGTGCGCGTCGCCCGCGCCGTTGGTGTCCACCGCGTCCACCCGGAATCCCGGGACCCGCCGGGGCGCGTCGCCCCCGCACACCACCAGGCACCCCTCGGCGGAGTCGCGCAGCACCACCACACCACCGGGGGCCACCCGCCCGGCCAGCAGTGACACCGAGACCGACGGGTCCGTGACCCCGGTGACCTCGGCCGCCTCGACGGCGCTCAGACTGAGCACGTCCGTGCGGGAGAGCACCGCGTCGAGCGTCGCGGGCGGGATCGCGCCCACCACCGGCGCCGGGTCCACGACCAGCCGCACCCCCGAGGCAAGCGCACCGATCCAGGTGACGAGTTCGTCGGCGCGCTCCCCGGGCAGCAGCGAGTACCCCACGGTGTAGACGAAGTCGCCCGCCACCGGCCGCAGGGTGCGCAGGTCGGCCAGCGGCAGGTCGGTCTCGGCTCCCAGGTGAGTGACGAACGTACGCTCCGCGGAGGCGTCCACCAGGGCCACACAGAACCCGGTGTCGCGGGGCCGGGGCGGGTGCGCGACCACCACGCCCGCGTCGCGCAGCGCGGACCGCACCAGGTCGCCGTGCGGCCCCGTGCCGTGCGCACCTCCGTACACGACCTCCATGCCCGCGCGGCGGGCCGCGGCGATCACGTTGAAGCCGCCCCCCGCGACCGTGCGCGCGGTGTCGGCGAAGGCGCCGCCGCCCTGCTCGGGCAGCCGGTCGACGGTCATCACGACGTCGACGATCACCGGTCCCACGTGGTGCAGGCGTGCGGTCATGTCGGGTCCTCCCGGGTCGGTTCGGTCGTTGTCAAGACTTTGCCCCGCTCATCCCCGGCATGGCGACGCCCTGGAGCACACTCGTGTGGAGCCAAGACGGGAGGCACCATGCTCACCACCGACTACGTGATCGGTTCACCCTGTTGGGTCGAGCTGACCGCCGCCGACGTGGACCACGCGCTCGACTTCTACGGCCGGGTGTTCGGCTGGACCGCGGAGTCGGCCGGTCCGGACACCGGCGGCTACATGCTGATCCGGTACGAGGGTTCGATGATCGGCGGGCTCGGTCCGAGGATGACCGACGACCAGCCCATCACCTGGACGATCTACTACAACACCCCCGACCTGGACGCGACGTTCCGGCGGGCCCGGGAACTGGGCGCGACGCCGTACGTGGAGCCCATGGACGTCATGGGCCTGGGCAGGATGGCACACGTGGGCGACCCGCAGGGCGGGGCGGTCGCGCTCTGGGAGGCCGGGACCCTGCCGGGCATGGAACGCACCGACGATCCGAACACCCTCGTGTGGACGGAGCTGTGGACCCCCTCGGCCGAGGGCGCGAGGGAGTTCTACGGCGGCCTGTTCGGCTGGGAGTTCGCGGACTTCGAACTGCCGGGTTCCGCGGGCGTGTACGGCGTGGCCCGCCCGGCGGGCCTGGGTGACGACCGGGCCTTCGGCGGGATCATGGGCGTCGGCGCCGCGGACCTGGCCCGGACCCGAGGGGGCGCCGACTGGCATCCCGTCTTCCACGTCGTCGACTGCGACGCGACCGTCGACCGGATTCGCGGGGCCGGGGGCGAGATCAACATGGGGCCGGACGACGTCCCGGGGGTGGGGCGGCTGGCGGTGGCCGTCGACCCGGCCGGAGCCCTGTTCGTGCTGCTCACCCCGAACCCCGGGTAGGCCCGGTACGGGCGTCGGCGACCGGCCCGGGCGCTCGCCGACGAGCGCGTCGACACCCGGCACACGTGCCCGCGCTCCGCGGCCCCGCCCGAGTCGGCGTCGGGCGGGGCCGCCGCCCTACTGGCGTGAGACGGCCGAGGCACCGCCGCGCAGGACGAACTTCTGGATCTTGCCGGTGGCGGTCTTGGGCAACCGCTCCACGAACTCCACCTGGGTGGGGGCCTTGAAGTGCGCGAGGTGTTCGCGGGCGAAGGCGATGATCTCCGCTTCGGTGGCGGTGGCACCCTCACGCAGCACCACGGACGCGCGCGGGGTCTCCCCCCAGCGCTCGTGCGGGACCCCCACGATCGCCGCCTCCAGTACGGCCGGGTGCCGCAGCAGCACCCCCTCCACCTCGACGGACGAGATGTTCTCGCCGCCCGAGATGATGACGTCCTTGATCCGGTCCTGGATCTCCACGTAGCCGTCCGGGTGGGTGACGGCGGCGTCGCCGGTGCGGAACCAGCCGTCGCCCATGGCCAGTTCGGTGGCCTCGGGGTCGTTGTAGTAGCCCTTCATCACCACGTTGCCGCGCACGGTGATCTGCCCGACGGTCCTGCCGTCCCAGGGCACCTCGGCGCCGTCCGCGTCCACCACCCGCAGTTCTCCGGAGGTGATGAGCTCGACCCCCTGGCGGGCCTTGAGCGCGCCCCGTTCGCGCACGCCCAGGTCCCGGTGCTCGGGCCGGGGTTCGCACACCGTGATGAAGGGTGTGGTCTCCGTCAGGCCGTAGACGTGGGTGACGGTCCAGCCGAAGTCCTCCTCCAGCCGTTCGATGGTCTCGGCGGCCGGGGAGGCCCCGGCGGTGACCACGTGCACTCCGGGCGGGACGGAGCCGCGCACCGCCTCGGGAGTGTTGGAGAGCATGATGAGCACGGTGGGAGCGGCGCACAGCCAGGTGACCTCCTCCGCCCGGATCAGCTCGAACACCCGTGCCGGGTCCATGGCGGGCAGGCACACGTGGGTGCCCCCTGCCGCCGTGACCGTCCAGGTGTAGGTCCAGCCGTTGGCATGGAACATCGGGAGGGTCCACAGGTACCGCTCGCCGAGGCCGATCCGCAGGTGCAGCAGCGTCCCCACCGAGTTCAGGTACGCGTTCCGGTGGGTGATCATCACCCCCTTGGGGCGCGCGGTCGTTCCTGACGTGTAATTGATGGTGAGCAAGTCCGATTCCGCGATCTCCGGGCGGTCGAAGTCGGCGGAGGAGGCCGCGAGCAGGGACTCGTAGTCCTCCCAGCCGTCGCGGGCGCCCTCCAGGGCGACGAACCTCTCCACCCCGGGCATGCGGTCGCGGACGCCGTCGACGGCGTCGAGCTGGTCGGCGTGCACGCACAGCACCCGGGCGCCGGAGTGGTTGACGATGTACACGAAGTCGTCCGCGGTGAGCCGGAAGTTGACCGGGACCAGGACCGCGCCCAGCTGCGGGACCGCGTAGAACGACTCCAGCTGGGCGTGGGTGTTGGGCGCGATGTAGGCGACCCGGTCGCCCTTCCCGACCCCCATGGACCGGAGCGCGGACGACCAGCGGTCGCAGCGGTCGAGGAACTGTTCGTAGGTGAACCGGTGGCCGCGGTCGACCACCGCCTCGCGGTGGGGGTGCAGCCTGCGGGTCCGGCGGGCGAACTCCAGGGGTGTCAGGGCGAGTTCCATCGTTCCCTCTCTGTGTGGTGCCGCCCGGTGTCGGGCGCCGGTGCGGGGTCGTCTGGGCGGGCACGGAGGCCGAACAGCGCGGCGGCGTTGTCGTGCAGGACCCCGCGCAGCCAGTCGTCGCCCAGGTCCAGGCCGGTCAGGGCCCGGAGCTGGTCGAGGTAGCGGTAGGGGATGTTCGGGAAGTCGGAGCCCAGGAGCACGCGGTGGCCGAGCGCGCGCAGGCGGGGCAGTTCGGCGCGGGGGAAGGGAGAGCGCCGCTCGGTGAAGGGGGTGAACGCCATGGTGGTGTCCAGGTGGACGCGGTCGTACCGTTCGGCCAGATCGAGGAAGGCCGTGTACTCGGGCGCGCCGGCGTGAGCGATGACGGCGGTCAGGCACGGGTGCTCGCGCAGCACCTCCTCGAAGGGGCCGGGGCCGGTGAAGTTCCCGGGTTCGGGCCCGGAGCCGCAGTGCACCACCACGGGTGTTCCCGAGTCGGCGAGGGCGCCCCACACCTCCGACAGCAGCGGGTCGCGGGGATCGTAGCCGCCGACCTGGAGGTGGGCCTTGAAGACGCGGGCACCGGAGCCGATCGCCTCGGCCACGTAGTCGCCCGCCCCGGGCTCGGGGTGGAAGGTGGCGCTGCGCAGGGCGTCGGGGTGCCGGTCGGCGTAGTCGGCCGACCAGGCGTTCAGCCAGGTGGCCATGTCCGGTCGGTGCGGGTAGGACAGCGCGGTGTGGGCCCGGACCCCGAACCCTCGGAGGAGGGCGACCCGCTCGGTCTGGTCGACGCGGTAGCGGGGGTTGATCGGCCAGACCCCCTCGCCGAGGGCGTCGAAGTAGGCCCACACCTTGCGCAGCACGTTGGGGGGCATGAAGTGCGTGTGCACGTCCACGAGGCCGGGGAGTCCGAGCGCGCCCCAGATCCGGCGGACCCCGGTGTCCTCCCCGCCCTCGGGGGCGGATGAGATTCCAGTCACATCCGTCAGCCTACGACCGATCCGGGCCGCGCTCGGGGCCGGGGCGGGGTCAGGCGCCGCTGATCGACGCCGCGCCCACGAGCACGGCGATCGGGAACTGCTGTTCGTCCCACGCCTCCGTAGGGCACGACGCGCTGACCACCAGTTCGGCGTCGTCCACCCACAGCACGCCCATGCGGGCCGTGCGGTGCTCGTCGGGCGTGTCGAAGGTGACCTGCCGGGTCTCGAACTCGTGGGTCCGGCCCGAGTCGGCGACGATCCGGTAGGGGTCGGCGGGGACGTCGACCGGCGTGCTCCCCGCCCGCTCGGCCACGTTCTCCACCAGGGCGTCGAGGGTCCCGCCGGGCTCGAATCCGTCCCTGCGGGCCTGGTCGGTGCCGGTGGTCTGGCTGAACACGACGTCGCATCCGGTGCCGTCCTGGGTGGCCTGGTGCAGGTTCATGTCGGCGCGGTACTGGATCTCCCAGCCCGTGGCGAACGAGGGGGCCGCCCAGTCGGGGGCCGTTCCCGAGGGGGAGGACGCGGCGTCGGGTGAGGGCGGGCCCCCGGGGGCGCGGTCGTCGGGCGACGCGGAGGGACGGTCGTCGGAGGGGGAGGCGGACACCGGGGAGACGCCGGGGTCGCGCGGATCGTCGGGGCCGCCGGGCAGCAGGCCGCAGCCGGTCAGGAACAGTCCCGCGCCGAGCGTCGCGAGGAGGAGCAGCGGCGGGGAGGTGGGTCGCTGGTTCTTCATACCCGTTGGGACCGCGCCCGGGCGGGCGCGGTTACTGAGTAGAAGTACTCACGCGGAGCCCGCGCCGGGGTGGGGGAGCCCGGTGCCCGTCACCGGAGCGCGGGCGCCCGGAGGTACTCCGGCCGCGTCCGGTGCGGCGCCCCCGCCGGGGTCACAGGGTGAGCAGGAGGACGCCGGTCACGACCACGGCGGAGGCGGCGATCCGGACGGGCCCCACCCGTTCCTTGAAGAACACCAGGCCGATCAGTGCCGCGAAGACGATGCTGGTCTCGCGCAGGGCTGCGATCCCGGCGACCGCCCCGGACAGCTGGGCCCACAGGACCAGGCCGTAGGCGCCCGCGCTCACCGCGCCGCCGATCAGGCCGACCTTCCAGATCGGCTTCAGCTGGTCGGCCAGTCTTCCCCGCCGGGTGGCCAGCGCCACCAGGAAGAACACCGGGCCCTGGAGCATCATGATCCAGGCGATGTAGCCGAGCGGGTTCTCCGTGAGGCGCACGCCGTAGGCGTCCACCACGGTGTAGGAGGCGATCGCGAGCCCGGTCGCGAAGGCGGCCAGCAGCGCGGGCGCGTGGTGGCGCCGGGGCAGCCCGCCCGCGAACACCAGGATCATCAGCCCGGCCGAGATGACCAGGACGCCGACGAGTTCCCGGAGGGGGAGCGCCTCGCCGAGCAGGACCGCGCCGATGAGGGCCACCACCCAGGGCGCGGTGCCCCGGGCCAGGGGGTAGACCTGCCCGAAGTCACCGGTCCGGTAGGACACCATCAACAGGGTCAGGTAGACCAGATGGGTGGCCAGGGAGCCCAGGAGGACCGGCCAGGCCTCGGGCGGAGGCATCCCGACCACGAACAGCAGCGGGAGGGTCGCGAACATCCCGCCCAGGCCGATCAGCGCGAAGCCGAGCAGGCGGTCGGTGATCGCGTGCGCGATCGCGTTCCACGCCGCGTGCAGGAGCGCCGCCACCAGCACCGCGACGACGATAGGTGTGGTCATTGGATGTCTCGCAGAAGGGGTCGGGGACCCCGCAAGGCTAGCCGTCGGCCCCTGCGCCGCCCCCGACCGCCCCCGCCGTGGCCCCCCGTCGTCCGCCCGCGTGGACCTGGTCTCCCGGTAGGGCGTGTGATCAGGGGTGGTGGCGGTCCCGGGCGTTGGCGGGCGCGATCCGGTTGTTGCGCAGGTGCTCGTAGACGATCGACGCCCGCACGTCGGCCACCTCCGGGCGTTCGGTCAGCTTGTCCACCACGAAGGCGTAGAGGCTGTTGTTGTCCGGCAGGGCCACGTGCACCAGGAAGTCCTCGTTGCCTGAGGTGACGAAGACCGACAGGGTGTCGGGCAGGGCGCGGACCCAGTCGCGGAAGGCCTCGATGTTGTGGCGCGAGGGCTTCACGACGCTCACGGTGATGAGCGCCTGGACGGGGCGGCCGATGAGTTCGAGGTCGACGTCCAGCAGTGAGCCGCGAATCACACCCCTTTCTCGCAGCGCGCGGGTGCGATCCAGGGTCGTGGTGGGCGACGCGCCCACCGCCGCGGCCACGTCGCGGTTGGTCTTTCGTGCGTCTGACTGGAGTTCGGCCAGGATCGCCGTATCTAGTTCGTCGAGATCAGCCATAACCAGAGTTTACCCGTACTTAATACGGGTGTTTGTATTTGACTCCGGAGCATGCGTAACATCTGAGCGAAAAGGTCGTATTTGGCTCGCCGGGGAGTGATCCTTCCCGGACGGCAGTGTCGCCCGCCGGTCGGCCCAGCACCGGTGCAACGCCGCACCACCGCAACGCCGCACCACCGCAACACAAGGGACGTCCGTCACCGTGAGACCTTCCTCCGCCGTGGCCGTCGCCGACCGACCGTCGGTACGCCCCAGGGCCCGGGGCCGTGTCCTGGCCCTGCTCGCCATCGTCTGCGCGGCGCTCAACCTGCGCCTCGTGGTCACCTCCCTCTCGCCTCTGCTGACCACCGTCGGCGAGGAGTTCGGGTTCACCGCCACCGTCGTGGGTGTCTTCGGCACCCTGCCGCTGGTGGCCTTCGCCGTGTTCGGCCTGGTCACCCCGGCCATCATGCGCCGTCTGGGCCCCGAGGCCACGGCCGCCCTGAGCATGCTGCTCGCCGGAGCGGGCCAGGTCATGCGCGCCTTCGCTCCCGACACCGTGGCCCTGCTCCTGCTCACCGGGATCGCTCTCACCGGCGCCGCACTGGGCAACGTCGTCCTGCCGCCGCTGATCAAGCAGTACTTCCCGGACCGGCTCGCCGCGCTGAGCACCGTGCAGATGGTCGCCATCCACCTGGGCGCCCTCTTCCCGCCCCTGGTCGCGATCCCCCTGGCGGAGGTCGCCGGTTGGCGTGTGGCGCTGGGGGCGTGGTCCTTCCTGGCCCTGGTCGCCGCGCTCCTGTGGGTCGTCCAGTGGCGGCGGCCCGGTGGCGAGCCGAACGCCGCCGTGTCCTCCGCGGGCCCCGGACTGGCCCGGCCGATCTGGCGCGTGGGCATGGCCTGGCGGATGGCGCTGCTGTTCGGGATGGTCACCTGGAACGTCTTCACGCTGTTCACCTGGCTTCCCGCCCTGCTCGACGACGCGGGCCACAGCCCCGCTCTCGCCGGGAGTCTGGTCTCCCTGATGGTCGGCGTCAGCCTGCTGTTCGGCCTGGTCGCGCCGATCGTCACCCTGCGCGCGGCCAACACCTTCCCGATCGTCGCGCTCGGGCTGTTCGGCTACGGCGTCGGTTACCTGGGTGTAGCCGTGGCCCCCGCGTACGCCGTGCTGTGGGTGCTCTTCCTCGGCCTGGGCACCAGTCTGTTCGTGGTCACCATGACCATGATCAACGCCCGCAGCTCCACTCCGCAGGGAGCCGCCGCCCTCTCCGGGTTCGTGCAGGGGGCGGGCAGCGGCATCGCCCTGGGCGGCCCGCTGCTGTTCGGCCTGTTCTACGAGCTGACCGGCGGGTGGACCCTCTCGTACGCGGTGATCGCGGGCGGTTCGTTGGCGGTGGCCCTGGTCGTGGCCTACGTCGAGCGCACCCCGTGGACGATCGAGGCGGCCGCCCAGCGGCGCCGCCCGGTCCGGTCGTCCGACCTTCCCGTCGTCGGTTCGTGAAGGGGGCGGCCGATAGTGGCCAATGGGTCGGATATGCGCCTTTCGTGTGGACTAGGGGTCGCCAATGCCACAACGGGCGCATAATGTCGGTCTGAGCAACCCCACCCCCGAAAGACCCTCCTTCGTGATCCCCGCCCACCCCTCCTGACGCCCACGACCCGCGCGAGACCGCGACGGGGGCGCTTGGGGGCAACCCTCGGAGCCGGGCCTCGGGGCACTCCCGGGAGCACCGGGCATCACGACGGGTGGTCGGACACCATGACGATCGATCGGCGGGCCCTCCTCCCGCCCCCGGGGCCTCCCCCGGTACCGGACCCCGCACCGGACTCGCGCCCCCCGCCGGGGGCCGCCGCCCCTACGCGACGGGCGCGCCGGAGCCGGGTCGGAGCCGCCTCCCTCCTGCGTAACCAGGACTTCCAGGTCCTCTGGTCGAGCCGCTTCCTCGCCGGACTGGGCAAGGAGAGCGGTGAGGTCGCCTACCCCCTGCTCATGCTGACGCTCGCCGGTTCCGCCGCCGGAGCGGGGCTGGTCGGCGCGGCCCAGGTGGCCACCACCATGGTGGCGGCGGTCGTCGGCGGCTCCCTCGCGGACCGGGTCAACCGCCGCGCCGTGCTGCTGGTCTGCGACCTCGGCCGCCTGATCCTGCTCGTCTCCTTCGCGGCGACCCTCATGAGCGGCCACGTCACGGTGCCGATGGTGATCGGTGTGGCGGTGGTGAGCTCGGCGTTGATGGGAGTCTCGAACCCGGTCGCCATGGCCGCGACCAAACAGTTGGTGCCGTCGTCGCAGATGGCTGGCGCGGCGGCGCAGAACCAGATTCGCTTCTTCACCACGACCGCGCTCGGCGCGCCCGTGGCCGGCTTCCTCTTCGGTCTGGGGCGCGCCTTCCCGTTCCTGACCGAGGCCGCCCTCTACCTGGTGTCGATGGTGCTGGTGCTGCGTGTCCGACGCCCCATGCAGGCCCACCGGGTCCGGGGCGAGCGGATGGGTCCGCGCGGTGCGGTGCTGGGGTTCGCGCTGCTGTCCCGGCACCCGATCCTGCGGCCGATGCTCGCGTGGATCGTCTGCTTCAATCTCGCGTTCACGCAGACGGGGGCGTTCCTGGCGCTGATCGCGACCGCCGACGAACGGGGCGCCTCCCACGTCGTGGTCGGGCTCACCGTCTCGCTCGCGGGCACGGGCGGGCTGGTCGGCGCGCTGGCGTCAGGGGTGGTCGTGCGCGTGGTGCGACCCAGCGCGATCCTCTTCTTCACCGCGTGGTCGGCGCCGGTGTGCGCGCTCGCCCTCCTGGTGGCGCCAGGCGTGTTGAGCCTCGGGTTGATCATGGGGCTGGTGTTCGCCGCCGTGCCGTGTGTGAACGCGGTGTTCTACAGCTACGTCGCCACGTCGGTCCCCGACCGCTACCAGGGCCGGGCGCTGGGGGCGGTGACCTTCATGTCTCTGCTCTCCCAGCCGGTCGGGATCGTCGCGGTCGGGCTGCTGTTCGACCTGGCCGGGCCCACGCTCGTGTTCCTGATGATGGCGGTGGTGTCGGCGCTGGCCGCCCTGTTCACCCTGGGACCCACCATGCGCCACCTGCCCCGCCCCGAGGAGATCGCGGAGCGCTGACCCCGGTGCGCGGGGCCCGCTCCGGGGCGCCTGGTGCCCTGCCGGTACCCGCGCCGGGACCCGACCCGGTACCCCGCCGGAGCCCGAATCGGGGCCGCGCCGACAGACGGCGCGGCCCCGCACGGGCCCGGGCCCGGCCTTCGGGGATCAGCCGGTGACCGGCATCGCCATCACCGGCTCCGAGGTGGGCTGCTCCGAGCCGCCCTCGGGCTCCACCGTCACCGCGACTCCCTCGGTGCCCTCGTCCGGGGTCGCCAGGATCGGCAGCACGAACCCTGCGCCGTCCACGGAGAGCACACCCGCCGAGTACACGCTGCCGTCCCCCCTGGTCAGCCAGAGCTGGTAGTCCGCGTCGCGCAGGTCCTCAAGACCGTGCGCGCTGAACACCAGGTCGCCCAGGGTCTCCGAATGCACCACGGAGACGCTCACCCCCTCCATCGGTTCGGCGCTGGTGGAGACCGCGTCCGGAGCCGAGATCACCGCCGCGATCCGCTGTTCGTTGGCCCGCAGCTGGTCCACCTGGCGGCCCTGTTCGAGCACGACCGCGCCCAACGCGATGACGGCGGCCACACACGCGGCCAGTGCCAGGCCCAGCACCCACGGCCAGGCACGGCGCCGGGGTTCGGGGAGGCGCTCGGGCGCGGGAGCCAGCTGCCGGGTACGGGCGACCTCCTCCAGCACCCGGTCCCGGAGCCCGTCCGGCGGGGTCCGGGCGGCGGCCGAGGCGAGCAGTGCCGAGGTCTCGGTGAAGCCCCGGACCTCCTGGACACAGGAGTCACAGTCGGCCAGGTGGTCCTCGAACCGGACGCTCTCACCGGGGGAGAGGGCGTTGAACGCGTAGGCGCCCGTCAGTGTGTGCAGGTCCTGCCCCATCGTGCCTCTCACCACTCCACCCCCAGGCAGTCCCTGAGCCTGATCAGCCCGTCACGCATCCTCGTCTTGACGGTTCCCAACGGCGCCGACAGCAGCCGGGCCACCTCGCGGTAGGAGTACCCGCCGTAGAAGGCCAGGCGCACCGACTGCCCCTGGAGTTCGGTGAGCGTGTCCAGACATCGGCGCACGCGTTCTCGTTCGAGCCGGTTGGTGGCCTCCTCCTCCACCTCGTCGTAGGGGCGACGGGTGTCGGCGGCGGCCGCCCGTGCCTCACGGTCGCTGCTGGCCTGTTCGGAGCGCACCCGGTCCACCGCCCTGCGGTGCGCCAGGGTCATCACCCAGGCCTGGGGGCTGCCCCGCCGCGCGTCGTAGCGGCAGGCACTGCGCCACACCTCGACCAGTACCTCCTGCGTGACCTCCTCCGACTGGGCCGGGTCGCGCAGGACGCGGCGTACCAGACCGTACACGGTGGGGCTGATCAGGTCGTAGACCCGGCCGAAGGCCCCCTCGTCGCCGCGTGCCACGAGGGGGAGCAGTTCCTCCAGCCGGGGCGGATCGGCGTCGTGGACCGCGTCGCGCGGTACGGCTGCTGCCCTGTCCATCCGGACCCTTCTCGTCTGGGTGACGCGTTGCTTCGTTCTCTCAGCGGGCTGAGCGGCGGGGGCCCGCGCCCCCGCCGCGTACGCCCCATGATCCCCGGGCGTTGTGGCGGTCCGCCGGACGGGGGACCGCCGGGAGCGTGGCCGGTCCGACCCCCCGGAGCCGGACCGGCCACGCCGTGGCGCGCCCTCTCATCAGGAGGGCATCAGGACGGTGTCGACGATGTAGACGGTCGCGTTGGAGGTCTGCACGTTGCCGCAGACCACCTTGGAGTCGCCGTTGACCGTGAAGTCCTCACCGGAGCCGGCGGAGGTCACGTCGTCACCCTGGAGAGAGGTGAACGTGCCGTCAGCGAGGGCGTCCGGAGCCTGGCGGCCCTCGACCACGTGGTAGGTGAGCACCTCGGTGAGCTGGTCCTTGTCGTCCAGGAGGGCGTTGAGGTCCTCCTCGGGGATCTTGTCGAAGGCGTCGTTGGTGGGCGCGAACACGGTGATGTCCTCGGCGGAGTTGAGCGTGTCGACCAGGTCGGCCTCTCCGACCGCCGTGACCAGGGTGGACAGCAGCGGGTTGTTGGACGCCGCCGTGGCGACCGGGTCCTGTGCCATGCCCTCGAAGCTGCCGTCGCCGTCCGCGGGGACCTCGGCACAGCCCGGGCCGAAGTTCTCACCGGCGGTCGCGGTGTCCCCGTCGGTGTTCTCGTCCATGCCGGTGCCCTCGGTCTCCTCGGCGGTACCGGCGTCCGTGTTCTCGGCGTCGGAGTCGTCCATGCCGCCGCAGGCGGAGAGGCCGAAGGCGAGCGCGGCGGCCGCGGCGGTGGCGGCGAGCGTGTTCTTGCGGGTGGCGGTGCGGATCATCGTTCTCTCCCTGTTCGGTGACTGCGTTCTGGTTCTGGTGTGTCCGTGCTGCGTGTGGTCGGTGGTGTACGTGTGGTTGGTGTGAGGTCTGGAGGGGGCAGGGCCCGCGAGGGGGCGTCGGCCTCAGGTGGCCGTGAATCGGATGCGGTGCCAGCCGGTGGCGCCGTCCGGAACCGGGTCCACCCGCTCGGAGGGCTGGGTGAAGCCGGTCGCGTCGGTGGCGCGCACCTCGACCGCGTGGGCGCCGGGTTCCACGGTGGTCTCGGCGACCCACTGGACCCAGGTGTCGATCCCGGGGACTCGCGCGAGCTCGGCCTCCCACCACTCACCGCCGTCCAGCCGCACCTCCACCCCGGCCACCCCCCGGTGCTGGGCCCAGGCGACCCCGGCCAGCACCACCTCCCCGGAGGCGACCCGGCCGAGCGGAGCGGGCACGTCGATCCGCGACATGGTCTTGATCGGTGCCCGCACGCCCCACCCGCGCTGCGCCCAGTAGGCCCGCTCGTCCGCGAAGCGGGTGAGCTTGATGTCGGTGACCCACTTGGTGGCGCTCACGAACCCGTAGAGGCCGGGGACGACGAGGCGGGCGGGGAACCCGTGCTCCGGGGGGAGCGGTCGACCGCCCATGCCCACGGCCAGCAGGGCGTCGCGGCCGTCCAGCACCGTCTCGGTGGGCGTGCCGCAGGTCCAGCCGTCACTGGAGGTACTGAGGATCTGGTCGGCGTCCGCGTGCACCCCGGCCTCCCGCAGCAGGTCGGCGAGGGGGAAACCCAGCCAGCGGGTGTTGCCGACCAGGTCGCCGCCCACCTGGTTGGACACGCACGACAGCGTGACGTCCGCCTCGACCAGGTCACGGGAGAGCAGCTCGGCCATCGTGATCTCGAACGGGCGGTCGACCCTGCCGTGCACGCGCAGCGTCCATCGGGAGGGGTCGATCCGGGGAACGGCCAGGGCGGTGTCAATCCGGTAGAAGTCCGTGGCGGGGGTGGTGAAGGGGGTCAGCCCGGGGACACCGAGGTCGACCCCGGAGGGCAGGTCCGGCAGGGGGTCGGCGGGTGTGGGCAGGGCCAGCCGTGCGGAGGGGTCCGCTCCACCGATCAGCGACGGCGCCCAGCGGCCGAGGGCTCCGGCGGTCCCGGAGGCGGCCAGGACCCCGGCGGTGGTGAGCACGAACCTCCGGCGGCCCGGACCCCGGCCCCCTCGGGGTGTCGCTGTCGCCGGGTCGGAGGCGACACCGTCCGCGTCCCCGTCCCCGGCCTCGTCCGCTGACGAGTCAGCGTCCGTCAGTGTCCTTGCGTCCGCAGACGAGCCCGCGTCACCGGGCTCGGCACCGTTGACCCGGGTGTCCCCGTCCGCTGGGGTGTTCCCGTCTACCTCGTTGCTCCCGCCCACCGGCGCGTGCCGGGGTCCGGTCGTGCGCACCCCCGCGCCGCGCAGCAGTACCGCGAGGGCGACGGCGCCCGCCGCCGCGCCGACGACCACCGCGACCGCGGCCCCCGGGTCGTCGGCGCGACGCAGGCCCACGGCGACGAGCCCCAGCGCCGTGAACGCCCCCAGCCCCACGTACCCCGCCACGGGGCGGCGTGAAGCCACGACACCCAGCGCCGCCCCGGACAGGGCCAGGACGACCAGCACCCCGGTGACCAGCACGGCCTTGTCGGCCGTGCCGAAGAGTGCGATCGCCCAGGACGTGAGGAACCGGGGGCTGTGGTCGACGAGCGCGTCGCCGACCGTGACCACCGGGGACGTCGCCCCGAGGAGCCCGGCGGCGAGTGCGCCGAACCCGAGCGCCGAGGCGACGACGGTCAGTCCGAGGGCCGCCCCGGCGCCCCGGCTCGTCCCGTCACGTGGCGGGGTCGGTTCCCCGCGTGTCCTGGTGGTCACATGGGGTATTCGGGGCCCACAGGGAAGCGGATGGGTGGGTGGCGGAACTTTTTTCGCGGCTTCCGGAAACGGCCGGTCGGTGCCGCTTGCCGACCCGGGCCCGGGCCCGCCGCGCCCACGGGGTCAGGACGGGATGAGCAGCATGTCCACCACGTGCACGGTGGCGTTGGCGGTGCGCACGTCCGCGCACACCACCGGCGCGTAGTCGTCCACGACGTACTCCCCCGTCGATCCGGAGGTACGCACCTGGCCGCCGCTGAGGGAGTCGAACACGCCCGCGCCCAGATCGGCGCCGCCGACCCGATCCGCGACGACGTGGTAGTTGAGCAGGTACGCCAGGCCGTCCCGGTCCCGCATGAGGTCGTCCATCTCCCCGTCCGGGTACATGTCGAAGGCCTCGTTGGTGGGGGCGAACACGGTCACGCCCTCCGCCGTGTCCAGGTCCTCCCCGAGCCCGGCGCGCTCCAGAGCCTCCGCCAGACGGCCCAGGACGGGGCTGTCGGCGATGGCGGTCGTGAAGGTCTGGTCGGCCATCGCGCCGAGGCTGCCCGCGCCCCTCGAGGGGAAGTCCGAACAACCGGGGCCGAAGGGTTCGGCCGTGTCCCCGTCGGCGGCCGCTCCCCCCTCCCCGGACTCCCGGACCGCCTCGCGGGCGGCCCCGTCGCCGGTGTCCCCGTCCCCGGAGCCGCAGGCCCCCAGCGCGAGTGCGAGTGCCACGGCGGTCGTGGCCGCCGCGAGAGTGGTTCCGCGCATGCGTCTCTCCTTCGGACGATGTCCTTCCGTCACCGGGATACGACGCTACGTGTCGGTGGATTGTCGGGCGGTCCTCGACTCACCACGGACCGCGAGCGGGCGGTGCCATCCGCCGTTCCACGACCGAAGAATCCCCCATACGGGTCACCCCTGGCCAGGGCGGTCGACGTCGGGCCTACGCGGACGCAGTGGTCGGTTCGACCCCGCGAGTGCAGGAGGATATTGCCCGTACGTCTCCTCAACGATCGGAGTTCCCCCACATGGCGCGGAAGACGCCCCTCACCGTGGTCGCGCTCATGGTCTCGGGCAGCCTCCTGCTCAGCGGCTGTACCCCCGTGTCCGACTGGTGGTCACAGACCTTCGGCGACGCGTCGGGCCCGCCGGAGGTGAGGGAGGAATTCCCCTACGTCCGCGAGGGCCGCATCTTCCAGGACACCGGTCAGGACGCCGAGATGCGCTTCTCGATCACCGGCCTGGAGCGCACCGACGACTACACGGTCATGCATTACGAGGTCACTTACCTGGACGACTTCGCCGGTCCCAACCGGAACCTGAGCATGGCGCACACGCTGGTCGACCCCCTGACCGGCCGCGTGTACCGGCAGTTCCTCGACGAGGGGGGACTCAAGTACGGTTCCGAGAGCCCCAACGAGGACGGTCTGTACCCCGTGCACGACGGGGTCACCAACGAGTACACCCGGTACTTCCCCAGGATTCCGGACGAGGTGGCCCAGGTGACCTTCGTCGGCAGCGGCCTCGGTGCCATGACCGGCATCCCCGTCCAGGACGTGGACGAGGAGAGGGCGGACCCCGAGAACCCGAACGGGCCGGACCACCTCAGCCTCGACAACCCGCCCGGGCGCGGGGAGAACCTCACCTTCGCCAACCGGCGCCCCGACGAGGACGCGGTCGCGGACGAGGGGTGGGTGCAGAGCTTCGTGGACTCCGAGATCGCCTCGACCACGCGTGACGGCGACCGCGAGATCATCTCGCTGCACTCCGACGTGATGTTCGAGTTCGACCGGTCGGACCTCACCGAGACCGCTGCCGACGTCGTGCGGCGCGCCGCGACCACCCTCGCGAACAACGTCGACCCGGACGACCCCACCATCACCGTGATCGGGCACACCGACGGCATCGGCGACGCCTCCTACAACGACAACCTGTCGGTGGAGCGCGCGGAGACCGTCCGCGACCTCCTGGCGGAGGAGCTCGGCACCGACTACAGGCTGGAGGTCGAGGGCCGGGGCAAGCGCGAGCCGATCGCGCGGGAGGGAGGCCCGGACGACGAGGAGGCGCGGGCGCGCAACCGCCGTGTGGAGTTCTCGTACGTGTTCAACCCGACGGTGGAGGCCACGGAGGACGAGGAGTACGACGACGACGGCCTGGGCGTCGCGCAGCGCAACGTCACCTGGCCCGCGCCGTACAGCGACGACCCGGGTTCGGTGGTCGCCGAGGGGGAGAAGGACGGTATCCGTCTGGAGGTCTACCCGCTGCGGCGGGACGGCGCGTACGTCATCGGCACGGTGGCGATGACCAACACCACGGACCGGCCGCTGGCCCCCGAACTCGGCGGTTCCGAGACGGTGGCGGGCGGACCCGAGCAGTTCAACAAGGGCACCCTGGGCGGGTTCCAGCTGTTCGAGCCGGACAACGGCCTGGTGCGGTACGTGGCGCAGATGGACTTCGGCGAGGGGCGCTACAGCAGCTTCGCCGAGGAGGTGCACGTGATCCAGCCGGGCAACACCCACGAGCTGGTGGCGGTGTACCCGGCGCCGCCGGTGGACGTGAAGGAACTGACCCTGCGGGCGGGCCCGTTCGGTGAGTTCGAGGAGATCCCGGTCGACTACTGACCGGTGAACCGGGAGGGGCCGCCGACGACGGCGGCCCCTCCCGCGTTTCCCGGGCGCGCGGGGCGTCGGCCGCTGATGTCCGCATTGGTCCGGAACGCGTGGTGAATCGTCACCATGGTCGGTTAACGTCGGTTCGCGATGTGCGGAGTGGGAACCCGGCCCGGGCGATCCACGTCAGATCGGCGCACACGTCGTCCCCTGCGGCTCCCGTTCGCCGCACTCCCAGAGAGGGAGCCTCATGGCCTATCCCAACGGTCCCCAGCAGCCGCACGACCCCCAGCAGCCGTATGGGGGCCAGGCGCCGTACGACCCCCAGCAGCCCTACGGCCAGCAGCCTCCGTACGGTGACCAGGCTTCCTACGGCCAGCAGCCTCCGTATGGTGACCAGCCTTCCTACGGGCAGCAGCCTCCGTACGGCGCTCAGCCTCCGTACGGCGACCAGCCTCCCTACGGTCAGCCCCCGAAGCAGGGCATGTCCACCGGCAAGAAGATCGGCATCGGCTGCGGGGGCTGCCTCGGCGTCATCCTCGTCCTCCTGTTCGTCGTCGGGCTCGTGTCGGTCCTGGGCGGCGGAGACGACAGCTCGTCCTCCGGCGGGTCCAGCTCCTCGGAGTCGGAGGAGGCCGCGACCGAGGAGACCGACGAGGCCACGGAGGAGGAGACCACCGAGGAGGCCACCGGCGTCGTACTGACCGCCTCCGTCGCGGGCACCGTCGGAGACACGATCGACGACACGGTGTACACCGCCATCGACATCACCATCGAGAACAACAGCGACGAATCGATCGAGGTCAACCCGATCTACTTCAACGTGACCCTCGCCGACGGGACCGTCCGCTCCGACTGGGCGGAGGCGATGTTCGCCGAGATCGAGCAGCTCGACGCCGTCAGCCTCGCCCCCGGCGAGACGTTGGAGGGCCAGATCGCCGTGGTCGGCGACGACCTCGACATCGTGTCCGTCGAGATGGAGGAGCTGTTCGGCCTCCAGGAGACCCTCTCCGCCGACGTCGGCTAGGCCGGGAGGGCCGGGGCCTCCTCCGCGCACCGGTGCTGGCACCGCGCACCCTCCGCGCCGTGTGCCCCGTGAGACACCGCGAGGGGCCGCCGACACACGTCGGCGGCCCCTCGGTCGTTCTCGTCTTCTAGTCGCGGATCTGGCCCGCGGCCTGGAAGACCACCCGTTCCAGGTCGCCGCGCTCGACGTCCTCGAAGTACGCGATCGCGGTCACGTAGAAGTCACCGGGCAGCTGGAGGTACAGGTGGCGGCTGGAACCGTCGACCGTGCCGACGTACTCCAGGTCGCCGCCCAGGTCGTCGGAGTCCTCCGTGTGGTAGGTGTCCACGTCCACGTCGACGTCCACCTCCCAGTTCATCTCCGCTTCGGCCCCCGGGACCCGGACGACGTCCGGGTTGGCGCTGGGGTCCGCGCCCGACGTGAACACCAGGGTGAAGGAGGGCGTCCCGGGCTCGGTGCTCCCGTCGCTGAACGTGCAGGAGAGCTGCTCCGCGTCCTCGATCCCCTCGATCTCCCCGCTCTCCTCGGTCACCACCTGCCCCGGTGCGAGGTCTCCGACGATCTGGGCGGCTCCGGCCGCCTCGCACGACTCGGGGAGGCCGAAGGACGACGCCTGCGCCTCCTCCTCGGTCTGTTCCTCGGGGCTCGGGCTGGCGCTCGCCTCCTCTTCGGGGGAGTCGCCGCCCGCTGACAGGCTCAGGTCCAGGTCGAGGTCGACCACGTCGCAGCCGACGAGGACGACACCGCCGATCACGACTGCGGCGACGGCCGTGCCCAGGCACGAGAGGGGAGTGGACGGGATCAGGCGCATGGGTGGCTTTCGGTTCGGGGTGCGCCGGGCTGGAGGCCGCTCCGGCGGGGGACACACGGAAACTTAGCAAGTCCGGCGCCCCGGGGACGTCCCGCGCGGTCCCGCCGCCGGGACGGGGCGATCCGCTCCCGGCGGTCGGTTTCTGGAATGTCAGAATCAGAATCGTTAATAGTCTGCAAAGGGAGTTGCCGCTGGCCCTCGTGTGCCAGGTGGTCGGTACGGTGCTTGATTTGCCTTTTGGGGCGGTATCGTGAGTGCTCTCCACGTCCCCCCACATAAACCGGAGATCCTCCCGCCATGCTCGACGCGGACATTCGCCTGGAGTGGTTCGTCTCGTTTCTGGCGGTGGTCGAAACCGGTAGTTTCGTCGCCGCCGCGGAGTCGACTCGCAGGTCACAGCCGCGCGTTAGTCAACATGTCGCTGCGCTCGAACGTGAGATCGGACAATCCCTCTTCGACCGCAAGAAACGCCCGGTGCGACTCACCGAGGCGGGGGCCGCCCTGGCCGTCCAGGCCCGCAACGTCCTGCGCTCCCTGGAGGAGGCCGAAGCCGCGATGGCGCCCTGGCGCGGCGGCGCCCAGGGCATCGTCATCCTCGGTTCGTGCCCGAGTGCCAGCGCCGCCTTCGTGCCCGACCTCCTGCGCTCGCTGGCGGGCAGCGACCCGGACATCAGGGTGGTGCTCACCGAGCACGCACCCCTCGAACTGGACGAGGCGCTCGCCTCCGGCGGGGTCGACCTGTGCCTGCGGCCCATGAGCCCCAAGCCCGCACCCTCCGTGGCGAGCCGGGCCCTGTGGGCGGAGCCGCTGGTGGCCGTACACGCGGACGACCACCCGCTTTCGGAGGTCCCCGATCCGCTTCCGCTGGCGGCCATCGCCGCGTACCCCATCGTCACCATCGGTCGCCTCGACGCTCCGGGGGCGGCGGAGCTGGAGTCCTACCAGGCCTTCCAGGAACACGGTCTGGCGATCGACGCCGTCCAGGCGACCAACCAGCCGCAGACACTCGTGTCACTGGCGGCCCGGGGGATCGGTGTGGGGGTGACCAACTGGCTGGCCGCCCAGAGCTCGGACACCACCGGGGTGCGGGTCCGGCTCCTGGAGAGCTCCCCGCAGCGCCGCGTCGCGGTCTGCTGGGACACCGCCCGGGCGCTCACCCCGGCGGCGCGGAGAATACTCCAAGCCGTTTCCGAGGCCCGCCGACCTGCCGGAACGATTCCCGTTCGTGCGCACAAAGCGAACAGGGTCGAGAGCGTCGTGCCTGGGTAAGGGAGTATTCGTTTTCCGAATAAGGATATAAGCGAATGGTTCTTCACGTTCTGTCCCGTCCCCGGTACGGTCGTGTGTCGAAAGCACGAAAGGCGCGGGAGCGCATCCTCCCCGCAGCAGTTCGCGCTTCCTCCATTCCCTCTCCGTCGGCGGGCGGGCCCCAGGTCCGTGCTCATCGGCTGAAGCGGTACGCGCGCCCGGATGAGGGCGACCCCCCCAGTTACCGGAAGAACCCCCATGCAGCGATTTCCGCTCACACCGCTCTCCCTTGCCTGTTCCGCTGTCCTGGTCGCCACCGCGTGCGGCGGCGGCGCCACCGTCGACGACGACGTGTCAGGTGGGCAGAGCACGGCCGACGGCTCCCTCACCGCCGGGTACGTGTCCGCGATCGACCAGTTGGGCCTACCGGTCGCGACCGAGATCGGGCACTTCGAGGACCACGGTCTGAACGTCACCCTGGCGGACCCGTTCCCCACCGGCGTCGACGCGATCAACGCCCTGGAGGCTGGTGAGGTCGACATCATCCAGGTCGGAGTTCCGGGCCTGGTGGCCGTCTCCGAGGGCGTCGACCTGGTCTTCGTCGGCAACTACTCCGGTTCCTCCACCCAGCGCAGCATCGACGAGACCATGGGCATCGTGGCGTCCGAGGACTCCGACATCGACCCCGAGGACCTGTCCACCCTCGAAGGCGCCACGATCGGCACGAGCGTGGGCACCATCAACCACCTCTACCTGCTCAGCATCCTCAAGGACTTGCGTATCGACGTGGACGACGTCGAGCTGGTCAACACCGCTCCGCCGGACATGCCGGTGGCGCTGGAGACCGGCGGGGTGGACGCCACCGTCAACTGGGACCCCTGGCCGATCACCATCGAGGAGCAGGTGGAGGGCGCCTACGAGGTGGTCCGCGGGGGCGGCTACATCCCCTACGTCGGCTACATCGCGACCACTCCGGACTACCTGGAGGAGAACCCGGAGATGGTCGAGGCCTTCCTGGCCGCCCGCGCCGCCTCCGACCAGTGGATTCGGCAGAACCCCGAGGAGGCGGCCGACACCGCCACCCGCTGGCTGACCGGCACGGACCTCGAGGTGGCCCAGACCGCGATGGAGTTCAACATCGCCCAGCTGGACGCCCGGTTCTCCGCCTGCAACTTCCTGGCCATGGACACCGTGGCGAACCTGTTGGAGGAGCAGGAGGTCATCTCCTACGACTTCGACATCAACGACCACCTGAAGCCCACCCCGATCCTGTCCGTGGAGGAGAACCACCCGGAGCTGTTCGACGACCTGGCCGAGACCCCGAACACCGCCGAGATCGAGTCCGACCACTCCTTCGTCCGCGAGGTCGACCAGGACGCGTGCGCCGTATGACGAGCGGCCCCGCAGGCGGTCCCGCACGCGGGACCGCCACGCGACCCCGCACGGCCGCACCGAGGCGCGGCCGTGCGGGGGAGCGGGTCGTCGGACTGCTCTGGTTCGTGCTCCCGTTGGTGGCGCTGACCGGGGTGTGGGCGGCGGCGGTCGGTGTGACCGGCGTGCCCAAACGGATCTTTCCCCAGGTCACCGATGTCAGCGCCGCGCTGTGGAACATGGCCCTCAGCGGTGACCTGCTCCGACACCTGAGCGCCAGCCTCTACCGGGTCCTGGTCGGGAGCGTCATCGCGATCGCCACGGCGATCCCCTTCGGGATCGCCCTCGGAACCAGCCGCGTGCTGTCGGCCTTCTTCACGCCCCTGCTGCGCTTCTCCGTGGCCCTCGCCGGGATCGCCTGGATTCCGGTGGCCACCCTGTGGCTGGGGTACGGGAACGGCGCCGTCATCTTCATCGTGTGGAACGCCATGTTCTTCGCGCTGGCCTACAACACGATGCTGGGCGTGCGCGGCATCCCGGAGGAACTGCTGCGGTCGGCCCGGTCCCTCGGGGCGGGGCCCTGGCGGATGTTCTGGGAGGTCCTGCTGCCCGGCGCGCTGCCGAGCGTGGTCAGCGGATTGCGGATCGGCCTCGGCTACGGGTGGCGCGGGCTCGTCGCGGCGGAGATCATCGCGACGAGCGCGGGCCTGGGGTACGCGCTCTTCCTGGCCCAGACCTTCTACGCCACCGACGTCATCGTCGCTTCGATGGTGGTCATCGGAGTCCTGTGGCTCCTGACCGACCGTCTTCTGCTCGCTCCGTTGGAGCGGAACACGGTACTGCGGTGGGGCATGACGGGGGGTGGCCACTGATGTCGACCGAGACGCGTGGAACCGGGCCGGGAACGTCCGCGCCCGCAACGTCCGGGGCGGGCACGAGCCGGACGGGAGCCGCGACGGCGCGCGGGGTCCGCAGACGGGCCCCGCTGCACAGGCGGGTGTGGTTGCGGCTGACCCGCAGCCCGGCCTTCCGCACGCTGGGCCCGTTCGTTCCGGTGGTCGCGCTGTGGTGGGCGCTGGCCGAGAGCGGCGTGTTCCCGCAGGCGTTCTTCGTGGGCCCCGACCGGGTGGTCGTGGAGTTCGTCGAGCTGTTGCGCAAGGGGGTCCTGCCCGGATACCTGGGCGACTCCCTGGAGCGGCTGGCCTACGGGGTCGGTTTCGGACTGCTCATCGGGTTGCCGATGGGCTTCCTCACCGCCCTGTTCTGGCGGCTGCGCCGGGCGGTGTGGCCGATCCTGCTGTTCTTCCAGGCGATCGCGGACATCGCGTGGCTGCCGATCGTCATCGTGTGGTTCGGGTTCAGCCTGACCGCCGTCACGTTCGTCATCGTCTACACGATCGTGTTCCCGCTCATGCTGAGCGTGGTGTCCGGGGTGGAGCAGGTCCCCAAGGAGCTGGTCCGGGCCGCGCGCAGTCTCGGCGCGGGCCGGGTCCGGGTGTTCTTCGAGGTGATCCTGCCGGGCGCGCTGCCGTCCGTGGCCACGGGCGTGCGCACCGGCCTGGGCTACGGCTGGCGGGCGCTGGTGGCGGCGGAGATCATCGTCGGCACCAGCGGGATCGGGTTCATGATGTTCGACGCCCGCCGGGTGGGCGACGTCAGCCAGGTGTTCCTTGGCATGGTCGTGCTCGGGGTGCTCTGGTACATGCTCGACGCGCTGGTCCTGGCGCCGTTCGAGCGGGCCACCGTGGAGCGGTGGGGGATGGTGCGAAGGATGGAGGGCGACGGATGACCGCGCTGGTGATCGAACACCTGGAGAAGGTCTACACCGACTCCTACACGGGGGACGAGGTCGTCGCGATCGGCGACGTGTCCTTCGCTGTGGAGCGGGGCGAGTTCGTGTCGGTCCTCGGCCCGAGCGGCTGCGGCAAGACCACCGTCCTCAACACGGTGGCGGGGTTCGTGGCCCCGACCTCCGGGACGGTGTCGGTGGACGGCCGCGAGGTGCGCGGCCCCGGGCCCGACCGGGGGGTGGTGTTCCAGGGGCACGCCCTGTTCCCGTGGAAGTCGGTGCTCGGCAACGTGGTCTTCGGACTGCGGATGAAGGGTGTGGGGCGGCGTGAGCGCGAGGAGCGCGGCCGTGAGTTCCTCAAGCTGGTGGGTCTGGCGGGGTTCGAGAACCGTTACCCGCACGAGCTGTCCGGCGGGATGCGCCAACGCCTGGGCGTGGCCCGGGTCCTGGCCAACGAGCCCGCCGTGATGCTCATGGACGAGCCGTTCGCGAGCATCGACGCGCAGACCCGGCGCAGGCTCCAGGAGGACCTCACACGGATCTTCGAGGAGCGCCGTCCCACGGTGTTCTTCGTGACCCACGACATCGACGAGGCCGTCTTCCTCTCCGACCGGGTCGTGGTGCTGTCGTCGCGGCCGAGCACGGTGCGGGAGAGCGTCACCGTGGACCTGCCCCGCCCGCGCTCGTGGCGTACGGCGGTGGACGACCCCGGGTTCCGGGCGGCCGTGGCGCGGATCAACGAACTCCTGGCCGTGGACGCCGAGCGGGAGGACGGGGGTGAGGCCGCCCCGGGAGCCGGAGGGGACGCCTCCGGGGGAACCGAGGGGGGAGTCGGCGATGTCGGCTAGGTCCCTGGGGGCGCGGGCGCTGCGCGGCGCGACCCTGCGCCGGATCGCGCTGGTGCTGCTGCTCGTCCTCCTCTACCAGGGGTGGCTGGGGGTCCAGGCGGTCGGGAAGGCCGAGCCGGGGCTCGGAGACGCCCCCGACGAGCGGGGCAGGTTCGACGTGGACGTGGTCCTCGGGTTCGCGCCGGAGCGGTACCACTTCCTCCGGCTCCAGGACCACGGACGGGTCGCCGGGACGACCGACACCACGGTCCACCTGCGGGGTGTGTCCCCGGCCGGGGTCGACGCCCTGGCCCGTGAGTACTGGATCGAGTCCCTCACCGCCCCGGAGTCCGACGCGCGCGGATAGGCGCGGTGGGGCGGGGAACCGGACACCGGACGTGGGGACGGCGCGGTGGGGCGGGGCGGGGCCGCGCTCCACCGCGGGGACACGCCGTACGCTCGTGAGCCGGGCCCGTCGAACCGGGCCTGCACGATGATGGGGAGGTCGAGTGCGCGGGTGACGCCCGAGTGAGGCGCACCGCACGACGGTGACGCGAGGGAGCGCCCATGCCCGAGGTAAGGGTCGACGACGAGTTCTCCACCCTGAGGACGGTGGTGCTGTCCCGCTCCGAGCTCGGGCTGCCAGAGACCCCGCCCGAGACGTGGGACACGGACTTCCTCGGGGGCGACGCGGCCCATGCGGCCACACCCGGCGCCGACCTGGACAGGGACCTGCCGGACTTCGCCCGGGTCCTGCGGCGTGAACGCGAGGAACTGGGATCGCTCCTGGTCTCCCACGGGGTGGAGGTCCTGTTCCCCCGTCTGCTCACCGACCAGGAGAAGGCGGTCTCCCAGGGACGCGGGTACGCGAACCTCTTCGTCCGCGACCCGCTGATCACCGTGGGAAACCTCGTGATCGAGGGCTCCCTGAGGTTCCCCTATCGGCGGGGCGAGGTCCTGCCCCTGCGCGACGTCCTCCGGGAACGGGTGGACCCCGCGGCCTCGGTGCGCGTGGCGGTCCCCGTTCCGGAGGTCCCCGATCCCGGGGACGCCATTCTGGGGTCCGGGCCCTTCCTGGAGGGCGGAGACGTCCTCGTCCTGGGGCGCCGGGTGTACGTGGGGACGTCGGGGCTGGCCACCAACGCGGCCGGGATCGCCTGGCTCCGCAAGTTCCTCGCACCCTACGGCCGGGTCGTGGAGGAGGTGCGCCTGCACCCGGGGATGCTGCACCTCGACTGCGCGCTGGGCCTGGTCCGCGAAGGACTGATGATCGTGTGCGAGGAGGCGCTCCTCGACGGAGTGCCGGAGTCCCTGGACTCGTGGGACTCGATTCCGGTGAGCTTCGACCAGGCCACCGCGCTGGCCGCCAACGGGCTCCCACTGAACCCGCGAACCTACGTCACGGACCCGGAGTTCGAGGACGTCGGCGAACGGTTGGAGGCCTTCGGGGTGCGCGTCGAGTACGTGGACCTGCGCGCCACCCGCTCCCTGGGCGGCGCCTTCCGGTGCAGCACCCAACCGCTGGCCCGGTACGGCTGAACGACGACGGGGCCGACCCCGCCAGGGACCGGCCCCGCCTCCCTCACACGGGGAGCCTTCGGCGGATCAGAAGTTGATCATGTGCCCGGCCAGACCGTGCACCGCTTCCTTGACCGCCTCGCTGAGCGTGGGGTGCGCGTGGATGTTGCGCGCCACCTCGTGCACGGTCAGGTCCCACTGCTGGGCCAGGGTCAGCTCGGGCAGCAGCTCGGTGACGTCCGGGCCCACCATGTGGGCGCCCAGGAACTCCCCGTACCGGCCGTCCGAGATGATCTTGACGAAGCCCCGGGTGTCGCCCAGACCGTGCGCCTTGCCGTTGGCCATGAACGGGAACTTGGCGACCTGGACGTCGTAGCCCGCCTCGCGCGCCTCCTGCTCGCTGTAGCCGAAGCTGGCGATCTGCGGCTGGCAGTAGGTCGCGCGCGGGATGAACCGGTAGTCGATCTCCTGCGTCTCGGCGTTGGCGATGGTCTCCACCGCCACGATCCCCATCGCCTCGGCCGTGTGCGCCAGCATGAGCTTGGCGGTGACGTCGCCGATCGCGAAGATGTGCGGGACGTTGGTGCGCCCGCGCCCGTCGATCTCGATGGCGCCCCGCTCGGTCAGCGCCACACCGGTCTTCTCCAGGCCGTAGCCCTCGACGTTGGGGGAGAAGCCGATCGCCTGGAGGAGCTTGTCGGCCTCCAGAGTGCTCTGCTTGCCGTCCGAACCGGTGACGGTGACCCGCACCCCGGACCCGGTGTCCTCGACCGACTCCACCTTCGTGGAGGTCAGGACCTTCACACCGAGCTTCTTGTAGGCGCGGGCGATCTCCTTGGAGACCTCCTCGTCCTCCAGCGGCACGACCCGGTCGAGGAACTCGACGATGGTCACGTCGACGCCGTAGTTGCGCATCACGTAGGCGAACTCGACCCCGATGGCGCCCGCGCCCGCGATGACGATGCTGCCGGGCAGCTCCTCGCTGAGGATCTGCTCCTCATAGGTGACGACCCGCTCGGACAGCGAGGTGCCGGGGATCAGCCGGGTGGAGGACCCCGCCGCGATCACCGCGTTGTCGAAGGTGACGGTCTCGGTGGAGCCGTCCTCGGCCCGCACCTCGATCGTGTGGCCGTCGACGAAGGTGCCGCGCCCGTTGAGCTCGGTGATCCCGTTCTTCTTCATGAGGAAGTGGACGCCCTTGACCCGGCCGTCCGCCACCTCGCGGCTGCGGCTGAACGCCTTGCCGTAGTCGAACTCCACCGTGCCGTTCACCTTGATGCCGAACAGGTCGGCCTCGTTGTGGAACAGGTGGGCGAGCTCGGCGTTGCGCAGCAGCGCCTTGGAGGGGATGCAGCCCACGTTCAGGCAGACGCCGCCCCAGTACTTCTCCTCGACGACGGCCGCCCTGAGGCCCAGCTGGGCGGCGCGGATCGCCGCGACGTAGCCGCCGGGCCCGGCGCCGAGGACGACCAGATCGAAGTGTTGCTGTCCCATGACGGGATCTCCTTGAGTGTGTTTGTGACGCACCCAGCGCAGCCGGCTTGCCCGGGGTGTCGGATTGCCGATCGCCAGCCTAGTCAAGGAGTCCGCCTTCGCGCGCGACCGTACGTGAGGCCGTGCTGACTTTCAGGAGTCCTCGCTGGTGGCGGCGGGTGCGGATGGGGTGCGAACGGCGGAGTCCGATTCGTCGTTCTCCCGGGCTGCCAGGCGCTCGGTCTCGGCGTCGTAGGCCGCGCCGACCTCCTTGAGCACCCGCGCCCTGCGGACACTCATGTCCCTGATGCCGCTGATCGCGGGGACGGCCGCCATGGCGAAGATGAGCGCGAACATCAGCCAGACCGCGTAGCCGTCGATCAACAGGACCACGTCCACCCCGGCCTGGCCCGAGCCGTACCCGATGCCCGCCACGACCGCGGTCACCAACAGGGCGCCGAGGGCGTCCAACAGCATGTAGGTGCTCAGCCGCATGCCGTTCACCCCGGCCACGATGTGGGGGATGCCCCCGGGGACGCCGGGCAGGTAGCTCAGCGGGATCAGCATCCGCATCACCCACGGGTTCATGGTCTGGAGGCGCTCGGCGAAGTGGCGGCCGCGCTCGCTGGGCACGAGGAAGGTGATCATGCCCTGCCCCCAGCGGCGGCCCACCCACCAGAACAGCCAGTCGATCTTGATCTTGCCGACGACGCCCGCGACGATCACCAGCCACAGGGGCGCCTCACCGATGCTGGCGAAGGCCGCGGCGGCGCCGACGGCCGCGTGGCTGCCGGTGACGAACGCTAGGGGGAGGGCGTGGTCCGCGATGAAGAGCGGGCGCAGCGGCATCGTGAGGAGGAAGAACGCCGGAATCCCGACGAGCATCCAGGCGAGGACCTTGTCCTGCCGCTTCATGGTGCTCGGCCAGGGGCGCTGGTTCCTCCACTGTTCCTTGGCCCTGCGGCTCTCCTCCTCGTCCCAGGCGCGGCCCGCCCGCTGGAGCGCCTCTTCGCGGGTGGGTCGGGGGGAGGGAGCCGTGTCCTGTGGCCCGTGCTCCCGGGGGGTGTCCCTCGTCGTCGTCATGTCCCCATGATTTCGCGCCCGGGCACCGCGCTCCAGTCCCACCCATCACCGTCAGGCTGTGAGCGGTGCGGTGCTCGGGGGATGACAGTTGTCACGCGGCCGCGTACGGGAGGGCGCGGCGGCACGGAACGGCCCGGTCGGGGGCGGGTCACCGCCCGGGCGGCCCCATCGGCCACTTCCAGTGCGGCGCCCACGTGCTGCCGTCCGACACCCCGGGAGGCATGGGGGGCAGCAGGCGGGCGCCGGGGGGCAGGGGGGTGTCGCGCGGGTCGTCCGCGGCCGGGGCGTTGGCCGGGCGGACGTCCGCGCCGGGGTCAGGCAGGGGGCGGGGGTCGCGCCACAGCGGTTCGTCGAGCGGTGGCTCAGAGAGGGAGCCGGGGAACTCCGTCGGGTCGTCCGTCCCCGGCGCCGTGGGAGTGAGCGCGCCCGACCAGGCGGCGGGCACGGTGAAGTCGTCGGGCTCGTCCTCGGCGTCGTCCACGGGTTCGGGCGGCCGTGCCGGGGGGTCGAACAGAGACGCGGGGGAGTCGGGGAAGGCCGCGCCCGCCCCGGGGTTGATCGTGATGTCCTCGAACGACGCGGACAACTCGCCGCCCGGGGCGTCCAGGTGCGGGTCCAGGGCGGCGAAGGGCGCCGACATCGGGCCGGAGTCCACCTCGGCGAAGTGTGCGGCCACACCGAAGTGCGTGGGCGGGCGCCGGTGCGCGCCGGTGTCGTCGTTCTCGATGGCCGGTGCCTGCGGGTGGCGGACCGACCCGGCCGGGTGGACGCGGGCCCACCAGACCGCGGCCTCGTCCGGGTGCAGCTCCGCCAGGACGGTGAGGGAACCGGGGACGTGCGGGTGGCGGCGCCCGGCCCGCCAGGAGTGCAACAGCGACTGCGGTTCGAGCACCAGCACCCGTTCGCCGTCCACCAGCGGGACGTCGCCGGGACAGGCCTCGTTCCCCACCCAGGTGCCGTCCCCGCCCACCAGGTCCCACTCGCCACGCACCACGTCGGCCAGCGGGTCCACGGCGGCGTCCAGGGAGGCCGCGACCCAGCGGGGGTCGGGCCGGGTACCGGGCAGGCGGTGCCCCTCCTTGCCGATCAGCGCGTCGGCGAGCAGGGTGTGCAGCTGGAAGTTGTCGCTCAGGCCGTCGAAGGCGACCCGGAACCCGCGCCAGGACGCCCGGTCCAGCACCAGGAGCCGGTCCACCTCGGACATGCGCAGCAGCTCGGCCGTCTCGCCGAACTCGCTGAGCCGTGTGGAGAGGGCCTGCACGATCTGGCCCAGCTCGTGCAGCGCCCCGGGGTCGGCGCGTACGGCCGCGCGCACCCCCGAGTCGCCCAGCATGGCCTTGGCGGCCAGGCCGTAGCGCAGGGAGGTCCACCAGCCGACGGTGGCCAGCGGGGCGTTGTCGCCCAGGACCTGCTCGACGCGCGCCTCCTCGCCCTCGCCCACGTCGTTCGGGGCGGGGAGCGGGCCGCCGCCGGTCTTCTCCCACGCGTGGAGGAAGGCGACCGCGGCCTGGCCGTAGCTGCCGAGCTGGCGCAGTACCTCGAGGCCCACCTGGCCGGCGGGCGCTCCGGACTCGACCAGGGCCCCGGCCAGGACGGAGAGGTCGGCGGCCACTCCCGCGTGGGGTTCGCTGTCGCCCAGGACCGGAGTCAGCGCCTCCAGCGCGATGGCCAGCTCCTCCCGGGGCACCTGGGAGGAGAGCCGGAACACGTCGTGCACGGCCTCGGGGAAGCCGGGTGCCTGGCTGGCGGCGGTGTCGAGCACGCGTTGGAACGCGGCACGGAACTCTTCAGTCACCCCAGAATCCTGTCATACCCACACGCGCCCTCCGTGGTCAGGACGCACGTGCACAAAACGGTCGATTCCCGGGTGGTGGTCGATTCAGGCGGGAAGCGTGAAACGGAGTCGCGCGTCCTCGTCCTCGGGGAAGAGAAAGGCGAGTAGACGCTCCCCCTCTTCGGTGATCTCCTCGTTTTCCGAAGAGTTGAACGCGCGAAAGGGAGTGACGTCCAGCGCGGGTGTGCTGCGGCTCCGGTCCACCCTCCAGGAGGCGGCCACCTCGCCGTCGACGAGCACCGTCGCGGGCGGCATGCCGTTGCGGGCGGAGAGCCGGCTCAGGTTCTCCCGGGACACGACCCGGCTCCGGTCGGCGTGCCCGCGCAGCAGGTTGTCGAAGTCGTAGAGGAAGCGCACCGGCGCCGGGGCGTCCGCCTCCGGGCGCGGGGCGTCGGGCAGGTCGAACAGCTCCGTGCCGGAGTCGTCGCGGAAGGACACCAGCCGCTCCCGCAGCCCGTCCACCACGGCCTTCGTCCTGGTCATCCCGGACCAGGCCTGCACGTCCCGTACGCTGGCCGGGCCGAATCCGGCCAGGTAGCGCAGGACCAGCGCCCCGGGGTCCGGTCCGGGGGCCGGCGGCAGGCCGGTCCAGGTGTCGGCGGGGGCCAGTACCGGCTGCCCGGAGGCGCCCCACACGCCGCGCGGCGGAAGCTGCACGACCGGAAGCAGGCAGCGGACCACGTAGGCCAGGTCGGCGCCGTCCACGCCCTCCCACCGGGCTCCGATCTGTTCGCCCAACTCCTTGGGGGTGAGCGGCCGCTCCTCCAGGATCTTGCGGCCCAGGGCGACCACCTCGTCCCGATCCACACCGGCGGTGGCCCTGCCGTGCGATCCGTGCGCGAGGTCGCGCTCCATGACCTCCTGGGTGGTGGGGCGCATCCACGCGGCGTCCTCGGCGGAGACCAGGTGCAGGGTGGAGCGCATCAGGGACATGCGCACCAGCGCGCCGTCGGTCAGGAGTCGGCCCACCTCGTGCGGGTCGAAGTCCTCCATACGGCTCTGGAACCCGATGTACCAGGTGTGCGGCGTCTGGGCCTGGAGTCCGGCCAGCCGGGCGAGCACCTCGGTGGCCGGTCGATCGGTGCGGCGCAGCAGGAACTGGCGCTCCAGGGTGGCGCGGTTGAGTTCGCGGCGGCTGAGGGTCGCGGTCATGGTGGTCCCTCCCGGTGTGCGGAACGTGCCGGAACCCTATCCCGGGCCTACGACGCGGACGGGTGTACCACGCCGCGTCCGGCCCGGTCACGGCGCAAACCCCCTCAGACACAGCGGGGTGCGGCTGAAGGCGAGGTTCCCCCTTCACCCCCCGGGGGGGTTGGAACCTCAGACATGCGCGGTAGTAAGCCGCACGGCGCAAACCCCCTCAGACACAGCGGGGTGCGGCTGAAGGCGAGGTTCCCCCTTCACCCCCGGGGGGTTGGAACCTCAGACATGCGCGGTAGTAAGCCGCACGGCGCAAACCCCCTCAGACACAGCGGGGTACAAACGTGCACGTGAGTGCTGGGTTCAGTAGAGCGGGTTGGCCGTAGAGCGGTAGGCGGGCGCTCGGACGGCGGGGTTTTTACCAGTCCGGGGGACACGCATCTCTGGAACACATCGGTTGTCCTGGGGGGTGGCCCGGTGCCGTGCTTGGCCCTGAACCGCCAGTCGTGTCACACGAGAACACGTCCGCCAAGTGCGGTCCGGGCAGAGCACCATCCACACACCCCGCCCTGACCAGAGTCCTCAACACACAAGGGGTACGCAGTAACCCGCACAGGACCTACCGGCCCAAAGGGATCAGCGGGTTGGCCGTAGAGGGTCCCACACACAACAACCACAACCCCCGTACCCACAGCTCACATCAACCACAGACCCCAGTGCCCGCCACAAACAACAACCACAACCGACCAGAAAGCGGAAGGGGCGTTCCCGGTGGGAACGCCCCTCACCGCGATGCGCTTCGTGGGGTCTGGGTCAGTGTTGGTCGAGGATCAGTGTTGGTCGAGGAGTTGGGCGCAGCGGATCAGCCCCAGGTGCGAGTACGCCTGCGGGTGGTTGCCCAACGCCCGCTCGGTCACCGGATCGAACTCCTCCGGAATCAACCCCGTCGGCCCCGCGCAGTCCACCAGATGCTTGAACAACTCCTCGGCCTCGGCACGCCTGCCCGTGAGCAGATACGCCTCGATCAACCACGTCGTGCACAGATGGAACCCGCCCTCACCACCGGGCAACCCGTCATCACGGTGGTACCGGTACACCGTGGGCCCCGACCGCAGCTCCGCCTCCACCGCCGTCACCGTGGCCTGGAACCGCTCGTCAGCCGGATCGATCAACCCCGCCAGACCGATGTGCAGCGACGCCGCGTCCAGATCCGTACCGTCATAGGCGGTGGTGTAGGCCTGCGCCTGCTCGTTCCACCCCTTCTCCAG
>NZ_JBIAGA010000022.1:0-68349 GCF_042869555.1 Nocardiopsis sp. NPDC006938 | reverse complement strand
AGCTTCGTTCGTCCCTGCGGTGTTCGGTCCTCGCGGATTCGAAAGTGCATAGCACCCCTTGAACTGGGGTGTTGCGACGACCACTAGAACCCAAGCAGTGTGACGGCCCCTTCGACGTGTGTCGGGCGGGTTCCCGGGTCAGCCCCCGGCCTTGTTGCCGCGCATGCCCTTGGGCAGCTTCGCGCCCTTGGGCATGGGGCCCTTGGGCATCCGCATCGCGGGCGGCAGGGCCTTGAGCCGGTAGTTCAGCTCGGCGGTGTCGCCCTTGTCCAGGTTGCGCGGCAGCTTGACCAGCGCACGCTGGAGCTTGGAGACCGGGACCTGGTCCTCGCCGTTGCCGACCTTGAAGTCGTAGATGGGCGTGTCGTGGGCCACGCGGGCCACACGCTTCTTCTCACCGGCGATCAGGCCCTTGAGGCGGCCGGGGTCGCCCTCGCCGACCAGGACCACTCCGGGGCGGCCCACCACGCGGTGGACGACGTCCATCTGCTTGTTGGCGGCCACACCGGGCTCGACCACCCAGTTGCCGCGCATGTTCTCCAGGATCGCCATGCCGGCGCCCAGGCGGCCGTCCAGCATCTGGTACTGGACCCTCTGGGCGGAGCGGGTGAACATGATGAAGCCGACCAGGAAGGCGACGGGCAGACCGGTGAGCGGCCAGATGATCCAGGAGCCGGTCCACACGCCCACGCCGACGAAGGCGGCGAAGATCACGAGCGCGACGGCGATCGCGATCGGGATCGTCCGCGGGCTCTGCTTGTGCACGACCTTGGCGACCATGCCGATCTGCTTCAACCGGCCCGGCTGCTTCTCGCCACCCTGACCGGCGGTCGTTTTCTCGGGCTTCTTCGCCATCGTGCTTTCAGGCAGCGCACGCCGAACACTTCGGCGGGGAAGGAGATCCCTGTGCTGCCTTGCCTCCTCTTCGCGGTCGACCTGTGGTGCGGCGCCTTCGGGCGCCGCCAGCTGGGCGCCTTGCAACCCAGGATATGCGTGTGGCCCCCGAGATGCGGAACGGTGGCCCGCGGGCCACCGTTCCAGCTTGGTCACGACTCGGGTGTATCAGCCGTTATGCGTCGCTCGTGGCCTTGGCGGACTCGGCGTCACGCTTCTCGCGAGCCTGCTTGTACAGGGTCCCGGCGCGGTACGACGAACGCACGAGCGGGCCGGACATGACCCCGGCGAAGCCGATCTCCTCGGCCTCCCGGCCCAGCTCCACGAACTCCTGCGGCTTCACCCAGCGGTCGATCGGGTGGTGCAGCTTGGAGGGGCGCAGGTACTGGGTGATGGTCAGCAGGTCGCACCCGGCCTCGTGGAGGTCCCGCATGGCCTCGCTGATCTCCTCGCGGGTCTCGCCCATGCCCAGGATCAGGTTGGACTTGGTGACCAGCCCGTCCTCGCGCGCCTCGGTGATGACCCGCAGCGAACGCTCGTAGCGGAAGCCGGGGCGGATGCGCTTGAAGATGCGCGGCACGGTCTCCACGTTGTGCGCGAGCACCTCGGGGCGTGAACCGAAGACCTCGGCCAGCTGGTCGGGGTCGGCGTTGAAGTCCGGGATCAGCAGCTCGACGCCGGTGCCCGGGTTGAGCTCGTGGATCTTGCGGACCGTCTCGGCGTAGAGCCAGGCGCCGCCGTCCTCCAGGTCGTCACGGGCCACACCGGTGACGGTGGCGTAGCGCAGCTCCATCTTCTTGACGGAGGTGGCGACCTTGGTCGGCTCCATCCGGTCGAGCGCGGTGGGCTTGCCGGTGGCGATCTGGCAGAAGTCGCAGCGCCGGGTGCACTGGTCGCCGCCGATGAGGAACGTGGCCTCCCGGTCCTCCCAGCACTCGTAGATGTTGGGGCAGCCCGCCTCCTGACAGACGGTGTGCAGGCCCTCGCCCTTGACCAGGGACTGGAGCTCGGTGTACTCGGGCCCCATGTGCGCCTTGATCTTGATCCACGGCGGCTTTCTCTCGATGGGGGTCTCGCTGTTGCGCGCCTCAACGCGCAGCAGCTTGCGGCCCTCAGGAGCGATGGTCAACGCGAACCCGTTCCCTTCTGTACCCCGTGTCGGGGCCCCTGGCGCCCCTTGTGGGGGCGGTACGTCCCCTGGGGGACTGGCTCAAGTGTGGTCTGTCATCCGCGGGCGGCGGTGTCGCAGAGCATTCCGGCGCCGTCGGTGTGGCTGTACTCCCGCGCCCCGAGGACGTCGGCCAGGTGCCGTTCGAGGCGCGGTCGCGCGTCGGCGACGGTGACGGAGCGCCCCAGTTCCCTGGTGAGCGAGGTGACCCCCGCGTCGGAGATCCCGCAGGGGACGATCCGGTCGAACCACGACATGTCATTGTCGCAGTTCAACGCCAGACCGTGCATCCCGACCCCGCGTGCGATGCGGCAGCCGATCGCGGCGATCTTGCGTTCGGTCAGTCCGCGTCCCGGGTCGGCGTCCAGCCAGACACCGGTGCGGCCCTCGACCCGGCGGCCTGTGAGGCCGTAGTCGGCCAGGGTGCGGATGATGGCCTCCTCCAGCATGCGGACGTAGGCGATCACGTCGATCGGGTCCGGGAGACGGACGATCGGGTACACCGTCAGCTGGCCCGGGCCGTGCCAGCTGATCTTGCCTCCCCGGTCGATGTCGACCACGGGAGCCCCGGGGTCGGTGATGGGACGATCGGACCTCCCGGTGCGCTTGCCCGCCGTGTAGACGGGCTCGTGTTCCAGGAAGAGGACCGTGTCGGCCACCTCATCGGCGACGCGGCTCTGGTGGAGCCGTCTCTGGAGCTCCCAACCCTGGTGGTACGGGACGGGAGCGTCGCCCAGCCATGCGTAAACGAGATCACTCACACCTCCACCTTACGCCCCGGTGGGAGGGGCGGGTCAGGGCAGGATGTCGGATAGCGCACTGCCCCCACGGGGAGGTCCGGGGGAATACGCGGCACCCCGGCGGCGTTGCCGCCGAACTTTTCTCGGGGTTTTTCCGCGAAAGGACTGCGGGCGGCCCCGGTCTCTTCTAGGTTGTGAGTGGGACATGGAACTCCGCGTCAGCGTGGAGCTACCGTGAGCGACGCACTGTCGGGCTGGCAGTCGCTCGCTGACCCGCAGACCTTTGATGATGGGGATCATCAGGGGATGGTGATTGGTGGGGTAGAAAGACGGGGCGGTGCCGTTCAGGCGCCGCCCCGTCCACCTGTGTCGGCCGCCCGCCCGGCCCCTCAGCCCGGGAAGGGGCGCCGTGCGCGGGCCTCACGCAGCGACAGCGCCCACCACGCCAGCTGGTCCAGCATCTCCTCCACCGCGTCCCGTGCGCCGCCGAGCTCCGGGCCCGGTCCGCTCCCGGCGGCGAACGTCCGCTGGGCGTTGTGCAGACTCACCGAGGTCCGCACCGACGCGGCGTGCAGTTCGGCGAAGACCGCCCGCAGCTGCTCCACGGCGCGCAGACCGCCTGACATCCCCCCGTAGGAGACGAAGGCGACCGGCTTGGCGAACCACTCCTTGCGGGCGGAGTCGATGGCGCTCTTCAGCGGACCCGGGTACCCGTGGTTGTACTCCGGTGTGACCACCACGAACCCGTCGGCGGCCCCGATCCGCGGCGAGAACCCGTCCAGTGGAGTCCCGTGTCCGCCGTCCAGGTCGAGTTCGGACACGTCCAGCACGTCGAGCGCCATGCCCTCACGAGAGGCGGCCAGGGACAGGAACCATCGGGAGACGGCGGTGCCGGTGCGGCCGTTGAGGTTTCCGCCGAGGATGACGGCGATCCGCAGGTCCGGCTGTTGCATGGGGTTCCTCGTCTTCGGGTGGCCGCGGTGGGGATGCCGGGAGGCGCCACCACGATAGGACCTCAAGTGATGTTGAGGTCAAGCCGGGGTGGGGGCACGGTGGGGGCACACGTACCGAAGGCCCGGGCCGGGCACCCGCGAAGGGTGCCCGGCCCGGGCCGGAGCGGTCCTCCCGGTGAGGGGAGGGTCGGGGTCAGGACAGACCCAGCTCGCCCTCGAACGCGCCCTCCTCCAGGCGCTCCTTCACGGTCTGGAGGAAGCGGCCGGCGTCGGCGCTGTCGATCAGACGGTGGTCGTGCGCCATCGACAGGTAGACCATGGAGCGGACCGCGATGACCTCGCCGCCCATCGCCTCGTCCTCGACGACCACGGGACGCTTGACGACCGCGCCGGTCTCCAGGATCGCGACCTGCGGCTGGTTGATGATCGGCGTGCCGAACAGCGCCCCGGTGTGGCCCGTCTCGGAGATCGAGAAGGTGCCGCCGCCCAGCTCGTCCGGGCCGAGCCTGCCCGTGTGGGCGCGCTCGGTCAGGTCGGTCAGGCCGCGGGCCAGGCCGCTCAGCCCCAGCGAACCGGCGTCCTTGACCACGGGAGCGAGCAGGCCGCGCTCGGTGTCCACCGACACGGCCAGGTTCTCGACGTCGTGGTAGGTCACCGTCTGCTCGGCCGCGTTGATCACCGCGTTGACCTTCGGGTGGGCCTTGAGGGCCTCCACGGCGGCCAGCGCGAAGAACGGGAAGAAGCCCAGCTCCACACCCTCGCGCCGGGCGAAGTCGGCGGCGGCCTGGTCGCGCAGGCGCGCGATCTTGCTGACGTCGACCTCGATGACCTGGGTCGTCGTGGCGGAGACGCGCAGCGACTCGACCATGCGGTCGGCGATGGACTTGCGCAGACGGCTCAGCTTCTCGGTGCGGCCCCGCACCGAGGTGTCCGAGGTGACCTTGCGCGGCGCGGGAGCGGACGCGGCCGGACGCCGGGTCTCGGCGGCCTTGAGCACGTCCTGCTTGCGGATGCGGCCGCCCACGCCGGTGCCGGTCACCCGGGCCAGGTCGACGCGGTGCTCGTTGGCGAGCTTGCGGACCAGCGGGGTCACGTACCCCTCGGCCACGGCGTCGGTGCCCGAGGCGCGGCCGGTACCGCTGAGCGTCTCGATGTCCACCGACGGGCTGTCGGCGTCCTGCTCACGTGCGGCGGGAGCAGGCGCGGACTGGGCGGCCGGGGCGGGAGCGGGCTCGCTCTCGGGCGCGGGGGCGGGCTCGGCCGGAGCGGCGGCCGCGGGGGCGGCGCCGGAGCCGCCGCCGATGATCGCGATCTCCGCGCCGATCTCGACGGTCTCGTCCTCCTCGGCGAGGATCTTGGTGAGCACACCGGCCACCGGGGACGGGATCTCGGTGTCCACCTTGTCGGTGGAGATCTCCAGGAGGGGCTCGTCCTCCTCGACGGTGTCGCCGACGCTCTTGAGCCACTGGGTGATGGTGCCCTCGGTGACGCTCTCGCCCAGGGCGGGGATGGTCACGGGGGTGCCGGGGCCGTCGGAGCCGGTGGCGGGCTCGGCGGGAGCGGGCTCGGGCTGGGCGGCGGGGGCCTCGGCGGGCTCCTCGGCCGCCGGGGCGGGCTCCGGCTCGGGCTGGGCGGCCTCGGGCGCGGGCGCCGCGTCGTCGGCGCCGTCACCGTCGCCGCCGATGATCGCGATCTCCGCGCCGATCTCCACGGACTCGTCCTCGTCGACGAGGATCTTGGTGAGCACACCGGCCACCGGGGACGGGATCTCGGTGTCCACCTTGTCGGTGGAGACCTCAAGGAGCGGCTCGTCTACCTCGACGGTGTCGCCCACGTTCTTCAGCCACTGGGTGACGGTCCCCTCGGTGACGCTCTCACCCAGGGCGGGCATGGAAACGGAAGTCGGCATGGATTCCTCGTTGGATCTGGACGCGGTACCTGCCCAGGCCTTGATGGGCAGCGCGGATGTGTGCGGGGGCGGGCCGGTGGGGGCCCGCCCCCGGGGGTGAAGCGGTCAGTCGTGGACGTGGAGCGGCTTGCCCGCGAGCGCGAGGTGCGCCTCGCCCAGCGCCTCCGACTGGCTCGGGTGCGGGTGGATCAGCTGGGCCACCTCGGAGGGCAGGGCCTCCCAGTTGTAGATCAGCTGTCCCTCGGCGATGAGCTCACCGACGCGGCTGCCGACCATGTGGACGCCCAGCACGGGGCCGTCCTTCTCGGCGATGACCTTGACCGCGCCCTGGGTCTGGAGGATCTGGCTCTTGCCGTTCCCCGCCAGGTTGTAGTTCATCTCGACGACGTCGTGACCGCGCTCCTTGGCTACCTTGGTGGTGAGACCGACGGAGGCGACCTCAGGCTCACAGTACGTGACGCGGGGGACACCGTCGTAGTCGATCGCGGGCGGGTTCTGCCCGGCGATGTGCTCGGCGACGAAGATGCCCTCGGCGAAGCCGACGTGGGCGAGCTGGAGGGTCGGGATGAGGTCGCCGACCGCGTAGACGTTGCCCACACCGGTGTGCAGGTTCTCGTCGACCTGGACGAAGCCGCGGTCCAGGGTGATGCCCTGCTCCTCGTAGCCCAGGCCCTCGGAGACGGGGCCGCGGCCGATGGCGACCAGCAGGACCTCGGCCTCCAGGGTCTTGCCGCCCTGGAGGGTGACGACCACGCCGGAGTCGGTGGTCTTGACCGACTCGAACGGGGTGCCGAGCTCGGACTTGATCTTCCGCTTGCGGAAGGCGCGCTCCAGCAGCTTGGAGCTGGACTCCTCCTCGACGGGGACCAGGTGCTTGAGGGCCTCGACGATGGTGACGTCGGCGCCGTAGGACCGCCACACGCTGGCGAACTCCACGCCGATCACGCCGCCGCCCAGGACGATGACGGACTCGGGGACGCGGTTCAGGCCCAGGGCCTGGTCGCTGGTCATGACCTTGTCGCCGTCGATCTCCAGGCCCAGGGTCTTGGGCTGGGAACCGGTCGCCAGGAGGATGTTCTTCCCCTTGTAGACCTTACCGCCGACCGTGACCTCGTCCTTGCCGGTGAGCTTGCCCTCACCCTCGACGACGGTGATCTTGCGGGACTTGATCAGCCCGCTGAGGCCCTTGTGCAGGCCGTTGATGACCTTGTCCTTGTACTGGTGCACCGCGTCGATGTCGATGCCCTCGAAGGTGGCCCGGACACCGAAGTTCTCGCTCTCCTTGGCGGAGTCGGCCACCTCGGCCGAGTGCAGGAGGGCCTTGGTGGGGATGCAGCCGCGGTGCAGGCAGGTGCCACCGAGCTTGTCCTTCTCGATCAGGACGACGTTCATGTCCAGCTCGGCGGCGCGCAGTGCCGCCGCGTAGCCGCCGCTGCCGCCGCCAAGGACGACGAGGTCGAAGGTGCCGCCGCTCTCACTCACGGGAACGAACTCCTAGTTGTGGTGGCTGGTGATGTGGGTGGTGGAAGACCGGGGCCCGTCGCCGCTGGGGCGGTGTGTCGTCGGGTCCCGGGTGCCGGGACGGGCGCCGCTCCGGCTCGGGAGCGCCGCCCCTCTTCCGGACTACTGCTTACGGGCGTAGTCCTCGGCGATGCGGACGAGGGTGCGGGTCCCCGCACCCGTGCCGCCCTTGGGGGTGTAGCCGTGCGGGCCGCCCTGGTTGAAGGAGGGCCCGGCGACGTCGAGGTGGGCCCACTTGGTGCCCTCCTCGATGAACTCCTGGAGGAAGACGCCCGCGGAGAGCATGCCGCCCCAGCGCTCGCCCGCCACGTTGGCGATGTCGGCGACGGAGGAGTCGAGGCCGGCGCGCAGCTCGGCCGGGAGCGGCATCGGCCAGGAGGCCTCGCCCTCGGCGGTGGCGGCGGCGACGATCTCGTCCCGCACGGCGTCGTCGTTGGACATGACCGCGAACACGCGGGTACCGAGCGCGACCAGCTGGGCGCCGGTCAGCGTGGCGATGTCCACGATGAGGTCGGGCTGGTCCTCGTGGGCGCGGACCAGGCCGTCGGCCATGACCAGGCGGCCCTCGGCGTCGGTGTTGAGGACCTCGACGGTCTTGCCGCCGTAGATGCTCAGGACGTCGGAGGGGCGCTGGGCGGTGCCGCTGGGCATGTTCTCGGCCACGGTCAGGTAGCCGACCACGTTGACCTTCAGGCCCAGGGTGGCGATGGCGCGCATGGCGGCGAGCACGGAGGCGGCGCCGCTCATGTCGGACTTCATCCAGTCCATCGAGCCCGCGGGCTTGAGGGACAGGCCGCCGGAGTCGAACGTGATGCCCTTGCCGACGAAGGCGATCGTCCGGGTGGCCTCGGGGTGGCTGTGGGCCAGCCGGACCAGGCGGGGCGGGTTGGCCGAACCCTGACCGACTCCGGTCAGGCCGCCGTAACCGCCCTCGTCCAGGGCGCGCTCGTCCAGGACCTCGATCTCCAGGTGCGCCTGCTGCGCGATCTCCTGGGCCGCCGAGGCCAGGTCCTCGGGGACCAGGTCGGCGGGGGCGGTGTTGACGAGGTCGCGGGTGAAGGACACGGCCTCGGCCAGGACGGCGGCGCGCTCCACGGCGTCGGCGGCGCCGTCGGCCTCGCTCACCACGGTGAGGACCACGGAACCGCGGGCGGCCTTCTTCTGGGCCTTCTCACCGGTGCGGTAGCGGTCGAAGCTGTAGGCGCCGAGCTCGGCGCCGAGCGCGACGGCGCCGGCCTGGTCGGCGGTGGTCGCGGGCAGGGCCAGGACGACGCGGCCCGCGCCCTCGGGGCGCGCGCTCAGCGAACGCAGGGCGGCGCCGGCCGCGCGGGCCAGGACGTCGGAGTCGACGGCACCGTCGGCGGGCGCCGGGCCGAGACCGACCGCGACGACGACCGGGGCCTTGACGGCTCCGAGGGAGGCAAGGGTGTGCACCTCCTCGGGGGCGCCGCTCGCTCCCAGGAGCGACAGGGTCGAGCCGAGGCCGCCGGAGAAGGCGGCGTCGACGCTATGAGCGCCCGATGCGGGCTCCGGGGCGTCGCCTCCGGAGTGGTAACCGACGACAACCGCGTCGGCGTCGAGCGAACTGGGGGACTCCGTGTTTACTGACAACGTCGTGCTCACGTCCTCGATGCTAGTCCTCCCGCGCCCCCGGCGGTGACGCGGTGCCCCGTCCCTCCGGGGCCCTGACGCGGCGCTTCCCGCCGCGGTGCGGAGCGCGCGCGGCCCCGGGTGGGTCCGCGCCCGTCCGCGCCCTGTGGGGGCTCTGGTCCCTCGTGGGAGGTGTCGCACGCGGTCGGGTGCGCCCGAACGCGCCGTGCCCGGTCCCGATCGCGTGAAACCGGGTGTGAAAAAATGTGATGATGGCGACATCCGGTCGCCGCGGAAAACTACCAGACCGCACGAATCGGCAGGTGAGGTAGCCCCCCGACCTTCACAGCGGTCGGGCCGCCACGCCTCGCCGACCCGCTCACTCACCCCGGCAGAAGCGCCGATACCGGTGCGTTCTAGGATCGGTCGGGCGGATTCCCGTCCGCCCCTGACCTGCACGGGAGACTCAGATGCCGGGTTCCGGAACCCTCACCGCGCGCCCCCTGCGGGGGGTCCGGCCCGCTTTCGCCGTTATGGCGCTCCTCGCGGTGACCCTCACCGCCCCGCCCCCGGCGGCGGCCGACTCCCCGTTGGAGGACGCGGTCCGGGAACTGTCCTCGGGCGGGTTCGTCCACGCCTCCGACGGTGCCCCCGAGGTCTCGGAGGAGACCCTCGCCCTGGCCCGCGCCCGGCTCGCCGAGGCGGACACACCGGTGCGCGGGGCCCTCCTCGACGGCGTGGACGCGACCGGTGCCGCGCACACCCTGGCCGAGGAGGTCGGCGCGCCTGGCCTGTACGTCGTGGTCACCGAGGAGCGCGGCTCCACCGGCGACACCACCACGACCTGGTCCTGGACACAGGTCGGTGCCGACACCGGCTCCGCCGACCTGGAGCACCACTTCACGTTCGCCCCCGGGGACCCGGCCGAGAAGCTGGCCGGCGTGGTGGACCTGCTCGACGGCGACCTGCTCCCCGGCGTGGCGGCGGCCGCGCGGGAGGAGACCGTCCACGTCCACCCGGCCGTCCGGGCGGCCCTGCCCGACCTGGACGTCGAGGCGGTGGCGGAGCGGTTCGCCGGACTGGAGGGCACCCGCGTCGCGGTCGTCCCGCCACCGGCGGAGGGCACCTCCGGTTTCGAGGAGGCCTACGCCGACGCCCTCCTGGAACCGCTCGACGACGACGGCACGGCCCTGCTCGCCGTCTGGGCCTACGGAGGGTTCCGGCTCACCGCCGCCTCCGGCCCGGACGGCCCCCCGCCGGAGGACCTCTCCCGGCTGCTCTCCTCCTCCCCGGGAACGGGAGAACTGGCCACCGAGCTCGGGACCTTCGCCGGGGCGGTGGACGGCGGGGTGGTGGCCGACGCCCGGGCCGCCCTCGCCGAGGACCACCTGTACGTGCACCCGAGGTCGGGAGCGGACGTGTCCGAGGCGGACCGCGCCGAGTTGGACGCCGCGCTGGCGTCGAGGGACGAACCCGTGCGGGTGGCGGTCCTGCCCGTCGGAGCCGAGCTGGAGGCCGGACCGGACGGTGCGTCCGGGCTGGCCGACGCGGTCGCGGACGGGACCGGACCCGTGGTCGTCTACACACTGGACGGCTCCGGCGCGGTGCGCGACTATCCGGTGCGCGGCACCGTCACCGGCGGGGACCACGACCTCGACACCGCGGCCTTCTTCGGTCTGGACCGCGAGAGCGCCCGCGCGTCGGTGGACGGACTCCTGGAACAGCTCGGCGACGGCGCGGTGCTCGACACCGGCGCCGCGGACACCCCTCCCGCACCGACGGGTTCGGGGTCCTGGCTGCCGGGGGCCGCCGTCCTCGGCCTGTTGGTCTCCGCGGCCCTGACCACGATGGGAGTGATCGGCTCGCGCGGACGGCGGCGGGCCCTGGCGGCGCGGGAGCGCGAACGCCTGGCCGCCGAGCGGGAGGAGGCCGAGACCATGGCCGAGCTGCGTGCGGAGGAGGAGGCCAGGGTGGTCGCCATCCAGGCCGAGAACGACCGGGGCATCACCGAACTGGGCGAGGCGCTGGCCCACGCGCAGGCGCCCGTGGTCGACTCCGTGGCCGAGTTCGAGACCCACCTGCGCGAGTACGAGCGGCTCAAGGAGGACAACGGGCGAGCCGACGACATCGACCGGGTCCTGGCGGTGCGGCGACGCACGGAACAGGCCCACGACCGGCTGCGACGGTGGAACCGCCGCCAGCGCGGCCACTGACCTCCGGGCCCTGCGTCGGGGGCCCTCCCTGGGTACTCAGGCCGCCGCGGAAGCGGCCGTCACCAGTAGGACCACCGTCGAGGCGGTCTCCACCAGGGCTCCCAGGACGTCCCCGGTCACCCCGCCCAACCTGCGCACCGCGCGCCGGGCCAGGAGCCAGGCCGCCGCGATCCCCGCCGTCGCCCCCGCCGCGCAGGCCACGGCGAACCCGGGGGAGTGCGCCCACCCGAGCAGGGACACCGCCAGGACGCCGGCCGCGCAGACGGACGCGGCCGGTGCGCGTACCGTCCCCGCCACGAGCGCGCCCAGGCCGTCCGGGCGGGCCGACGGCAACCGGGTGCACGCGAGCGTCACCGCCAGGCGCCCCGTCGCCCCCGCCACCACCGCGCCGGCCACGGCGGCCCAGGGGGAGGCGTCGACCAGCTGCGCCAGTGCCAGCACCTGCGCCCCCACCGCGACCAACAGGGTGAGCACCCCGAACGGGCCGATGTCGGAACGCCGCATCACTTCCAGGGCGCCCTCCGAGGGGCGTCCGCTGCCGAGGCCGTCGGCGAGGTCGGCCAGGCCGTCCAGGTGCAGGCCCCGGGTGAGCAGTGCGCCCAGCCCCACCGCGAGCAGGGCCGCCAGCGGCGCCGACCAGCCCCACCACGCGCCGGCCACCGCGAACACGCCGGTGACCCCGCCGAGCAGACCGCCCAGCGCGGGGGCCCAGCACATGGCCCATCCGGCGGCGGCGCGGTCCACCCGGCCGACCCGCACGGGCCACACCGTGAACGTGCCCACGGCCATCCGCGCCCCGGCCAGGGCGTCGGCGCCGTTCATCCGAGCTCCACCACGCGCCCGGCCGTCACCAGCACCACCACCTCGGACTCGGCGCCCACCCACTGGTTGACCAGCCCCAGCCAGTCGCGGAAGAGGCGGCCCGCGCGGGTCGCCGGGACCACGCCCGACCCCACCTCGTTGGTGACCGCCACCACGTAGGCCCGCGTGGAGCGCCAGGCGTCCAGCAGGTCGTGGACGGCGGCCTCCAGCCGGTCCTCGGCGTCCTCCGGCGGCTGGTCGTCCCAGAGACCGCACTCGCCCATCGTCCACGTCAGCCAGGTGCCCAGGCAGTCGACCAGGACCGCGCCGCCCTCCCTCCGCAGCAGAACCGCGAGGTCGGTGGTCTCCTCGGTCCGCCACCACCACGGACGGCGGTCCGCGTGGTGGCGGACCCGCCCGGCCCACTCCGGGTCGGAGCCGTCGGGGACCGGGCCGGTGGCGGCGTAGACCACCCGGGGCTCGGTCAACAGGCGCAGTTCCGCCTCGGTCGACTTGCCCGAGCGGGCGCCCCCGGTGACGAGGGCCCGGTAGGGCCCGCGCGGGCGGGAGTCCGGCCACACCGCGGGCGGGCACGACATGACGGTGCCGTCGCCCGGGACGAGGGCTCCCCACAGGCGGGCCCGCCGGGCGAACTCCTCGGGCGAGCGCACGCGGTGGTCGCCGCCCACGGCCACCACGGCCGTGGTCACGCCGATCACCCCCGATCGGCGCAGCTCACCGATGACCTCGGGGCGTTGGGCGGCGTCCACGATCACCGTGTCCACCTGCTGGTCGGGCGCGGACGAGGCCGAGGAGTAGGCCGAGGCCCCCGAGGGCCGACCGTCGGCGGGCGGGCCGCCGGGGAGCGGTCCGGGACCGGTACGCGCGAACAGCAGACGGCCGCCGTCCGGCCCCTCCACGAGCGCACCGTCCGGAGTGGACGTCACCGTGTAGCCGGGCGGCACCGGTCCCACCGCCCCGGCCTCGCGCAGGCGGAAGCGGTCGTCGACGGTCACCCGCAGCGGCAGACGGCGTTCCGCATGGGCCTTGTTGCAGGACGAGCAGGTGCACTGCGGGGCTGGCCAGCCCGTGTGACCCGCTGTCCCCAGAAATCGGATACGCACCCGGAAAAGTAAACAGCATCGCCCACCAAGGCTTGGTTAAGCTCGGCTCAGGATCGCGGTGCGACCACCGCGCAACCGGCGACGAAGGGCGGTCGAACATGGCGTGGACGTGGCGGTACATCGGGGAGGACGGTGGCCGGACGGATACGGGGGACCTGCCCGCCGAGTCGTTCACGTCGCGCGGCGACGCCGAGAGCTGGCTGGGCGAGTACTGGGCCGAGCTCGCGGAGGGCGGCGTGGCGAGCGTGGCCCTGCTGGAGGACGAGCGCGAGGTCTACACGATGCCGCTGGGCGCGGAGTAGCCCGCGCCGCAACGGCCGGGGCCCGGCGGTCGCGTCGACCGCCGGGCCCCTTCGTCCGCGGGGCTAGCCCCGGATGTTGTCCGGGCTCTTGGTGAGCTCGGGGTCGCGCTGCACGCTGTCGCCCAGGACCTCGTCGATCCGGGCCATCAGCGCGGGGTCGAGCCGGACCCCGGCCGCCCGCACGTTGGCCTCGACCTGCTCGGGGCGGGAGGCGCCGATGATCGCGGCGGACACGTTGGGGTTCTGCAGCACCCAGGCCACCGACAGCTGGGACAGGGTGAGCCCGGCCTCGGCGGCCAGCGGCTCCAGCCGCTGCACGCGCTCCAGCAGGACCTGGTCGGCGACCTTGTCCGCGAGGAACCGCTCGCTCTTGGGGTCGCTGGCCCGGGAACCGGCGGGGAGCTCCTGGCCCGGCTTGTACTTGCCGGTGAGGACGCCGCCCGCGATCGGGGACCACACGATCTGCCCGATGCCCTCACGCTCGGAGAGCGGGACCACCTCGGACTCGATCACGCGCCAGAGCATGTTGTACTGCGGCTGGCTGGAGACGATGCGGTCGAAGCCCATCTCGTCGGCGATCTTCAGCGCCCGCTCGATCTGGTCGGCGCGCCACTCGGAGACGCCGATGTACAGGGCCTTGCCCTGGCGGACCAGGTCCTCGAAGGCCCGCATGGTCTCTTCGAGCGGGGTGGTGTAGTCGTACCGGTGCGCCTGGTACAGGTCCAGGTAGTCGGTGCCCAGGCGGCGCAGGGAGTCCTCGCAGCCCCGGATCACGTGCTTGCGGGACAGGCCCTTGTCGTTCCTGCCCTCACCCATGGGCCAGAAGACCTTGGAGAAGATCTCCAGGCCGTCGCGGCGCTGACCCTTCAGCGCGCGGCCCAGCACCTCCTCCGCGCGGCCCTGGGCGTACACGTCCGCGGTGTCGAAGGTGGTGACGCCCGCGTCGAGCGCGGCGCGCACACAGGAGGCGGCGGTGTCCTCCTCGACCTGCGAGCCGTGGGTGATCCAGTTCCCGTACGCGATCTCGCTGATGATGAGACCGCTGTTGCCAAGATGCCGAAATTCCATGCCGAGCACTCTAGTTGGCGAACTCCCGGCGGGCACCACGGGGACCCGTGCGAGGTGAAGGGCCGGTGCGGTCACCGGCCCCGCTCACGTCGTCGGGGATGGGGAGGTGGGACGGCGGTGGTTCAGCTGTGGCCGCTCGGGGTGGGGTCGTCGCCGACCTTCACCCGGGGCTTGGGCAGACGCAGCCGCCGGAACTGGAGCTGGCGCATCGCGGCGTACATGCCGACGCCCTTGACGGCCGGGTCGTCGGGGAAGTACTCGGCGGCGCGGCGCTTGACCGTGCGGCCGATCATGACGCCCTCGATGACCAGCGTCACCATCATCAGCGGCCACAGGACGTAGGTGACGCCCAGCTGGGCCAGCGGGATGTTGATGAACAGCAGGGCGATGATCAGGATCGAGAAGGGCAGGAAGAACTCGCTCGCGCTGCGGCGCGAGTCGATGAAGTCCCGGGCGAAGGCGCGGGCCTTGCCGAGGTCCTGCTGCCGGAAGTACCTCTCGTCGCCCTTGGGGGCGCCGGAACGCCGGGCGGTCGTGCCTCGTTGGCGTTCGAGACGGTCCCGGTAGGCGCGGTAGGCCTCCTTACGGGTCTCGGGGGCCTTCACCGGTCGGCGCGGGGTGGCCTCGGATTCCCTGCGCTTAGGGGTGGGCACACCCTTCTTGGGGGTATATCCCTTAGGTTGGGTGGCCTCAGTGGCCTCAGGGCTGGCGGATTCGGCGGAGTTCGAATCCGGGGCTGCGGAAGCGGAGCGACGTCGGAACACACCCTCAGGGTAGCCGGTCATAGCTTTATGGCGACCGCGGGCCAGACCGCGTAGGGTTGGGCAAAGCGCCCGCTGGGAACAGCCGATGTACGCACCGAGAAGGGGACGGCCACGCCAATGAGCGTGTTTCAGCGACTTTCGATGATCTTCAAGTCCAAGGCCAACAAGGCCCTGGACTCTGTCGAGGACCCCAGGGAAACCCTCGACTACTCGTACCAGAAACAGCTCGAACTGCTTCAGAAGGTCCGTCGCGGTGTCGCTGACGTCGCGACCTCCCGCAAGCGGGTCGAGCTCCAGATCCAGCAGCTGGAGCAGCAGTCCGGCAAGCTGGAGAACCAGAGCCGCGCCGCCCTGACCCAGGGCCGTGAGGACCTCGCCCGCGAGGCGCTCACCCGCCGGTCCGGCCTCACCAGCCAGATCGAGGGACTGCGCGAGCAGCACTCCAACCTCCAGGGCGAGGAGCAAAAGCTCACCATGGCGGCCCAGCGCCTCCAGGCCAAGGTGGACGCCTTCCGCACGCGCAAGGAGACCATCAAGGCCACCTACACCGCCGCCCAGGCCCAGACGCAGATCAGCGAGGCCTTCTCCGGCATCTCCGAGGAGATGGGCGACGTGGGCATGGCCGTGCAGCGGGCGGAGGACAAGACCGCCGAGATGCAGGCCCGCGCGGGCGCCGTGGACGAGCTCCTGGCCTCGGGCGCGCTGGACGACGTCACCGGTACCGGCCCCAAGGACGACATCCAGTACGAGCTCGACCAGATGGCGAGCACGACCGGTGTCGAGGCCGAGCTGGAGCGCATGAAGCTCGAACTCGGCGGCGGTAGCGGTGGCGCCACCCCGCAGATCGAGGGCGGCAACGGGGCCGGGAACCGGGAGGGCTCGTGATCGTCCGCATCATGGGTGAGGGGCAGGTCGACCTCACCGACGCAGACCTGGACCTGCTCAACGACTTCGACGCCGCCCTGGAGGCCGCGATCGAGTCGGGTGACGAGGCCACGTTCCGCAAGGCGCTGCACGACCTCCTGGAGAAGGTCCGGCAGGACAGCAAGCCGCTGCCGCCCGACTCCCTGGAGCCCTCGCAGTTCATCCTCCCGCACGCCGACGCCAGCATGGACGAGGTGCGGGAGATGCTCCAGGACGACGGGCTCATCCCAGGCTAGGGCCTGTTTTGTGGATCATTCCGCCCGCCCGTCGCCCTCCACCACCCTCAAGGGACGCCTGGCGGCGCGGTGTTCTCACGGTGCCAGGCTGCCTCTCGCTGCGCCGATGAAGCTCGGACAGCCAAACCCGGGCTGACCGTCGCTCATCGTCTTGCGAGAGATGGCCTGGCGGCCGCTCGCGGAGCTGGCGGCTCCGCCGCCAGAAGGCGAAAGCATCCACAAAACACACCCCAGGAGTCCGCTCCCCACCGCTTCGGTGCCCGCGTGCGCGTTCTTTCCCCCGGCCGCCGTGATCCGTCACGGCGGCCGGGGTGTGCCCGGGGTCATACGCCCGTGGTGACACGCGGCGTCCCGCTTTAACCCGTTTCTCACCTCCCCGAACTACACTCCGAACACGTCCGCAGGGGAGGGGAGCCGGTGTGGCTGGTTCGAAGTTCCGTCCGGACCGGGGGCTGACGGCCCGCATGGTGATGACCATGGGTCTGCTGTTCCTGGTCTACGTCGCCTTCGTGGTGGGACTGGTGCTGTCCGGGCTCAACGTCTGGCTGGTGCTGGTGCTCGTCGCCGGCTTCGCCCTGTTCTCGTACTTCTCCTCGGACCGGATCGCCATGTTCGCGATGGGCGCCCGGGAGGTCACGCCGGAACAGGCGCCCGACCTGCACGCGATGGTCGACCGCCTGTGCGCCATGGCCGACATGGCCAAGCCGCGCGTGGGCATCGCCGACAGCGACGTGCCCAACGCCTTCGCGACCGGCCACAACGAGAAGTCGGCGGTCATCTGTGTGACCACCGGCCTGACACGGCGCCTGGAGGGCCCCGAGCTGGAGGCGGTCCTCGCCCACGAGCTCTCGCACGTCGCCCACCGCGACGTCATGGTCATGACCGTCGCGGGGTTCCTCGGCATCGTCGCGGGCTTCCTCACCCAGGCCGGTCTGCGCTTCGCGATGTTCGCGGGCGGCGGACGCAGTAACAACGGCGGCCCCGCGCCCGCGGTCGTCGCCCTCCTGGTCGTCCTGGTCAGCGCCATCGCCTGGGTCCTGAGCTTCCTGCTCACCCGCGCCCTGTCGCGCTACCGCGAGCTGGCCGCCGACCGCGCCGCCGCCTACCTCACCGGCCGACCGTCCGCGCTGGGCAGTGCCCTGTCCAAGATCACCGGGGACATGGCGCGCATCCCCACCCGCGACCTACGCCAGGCCGAGCCGTTCAACGCCTTCTTCTTCGCCCCCGCGTTCGCCAAGAAGGGCTTCAGCATGAACCAGCTGATCGCCACCCACCCGCCGGTCGAGCAGCGCCTGGCCCAGCTCTCCGACATCTCCCGCCAGCTCGGTCGCGGGGCCTGACCCCGCCGAACACCCACGAGGGGAACCCACCACCATGAGCTTCTGGCGCACCCTGCTCGGCCGCTCCGAACCGGTCAAGCCCGACCTGGACGCGCTCTTCGGCCTGCCCTCGGCCGCGCTCACCCTGCGGGCGGGGGTCGGCCTGACCCCCACCGGTGCCGGTTCGGTGGCCTTCCGCGCCTCGGAGGGGGCCGCCTTCGCCGACGTCGAACGCGACGTCACCGCACTGCTCCGCGCGGGGGAGGGCCCGACGGTGGAGCAGACCACCGACGACTACGGGTACACCTGGCTGGTGCTGCGCCCGGGGGGAGCCGAGGTCGCGACCGACGACGCCGATCCCCGGGGCGGGGAGCTCGTGGACACCGACATCACCGGCCTGGTCACCGACCTGCACGCGGTCAACTCCACGCTGGAGGCCAACGGCTACGGGCCCTCCCTGCTGTGCTCCCTGGTGGGGTTCACCGACACCGGGGGCCGTTCCGTGGGGCTGGTCTACCTGTACAAGCGGGGTACCTTCTACCCGTTCGCCCCCCAGGGCGCGCAGCGCCGCGACAACGCGCTGGAACTCCAGGTGGAGGCGGCCGTGGGGGACGACCTGCCGATGGAGGCGGACCGCTCGCGCTGGTTCCCGGTCTACGGCGCCCCGGGCCTGTGAGGCGGGCGCGTCCGGAGATGGCATCCGCGGCCTGGACAAATTACCCTTGGAGGTACGAGCACACCCGTGCGTCTCCGAGGCCACACCTGCACCGTGCGGCCGGGGCGCCAGCACGAACACAGCGGCCACACGGCGGAATGCCACACCGGCCTCCGACGTTGGGACCCGTTGAAGAGGACTGGACCCGCCGACGCGGGCCGATCCGGTAAGCGACCGGGGTCGCCAGACGGCCGCAACCCCTTTCCAGAGGAGCTTTACAACATGACGGTTCAGAGCGAGGCCACCGCGCAGGGAGTCATCCTCACCGACGGTGCGGCCGACAAGGTTCGGGCGCTCCTTGACCAGGAGGGCCGGGACGACCTGCGCCTGCGCGTGGGCGTGCAGCCCGGTGGCTGCTCGGGGCTGCGGTACCAGCTCTACTTCGACGAGCGCGACCTCGACGGTGACGTCGTCGCCGACTTCGACGGCGTCGAGGTCGTCACCGACCGCCGCAGCGCCGCCTACCTCATCGGCGCCACCATCGACTTCGTGGACACCATCGAGAAGCAGGGGTTCACCATCGACAACCCCAACGCCACCGGTTCCTGCGCCTGCGGCGACTCCTTCAACTAGGGGGCCGCGGCTCCTCGGGGAGCGGCACCGACACTCGAAGACCATGGGGGAGGGCGGACGCGGAGCGCGGCCGCCCTCCCCTCTGGGTACCCTTGGCTGGTCCGAACGGGCGCGCCTCCGGCATGCCCCGAACAACCCGCCGGAGCGTCGTCGAGCGTTCCACCTCGCCAGCAAGGAGCCCACGTCCCGTGCGTATCGCGGTTGCCGGATCGATTGCCACCGACCACCTGATGACCTTCGAGGGTCGGTTCGCCGAGCAGATCATCCCCGAGCAGATCCAGCAGTTGTCCCTCTCCTTCCTCATCGACGAGCTGGACGTGCGCCGCGGCGGCGTCGCGGCCAACATCTGTTTCGGCATGGGCGGGTTCGGGCTGAGCCCGGTCCTGGTCGGCGCCGCCGGGGCCGACTTCGAGGAGTACCGCTCCTGGCTCGACCGCCACGGCGTCGACACCTCGGCGGTGCACATCTCCGAGCTGCGCCACACCGCCCGCTTCGTCTGCACCACCGACCTGGACCAGAACCAGATCGCCTCGTTCTACACGGGTGCGATGGCCGAGGCCCGCAACATCGAACTCCACCCCATCTCCGAGCGGCTGGGCGGTCTCGACCTCGTCCTGATCGGCGCCGACGACCCGGCCGCGATGGTCCGCCACAGCGAGGAGTGCCGCACCCGCGCCATCCCCTTCGCGGCCGACCCCTCGCAGCAGCTGGCCCGCATGGAGGGCCCGGAGGTGCGCACGCTCATCGAGGGCGCCGCCTTCCTGTTCACCAACGAGTACGAGAAGGCCCTGGCCGAGCAGAAGACCGGTTGGTCCGACGCCGAGGTCCTGGCCCGGGTGGGCACGCGCGTGACCACCCTCGGCGCCAAGGGGGCCCGGATCGACCGCAGGGACGAGCCGAGCGTCCACGTGCCCTCCGCCGTCGTCGACGAGCTGGTCGACCCCACCGGTATGGGCGACGCGTTCCGGGCGGGCTTCCTGGCCGCCCACTCCTGGGGGCTGTCCCTGGAGCGCGCCGGCCAGGTCGGCAACGCCACCGCCGTGCACTGCCTGGAGGCGGACGGTCCGCAGGAGTACACGCTCACCGGGGCCTCCCTGCTGGAGCGCCTGGAGCGTTCGTACGGCGCCGAGGCGGCCGACGAGGTCCGTCCGTTCGTGTGACCCGCGTCCTCCCCGGCCGGATTTCGCTCACTCTGGTCGGGGCGGTACCCGGGAGCCCGTAAAGTGGGTGGCTGTGACCCGCACGGGGATTCCCCGTGCCCGCCCGGTGCGCTGAAACGCGTGCCGGGTCATTCGCCCGAACCGCTCGCGCCGGGTCACGCGCGGCGGTGGGGAACCCGCTTCCGGCCCGCACCGCGGGACACCGGGGCTCGGGCGCCCTGAGCGCCTCCCAGATCATAGGCAAGCCTTACCTGGGATTCCCTGATTCATCCTGAAAGGACTTCGCATGCGCTACACCGGACCGAAGGTGCGGTTGTCCCGGCGCGCCGGCACCCCGCTGACCCGTAAGGCGGTCAGCTACTTCGAGAAGCGTCCGTACCCGCCCGGCGAGCACGGCCGTCGCGTCCGTCGCAACAGCTCCGACTTCGCCGTCCGCCAGGCGGAGAAGCAGAAGGTGCGCTGGTACTACGACCTGACCGAGAAGCAGCTGGTCAGGATCTACGAGAACGCCAAGAAGCGTTCCGGCCGTACCGGTGAGGAGATGCTCGCCGAGCTGGAGCTGCGTCTGGCCACCGTCGTGCTGCGCGCCGGTCTGGCCGCCTCGATCTACGCCGCGCGCCAGTTCATCAACCACGGTCACATCACCGTGGACGGCAAGAAGGTCGACATCCCGTCGTACCAGGTCAAGCCGGGCCAGATCATCGGCGTTCGGGAGAAGTCCCGCTCGATGGTCCCGTTCGTCGAGGCTGCCGAGGGCGTCCACGCCGACGACAAGATCGCCGGTTACCTCGCGGTGAGCCACAAGGACCTGCGCGTCGCGGTCGTCGACCGCCCCAAGCGCGAGCAGATCCCGGTTCCCTTCGACGAGCAGCTCGTCGTCGAGTTCTACGCCCGCTAGACGGTCCCCGCGGCCGCGGTCCCGGCTCCCACGGGGAGCGGGGCCGCAGTGTGGGGGAGGCCGCGTGGACCCCGTGTCCGCGCGGCCTTCGTGTTGTCCGGGACCTCCCTCCCGGCGCCCCCGGGGCGGGAGGGAGATCGGTGCTTCGCGCCACTCCCGGAGAACCGGCGGGCAGGAATCGTTATCGCAACGGGACCGAAAGTCCGTTCCGGTGGTCGGGCGCCCGTCGGCGGTCAGTACATCCGGCGGATGTGAAACGCGCTACCCCGCGCCAGCGGCCGTTCGGCGACGAACTCGTGCATCTTCATCCGGCACCAGGAGGGGATGTCCGCGCTCGCCGCGGGATCGTCCGCGGTGACCGCGATGACCGACCCGATGGGCACTTCGTGCAGTCGGGCGGCCAACCTGATGATCGGGATCGGGCACTTGAGCCCCACCGCCTCCACGGTGACCTGCGGTTGCTCCGGCGTCGTTCGCTCGGGCACGTGCGCCCCCTGTCGGTTGTCGTCCTGTGGCCCAATCTTGACCGGGCGCGCGCCAAAAGGCGCACCCGGTTAAGGGTGTCGTAAACCCAGCGATACGCTCGCCTTGGCCTCGTCCCGCGAACACGCACACCACCGCCCGGAGCGGTGCGGTGCACGGGAGCGGGCGAGGGCCCGGGGGATCGCCGGGCCGCGCCTCGTAGCCAGCCGGGAGGACATCCCTCGGGGGCGACCTGGCCCGGCTCCGTAGGGCCGCCGAACGTTTCGAGAGGGCGCGTCTGGCAACACGCTGACCAGGTAAGCCCATGAACGGCACGCTGGGCGGTTCGCGATAATGTTTCCCCCTGACAAGCTTTGGATACTTAGGCCGCCCGTGGAGAATCCACGGGCTTCACCGCTGGGAAGGCAATCCGTGAGTCCGACCCGCCAAAAAAATCGGCGCTCAACTCTGCGCCGATGGGCACCACGCGGCGCCGCGCTCGCCGTGCTGGGGCTGGCCGCGACCGGCTGCGCGTCGAACGATCTCACTCGTTTGGGCATGCCGGAGCCGATCACCGAGCAGGCCGAGCGTGTTATCTCGCTCTGGCAGGGCTCGTGGGTGGCGGCGTTCGCGGTCGGCGTCCTTGTGTGGGGACTGTTCATCTGGACAATCCTCTTCCACCGCAAGCGCTCTGCGCAGTTGCCGCCGCAGGTGCGGTACAACATGCCCATCGAAGCGCTGTACACCGTTCTGCCGATCGTCGTCATCTCGGTGCTCTTCTTCTTCACCGCGCGAGACCAGGCCTACCTGCTCGACACCGAAGAGCCCGCCGACGTCCACGTAGAGGTCGTGGCCTTCCAATGGGCCTGGCAGTTCAACTACATGGACGACACCAAGGAGAACGGTGGCGACGTGCTCTTCTCCGAGGTTGGCATCCCCAACCCGGACGGCAGCGCCAACCGTGACACCCAGACGACCCTCGTCCTTCCCGAGGGCGCGGTCGTCCACTTCGACCTCCACTCTCCCGACGTCATCCACTCGTTCTGGATTCCGTCCTTCGGCTTCAAGATGGACGTCGTCCCGGGCCGCGACAACGCCTTCCAGGTGAACCTGAAGGAGGGCTCCGCGGGCGAGTACGTCGGTCGTTGCGCCGAGCTGTGCGGTGTGGACCACACCCGCATGCTGTTCAACGTCGAGGTCCTCCCGCAGGACGAGTACGACGCGTGGGCCGCCGAGCAGGAGGCCAACGCGATCGAGGCCGCCGACGCCGCGGAGGCCGCCGCCCTGGAAGCCGCCGAGTCCGCCGAGACCGACGACGCCGAGGGCACGGGTGCCGACGGCACCGACGCCGAGGGCACGGGAGCCGAGGCGACCGAGTCCGAGGAGAATGACGAGTAATGACCACGACGGCAACCGCACCCCGCACTGACGGTCAGGCACCGTCGCGCAAGGGGTCGATCATCGTCAACTGGCTGACGTCGACCGACCACAAGGTCATCGGGTACATGTACCTGATCACCTCCTTCGCGTTCTTCCTCTTCGGAGGCGTGCTGGCGCTCCTGATGCGCCTGGAACTGTTCCACCCGGGCATGCAGTACATGTCCAACGAGCAGTTCAACCAGCTGTTCACGATGCACGGCACGATCATGCTGCTGATGTTCGCGACCCCGCTGTTCGTCGGGTTCTCGAACATCCTGATGCCGCTCCAGATCGGCGCCCCCGATGTGGCCTTCCCCAGGATCAACCTGTTCGGCTACTACCTGTTCCTGTTCGGCAGCCTCATCGCCATCAGCGGGTTCCTGACCCCGGGCGGCGCCGCCAGCTTCGGTTGGTTCGCCTACACCCCGCTCTCCGACGCGGTCCGCTCTCCGGGCCTCGGCGGCGACCTGTGGATCTTGGGCCTGGCCGTCTCGGGTCTGGGCACGATCCTCGGCGCGGTCAACTTCATCACCACCGGCCTGTGCATGCGCGCGCCCGGTATGACGATGTTCCGCATGCCGATCTTCACCTGGAACACCCTGCTCACCAGCGTGCTGGTGCTCATCGCCTTCCCGGTGCTGACCGCCGCCCTGATCGCCCTGGGCGCGGACCGCATGGTCGGCACCCAGGTCTTCAACGCCGAGCACGGTGGCGCCATCCTGTGGCAGCACCTGTTCTGGTTCTTCGGTCACCCCGAGGTGTACATCATCGCGCTGCCGTTCTTCGGTATCGCGACGGAGATCCTCCCGGTCTTCAGCCGCAAGCCGATCTTCGGGTACAAGAGCCTGGTGGCGGCGACCATCGCCATCGCCGGCCTCTCCGTGACCGTGTGGGCGCACCACATGTTCCCGACCGGCGCGGTCCTCCTGCCCTTCTTCTCGTTCATGACGTTCCTCATCGCGGTCCCGACCGGTGTGAAGTTCTTCAACTGGATCGGGACGATGTGGCGAGGGCAGCTCACGTTCGAGACACCCATGCTGTTCACGATCGGCTTCCTGGTCACCTTCCTCTTCGGTGGCCTGACCGGTGTGCTGCTGGCCTCGCCCCCCATCGACTTCCACGTCACCGACTCCTACTTCGTGGTGGCGCACTTCCACTACGTGGTGTTCGGCACCGTGGTGTTCGCGATGTTCGCGGGCTTCTACTTCTGGTGGCCCAAGTTCACCGGACGGATGCTCAACGAGAAGCTGGGCAGGTTCCACTTCTGGCTGCTCTTCCTGGGCTTCCACGGCACGTTCCTGGTGCAGCACTGGCTGGGCGCGATGGGCTTCCCGCGTCGTTACGCGGACTACGTCCAGGAGGACGGCTTCACCGCGCTGAACCAGATCTCCTCCGTGTCGTCGTTCGTGCTCGCGGCCTCGACGCTGATCTTCTTCTGGAACATCTACGTCACCGCGAAGAAGGCGCCGCTGGTCACCGTGGACGACCCGTGGGGCTACGGCTGCTCGCTGGAGTGGGCCACCTCGTGCCCGCCGCCGCGACACAACTTCACGTCGCTGCCCCGCATCCGGTCCGAGCGTCCGGCCTTCGACCTCAACCACCCGCACGCGGCCGCGCCCGGCGCCGTCGCCGCCGGTGCCGAGAAGAAGTAGGGGGTAGAGCACATGAAGATGCAGGCCTACCTGTTCATGGGCATCTCGACCTTCTTCGGTCTGGCTGCCGCGCTGTACATCTACTGGTCGCTCCTGGAGACCGGTGAGATCGAGTGGGCGGGTACCACCGCCCTCGTGGTCTCCATCGGTTTCGGCTGGATGATCGGTTTCTGGCTCTGGCAGTCGGCTCGCCACAGCGAGCACCACCACGGCCTGCCGGCCGAGGAGCGGCTCGACGGCGAGATCGCCGAGAACGCCGGTGAGTACGGGTTCTTCAGCCCGCACAGCTGGTGGCCGATGTTCGTCGCGATGGCCGTCGCCTTCACGGCGGTCGGCGTGGCGATCGGCTGGTGGATGGTGTTCATCGGCTTCTTCGCCGTCATCCTCACGTCGCTGGGCTGGGTCTTCGAGTACTACCGCAAGGAGTTCCAGCACTGACGTTCGACCTCGGGCGTTCATCACTCTTCGAGTTTTGATCGCTACGCAGGGTAGGATGTGTGTGTCACCGCCCCGGTGGCCGGACGGGTCGTCCCAGACGACCCCCGGGCACCGGGGTACTCTTTTTCGGTGACCCCCACGTGACCGCTGTCCACGCAGGTCACGCCGCATCCAGGCCCTGACGGCGTCACGTCGGCGCGCACGTCCGGGCCCCGCACGGACGCTGGAGGTCCTTGGCGTGAAGCGACGAACCGTCTCTACCCGAACCGCCGCGGCCGCGGCGGCCCTCCTGTTCCTCGCGGCCGCCTGTACCTCCGAGGGAGAGGGCGGCCCGGAGGACGCGCCGGTCCCCGAGGAGGCCCAGAAGGGCCCCGAGGTGGTCGTGACCCCCGTCCCCGGTGCCACCGAGGTGCCGCCCAACAGCCCGGTCCGGGTCGAGGCCGCGGACGGCACCATCACCGACGTCCGGATCGAACAGGTCACGGAGGTCGAGGTGGCCTCCGGGGACGCGGCCGAGGCGGCGCAGGGCGCGGACGAGGACGAGGAGGACCCCTTCCCGGTCACCGGCACGCTCAACGAGGCCGGGGACGTCTGGGTGAGTGACTGGAACCTGCGCCCCGGGGCCTCCGTCAGCGTCGTGGTGACCGCGGCCGACGACGAGGGGGAGGAGACCGAGGTGGTCTCGGAGTTCACCACTCTGGAGTCGGTGCCCGGCCGCCGCCTCGAACTCGTCTCCAACTTCCCGAGCAGCGGGGACGTGGTGGGGGTGGGGATGCCCGTCATCGTCAACTTCGACCAGCCCGTCACCCACAAGGAACAGGTGGAGAACTCCATCGAGGTGAGCGCCGAGGAGGAGACCGAGGGCGCCTGGAACTGGGTCGGCGACGAGATGGCGGTCTTTCGGCCCAAGGAGTACTGGGACCCCTACCAGGAGGTCACCGTCGACCTCCGACTGGCCGGAGTGGAGTCCTCCGAGGGCGTGTACGGGGTGGACGACCACCGCATCCGGTTCGAGGTGGGCCGCGAGCTCGTCTCCACCATGCACGTCCCCGACCACGAGATGAACGTGTCCATCGACGGCGAGACCGTCCGCACCATCCCGGTCAGCAACGGTTCCGGGGAGGAGCGCTTCAACACCACCACCTCCGGCGTACACCTGACCATGGAGAAGTACCAGTCGTTGGTGATGGACTCCGCCACCGTGGGCATCCCCGAGGGGTCGCCGGGCTACTACCGACTGGACGTGGACTGGGCGGTCCGCACCTCCAACAGCGGGGAGTTCACCCACGCCGCTCCCTGGAACGCGGGCAACCTGGGCGGCGCCAACACGTCCAACGGCTGCACGAACATGACGGTCGAGGACGCCCGCTGGTTCCACAACCAGGCGCTCATGGGCGACATCCTGGAGACCACCGGCACGGACCGGGATCTGGAGTGGGACAACGGCTGGGGCTTCTACCAGCGCTCCTGGGAGGAGTGGCTGGAGCACAGCGTCACCGGGGAGCCCCAGCGCACCGACGGCTCCGGAACCCCCGGCCGCGTCCACGGCGACGACCTCTAGGCTCGGTGGACCGCGTCCGGTCAGCCCCGGCCCGGCTCCACGCCCCTGAGAAGGTCGTCCAGGCGTCCGAGGGTGCGGTCCCAGGACCACTCTCGGGACACCCACGCGCGGCCGTGAGCGCCCATCTGGGCGGCGCGGTCGGGGTCGCGGAGCAGACGGATGAGCGCCCGGGCGGTCGGACCGGGCAGCGTCCCGTCGACCACGTGGCCGGTCTCGCCCTCCAGGACGGCGTCAGGGGCTCCTCCGGAGGCACCGGCCACCACCGGCAGCCCGGTGGCGGAGGCCTCCAGGTAGACCATGCCGAGGCCCTCCACGTCGAGCCCCGCCCGCCGGGTGCGGCAGGGCATGGCGAAGACGTCCCCGGCGTCGTAGTGGGCGGGCAGGCGTTCGGCCGGGACGGGACCGGTGAAGCGCACCGAGTCCGTGCCCCGGGCCGCCGAGCGCAGACTCGGGGCGAGGGGGCCGTCACCGACGAACAGCAGGACCGCGTCGGGCACGTCCGCCAGCACGCGCGGCCAGGCCCGGAGCAGGGTGTCCTGGCCCTTGCGCGCGACCATGCGGGACACGCACACGACCACGGGGCGCGAACCCAACCCCAGCTCGCGCCGGACCTCCTCGCCGCCGGAACCGGGGCGGAAGCGGTCGGTGTCCACCCCCGGGGCCAGGCGCCGCATCCGGGCGGCGGCCGCGGGGGACAGCGAGCGGGCCAGCCGCCTGCGGGTGTAGTCCCCCAGGTAGGTGACGGTGTCCACGCCGTCACCGATCGCCCGTAGCGCCGTACCGGCCCCGGGCACCACCGTCCACCCGGTCTCGTGGCCGTGGGTGAGCGCCACCTGGCGCCGCACCCGGGAGCGCATCCCGGAGGCCACCAGCCCCAGCGGCGCGGCGGCGCCGTAGAGCACGGTGTCGCAGCCCTCCATTTCGGCGATCACCCTGGCCCTGCGCGCCACCCCCGGGGTGGGCAGCAGGACCCGGGCGGAGTCCCGCACGACGGGGAACGGCTGGCGCAGGTCGAAGTGTGGGTCGGCGTGGTGGTCCCCGGGGGCGGGGGAGGAGCAGTAGACCAGGACCGACCCCGGGGGGCGGCGCCGGGCCAGCTCGTGCACGAAGGACTCGATGCCGCCCGCGCGCGGAGGGAAGTCGTTGGTGATGATCAGGGTTCGCGACACCTGAGCGAGTCTAGGGCCTGTTGTGTGGATCATTCCGCGCTCGCGTGGCCAGGCTGCCTCTCGCTGCGCCGATGAAGCTCGGACAGCCAAACCCGGGCTGATTTTCGCTCATCGTCTTGCGAGAGATGGCCTGGCGGCCGCTCGCGGAGCTGGCGGCTCCGCCGCCAGAAGGCGAAAGCATCCACAAAACACGCCCTGGGGAGTGACACCGAGGGGCCCCCGGGAAACGCGTGGTCTCCCGAGGGCCCCTCCCGGCGCGGTGCCGGTCGCCTCAGGGGCGGACGGCGGCGACGAAGTTGGAGCGGTAGTAGTCGCTCAGCTGCACCGTACCGATGGGGCGGGCCGAGGTGGAGGCGTGGACCATCACACCGTCGCCCGCGTACAGGCCCACGTGACTCGGGTTCGGACCGTAGAAGAAGAGCAGGTCGCCGGGCTGCTTGTTCTCCCAGGACACGCGCTGCCCCGCGTTGATCTGGTCGTAGGTGGTGCGCGGCAGGTTCACGCCCGCCCGGGCCCATGCGGCCTGGGTCAGGCCGGAGCAGTCGTAGCCGTTGGGTCCGGTACCGCCCCAGACGTAGGGCTTGCCCACCTGCTGGTAGGCGAAGTCGAGCACGGTCTGGGCGTTGCCGGTCGCGGGGCCGGTGTAGCTCGCGCCGCCACCTCCGCCGGAACCTCCGCCGGTCCCGGTGTCCGTGGCGACGTTCTCGGTGGCCGCGGCCTGTTCCTCGGCGGTCAGCTCCGAGAGGATGTCCTCCTGCTCGCCGATCGCCTCCTCCGCGGCCTCGGTGGCCTCCTCGGCCTCGGACAGGGCGTCGGCGGCCGCCTTCTCGGTGGCCTCGGCCTCGCCCCGTAGGCCCTCCAGGTGTTCGAGCTCCTCCAGGTACAGGGAGAGGCTCTCCTGGTGCTGCTCGGAGAGGTAGGTGAGGTCGGCCTGGTGTTCCAGGGCCTCTTCGGGGCCGGTGGCCCCGATCAGCTGGGCGGGGGAGGTCAGGTCCACGCCGGTGTAGGTGGTGTTGGCCAGGGCGCGGACCCCGGTGCTGAGGGAGTCCACCTTCTTCTCGGCGGTCTCGATGTCGCCGAGGATGTTCTCCAGCTTCTCCTCGGCCGCCTCATGGGTCTCCTTGGCCTCGTTGTAGGCCGCGTTGAGCTCGATGAACTCCTCTTCGAGGCGTTCGATCTCCTCCTGGACGTCCTCGGAGGTGGGCTCGGCATGGGCCACGGCGGTGGGGAGGAGGAGGGCGCCGAGGGCGAGGGAGGCGATGGCCGCCGTGCGGCGTCGGCGTTCGCCACGGGATGCAGACACTGAAACACCTTTCTCCCCCTGACCCGGGCGATGCGGGTTCAGGGGACTGCACCGGGTGGGGTACCTCGGGCCAGAGAGGGTGGCCGAAACGGTGTGGGGGTGTGCCCGACCCGGGCGCGGCTGTCACCACCGGGGGGTGGTGAATGAGGAGCAACCGCGCTCGGCGATGAACACTAGTGCATGCCTCCGGACGCCCTCAACTGTTTCGTGACATTCCACTGGAACCCGATGGCTGTCCGAAAACCGGGAAACCGTACCCAAAAGGGGTTCCGCGCGGGGCCGGGTGAGCCGGTGCACAGAAAGGGCCGCCGCCCCGGCGGGGGCGGCGGCCTCACGGGAGCACGCGTGGGTCAGGGGCGCACGGCGAACTGGAACTGACCGCCCCAGTAGGCGGCAAGACCGACGACCTCCAGGTTGCGGCCGCTGCTCGGGGCGTGGACCATCTGCCCGTTGCCCGCGTACAGGCCGTTGTGGCCCAGGTCGCCGAAGAAGAACAGGATGTCACCCGGCTGGACGGCGCTCATGTCGTAGATGCGGGTACCCACGTCGGCCTGACCGTAGGTGGTCCGGGGCAGGTCGACCCCGCCCGCGCGCCAGGACGCCTGGACCAGGCCCGAGCAGTCGTAGCCGTTGGGGCCGGTCCCGCCCCACACGTAGGGCAGACCCACCTTCTGGTAGGCGAAGTCCAGAGCCGCCGACGCGCCGCCGCTGCCGCCGCCCGCGTGGGACTGGCCGCCGCTGTCGTCGGCGCCCTCGGCGGAGGCGTCGGAGTCCGGGAACTGCGCGAGGATCTCCTGCTGCTCCTCGATCGCCTCCTCGACCTCGTCCTTGGCCTCCTCGGCCTCGTCCTTGGCCTTCTCCGCCTCCTCCATCGCCTTCTCGGCCTCGTCCTTGAGCGCGAACAGGCGCTCGGCGGACTCGCCGAAGTCGTCCAGCTGCGTCTGCTGGTTCTCCGACAGGTAGTTGAGGTCGGCGTTCTGCTCCAGCAGCGCCTCGGGGCCGTCCGAGGTCAGGACGTTGGCGGTGGAGTTGAGCTCGCCGCCCTGGTAAGTGGCGCTGGCGAACTGCTGGACCTTCTCCCGCAGCTCGTCGTAGCGCTCCTGCTCGTCACCGACCTGGCCGTCGAGTTCCTCGAAGGCGGCCTTGGCCGCCTCGTAGTCCTCTTCGGCCTGGTTGTAGGTCTCGACCGCCGCCGAGGCCTCCTGGTTCAGCTCCTCGATGCGGTCCTCGACCTCGTCCTGGGTCGGCTCGGCGTGGGCGACGCCGGGGGCGAGGAAGGTACCGGCGGCGACCACGCCGAGACCGGTCGTAGCGATTCGGCGAGCCGTACGCCGACCACCGGGGTTCTTCATGGCGGTCCACGCTCCTTGAGGTTGGGAAGTCCGCATGGGGTGTTGGGAGACGGAAGGGATCGGGGGTGCCCGCGCGTCGGCACGGGCCTCACGGGAGTGTGCGGGTCCCGGCCGGCGCGGGGAGGCACAAGGGCGGCCTTCTACCCGACAGGGCACTCACGTTCCTGGAAGAACCTAGCGGAACGTCCTGCGAGCCTCAACCACGGCGGCCCGGCGAAACCTGAGGGGGGCCGCGCACCCGGGGCACGGGGAGCCGGACCCGGCCTGGTGGGAGCGCGGACTCGGCGGGCCCGGCGCGCGTACGCGCGTGGTGAGGCTCTCAGCCGGAGGCGACGGCCGGGAGCGGCGCACCGGGCCCGGGTCCGCTCAGGAGTGCGACTCCAGGTGGCGTAGGAAGACCGTGGAGGGCACCGCTCGGGCCCCCGCCCGCCGGACCGCGGTGACGACCTCCTGGTCCGAGGTGACCACGGCGATCGGCCGCCCCGGCGGTTCGGCCCGTACCAGTCGGACGATCAGCGTGTCGGCGATCTCCCCGGGCGCGCTGAACAGCACCCGCACCCGTCGGCTGGTGGCCACCGGCGGGGCCTCCACGTCGGCGCCGTCGAACACGCAGGTGATCTCCGCCTTGGTCCGGCTCGCCAACCCCTCCAACGAGGTGAGCAGGCGGGAGCGCTGGTCGGCCAGCGGCAGCGTTCCGTACCCGGTCTTGGTGACGTTGTAGCCGTCCAGCAACAGGTGCACACGGGGCACGGTGAGCAGGTGCTCCAGCAGTCCCGGGGCGTCGTCGGGCAGACCGCCCAACGACACGCGGCGGTGCTCCTCCTGGGCCTCCGCCACGAGGTCGGCCGGGCTGTCCAGGGACGTGGGCAGCGCCAGCTCGCGCCGCAGACCGTGCGAGGCGTCCACCAGCACGTCCAACAGCACCCGCAGCCGCGCCTCGTCGGCGTTGCGGCCGGTGCGCACCGCACGGCGGGCGTTCTCCACCTGCGCCTCGGCGTCGGCCAGACGCGAACGCAGCCTGCGGTTCTCCACCTCCAGGGCGCTGACCTGGCTCTCGGAGGCGTGACGCCGGTCGGCGGTCTCGGTCACCGCCTGTTCGGCCTCCGACACCGCCTTGCGGGCGCGCTGGCGCTCCTTGTGGACCTTGCGCCGCAGCTCGGCGATCTCGGTGCGCTGCTCGCCGATCTGCCCGCGCAGCCGCTCCAGTTCCGCCTGGTGCCCCCGCTGGGTCTCCTCCAGACGCCGACGGACGTCGTCGAGGGCCTCGGCGGCCTCGCCGACCTCCCGGGCGCTGCTCTGGCGCTCCAGCTCCTCGTGGACACCCTCGATGATCTCCGGCCACCCCCGGGGGCGCAGCAGGTAGGCGCTGGCGGCCACCGCGACGGGATCGGCGGCGGGCGGGACGACGCCGGCGCGCATCCCCTCGGCCAGCTCGGGCCAGACCTGCTCCACCCGTGCCGCGACCCGGCCCCGGAAAGCGCGGTCGTTCTCCAGCTGGGCGGCGATCTGCGGACCGGCCAGCCGCGCCCGGCGCCGAGGCTCGAACTTGGCGACCCGGCGCAGGACCGGGGGCAGGTCGGCGGGGCGCATACCGCCGAGCACGTCGGAGCCGTACTCGACGACGCGGGCTCGCACCGGTTCGGGCAGGGGGCGGCGCAGGCGCTCTGTGCCCTCCTCCTCGGCGGGTACCGGCTCCTCGGGCCCGGCGGGCCGCCGCGACTCCTCGCGGTCCGCCCCGCCGGGGGCGCGGTCACCGTCGCCGCCACCGGTACCGCCCGAGCCCGGGCGGGTACTCATGCCCGACCCGTCGGGCTCTCCGCCGATGCGTCGGTGACCGACGAGTCGGCGTCGGGACGGGGGACGACCTCCACGCTGTCGGTGGCACCGCACCAGCGGCACCTCACCCGCTCGACCGTCTCGGAGAGCACCGTGCGCTCCTCGACCGCCCCGACTCCGGAGAGCTCCTGATGCACGAAGTCCTGGGAGCGCACGGTCCGGGTCACGTCGAACCGCGTCAGGTTCCCGCACCCGGTGCATCGCCAACGCTCACTGTCACCCGGCATCGCGATCCCCACGGTTCCTCCTTGCGTCGTGCTCGTCCCGGGGCGGCGGCCTGTGCCGTCCCGTCACCCACATCCTTCCATGTCGGGAGGGTCTGACCGTAGCCAGGAAGTGTTTGGTCGTGGCCCCCGACTACCCTGACCGCGTGGTTCGACAGACAGCGGCGCCCGAGGGCGTCCAAACCAGCATCGGGGACCTCGGCACGCCGCTGGCCGGGGTGTCCTTCGTCGTCGTCGACCTGGAGACCACCGGAACCAGCGCCTCGCGGTCCCGGATCACCGAGATCGGCGCGGTGCGCGTGCGCGACGGGCGGGTGACCGGCGAGTTCACGTCCCTGGTCGACCCCGGGACGCTCATCCCGGCCAACATCACCCTGCTGACCGGCATCACCCAGTCGATGGTGGCGACCGCCCCGCCCATCAGCCGGGTCCTGCCCGACCTGCTGGCCTTCCTGGCGGCCGAACCGGACACCGTGCTCGTGGCGCACAACGCGCCCTTCGACACCGGCTTCCTCAAGGCCGCATGCGAGCGCGAGGGCGTGGAGTGGCCCGGTTATCCCGTGGTCGACACCCTGCGCCTGGCCCGGGCGGTCCTGCTCCGACCCGAGGTCCACAACCACCGTCTGGGGACCCTGGCGGCCTTCTTCGGCGCCCCCACCACCCCGAACCACAGGGCGCTGGACGACGCCCGCGCCACCGTCGACGTGCTCAACGGGCTGCTGGCCCGGCTCGCGCCCCTGGGCGTGACCAGCCTCGAGGAGCTGCGGGCCGTCAGCAAGCCGCCCAGCCGCGCGCAGCGGGCCCGCCGCCACCTCGCCGAGGACCTGCCCGAACGCCCCGGCGTCTACGTGTTCACCGACGCGCGCGGCGCGAGCCTGTACGTCGGCAAGAGCAACAACCTGCGCCGCCGGGTCGCCTCCTACTTCACGGCGGCCGAGTCCCGCAGACGCATCCGGGAGATGGCCGGACTGGTCGAGGGCGTCACCCCCATCGTGTGCACCACCGAGCTGGAGGCGTCCGTCCGCGAGCTGCGCATCATCGCCGAGCGCAAGCCCCCGTTCAACCGCCGCTCGCGCCACCCCGAACGCGCCTCCTGGGTCACCCTCACCCCGGAGCCGCTGCCGCGCCTGTCCGTGGTGCGGGTGATCAAGGACGACGGCGCGCCCTACCTGGGCCCCTACCCCTCGCCGCGGGCGGCGGAGGAGGCCCGCGAGGCGATCCTGCACGCCCTGCCGCTGCGCCAGTGCACCCACGTCTTCGCCACCGAGGAGGCGCCGGGTCCGTCCGGTCCCCTGCTGCGGGTGGTCCCCGGCGCCGTGCGGCCGTGCGTACTCGCCCAGCTGGGCCGCTGCGGAGCCCCCTGCGACGGCACGGAACCGCTGGCCGACTACACCGGTCACGCCGACGCCGCCCGCACCGCCATGACCGGCGACCCCGCGGTGGTGGCGGACGCCCTCACCGACCGCATCCGCGAGCTGTCCGCGGAACTGCGCTACGAGGAGGCGGCGTCCCTGCGTGACCGCCTCTCCGCCTTCCTGCGCGGGGCCCGGCGCGCCCAGCGGCTCACCGCCATCGCCGCCGTCCCGCACCTGGTCGCGACCGCTCCGGGGGCCACCGGCTGGGAGACCGCCGTGGTGCGCCACGGACGCCTGGCGGGCAGCGCCGTCCTGGAACCGGGCACCGACCCCGCGGCCTTCCTCGCGTCCCTGACCGCCACCGCGGAACGCGTGCCCCCGGGGTTCGGCCCGGTCCCCAACGCCACGGCGGCCGAGACCGAACTGGTCCTGGACTGGTTGGAGCGGCCGGGCACGCGCCTGGTCGAGGTGGAAGGTGAGTGGACATGCCCGTTGCGCAGCGCCGAAGCGTACGCCGGGATGACACACTGGGCGCATGGCCGCGCTTCCGCTGAATGACGACTACCCGGTCCGACGCGCGCCCGTCGTCACCTTCGGGCTGATCGCGGTCAACGTCCTCGTCTACCTGCTCTCACCACAGGCGGCCACCGCCGTCTGGTACCCGGCGGACGCGATCGGGCGCTTCTGCGCGATCGACGACTACTTCATGCGCTGGGGCGCGATCCCCGACGAACTGCTCGGCCGGGTCGACCTGGCCGGGCCGCTCAGCCCCTCGTGCGAGGGGATCACCGGCAAGTCCGTCTGGTTCTCCGTGCTCAGTTCCATGTTCCTGCACGCGGGCGCGATGCACCTGCTCGGCAACATGGTCTACCTGTTCGTCTTCGGCCCGGTCGTCGAGGACCGCCTGGGCCGATTCCGCTACCTCGCGCTGTACCTGGGCACGGGGGTGGTGGCCGCCTTCGGCTTCGCCCTGGTCGACGCGGACGGCACCGTGCCGATGGTCGGTGCCTCCGGGGCGATCTCGGGCGTCCTCGGCGCCTACCTGGTGGTGCAGTTCCGCAGCAGGGTCACCACGCTGGTGTTCGTCGTCATCCCGATGCGCCTGCCCGGGTGGGCGGTGGTGGGCAGCTACTTCGCACTTCAGTATCTTCTCTACGTCACATCCTCGACCGCCCCGGGCGCTGAGACCAACGTGGCCTACGCGGCACACGTCTACGGGTTCATCGCGGGGGTGATCGCGGGACTGGCGCTGCACCGGCTGCGACGGCGCTCGGGGACACGGCTCTCCGGCGCGTACTAGCGCCCGCGTCCCCGGCCGGGCGCCGCGTCCCGCACAGAACCGCCCAGGAGGCACAGTGATCACCGCGATCGTCATGATCAAGGCCGACGTCCACCGCATCCCCGAGGTCGCCGAGGCGATCGCCGCGATCGACGGGGTCAGCGAGGTCTACTCCGTCACCGGCGGGGTCGACCTCATCGCCATGGTGCGGGTGCGCCGCCACGAGGACCTCGCGGACGTGATCCCCGGCCGCGTCAACAAGGTCGCGGGCGTGATCTCCTCCGACACCCACATCTCGTTCCAGACCTACTCCAAGCACGACCTGGAGTCGGCCTTCGCCATCGGCTGGTAGCCGGGGCCGGGGCCGGGTTCCGCCCGGCCCCGCCGGGCCCTACAGCTCCTTGGCCAGACCCTGGCTGGTCTCCACCCACGCCGCCAGACGGCGCTCGGCCGCACCGCTGTCGACCGCGGCCGCGGCACGCTCGTACCCCGCGCGCACCGCCTCGGTCAGGGAACCGTCCACCCCGTCCACGGCGGCCAGCGCGGCACCGGCGTTGAGCAGCACGGCGTCACGCACCGGGCCGGAGCGGCCCGCCACCAGGTCCCGCACCGCCTGGGCGTTGAACTCCACGTCCCCGCCGCGCAGGGCGTCCGGGGCCGAACGCGCGATGCCGAGGTCGGCCGGGTCCAAGCGCTCACGTCGCGCCCGGCCGTCCTCGACCACCCAGACGGTGGAGGTGGTGGCGGTGGTCAGCTCGTCCAGGCCGTCGTCGCCCCGGAACACCAGCGCGGAGGAGCCCCGGCGGGCGAACACCCCGGCGATCACCTCGCACATGCGCTCGTCGAACACCCCGATCGCCGAGGCGGTCGGCTGCGCCGGGTTGGTCAGCGGCCCCAGGAAGTTGAACACCGTCGGCACCGCCAGCTCGCGGCGCGGCTTGGCGGCGTAGCGCAGCGAGGGGTGGAACAGCGGGGCGAAACAGAAGGTGACACCGGCCTCACGGGCCACCCGCACGGTCAGCTCCGGCGGCAGGTCCAGGACCACACCGAGCCGCTCCAGCACGTCGGCGGTCCCGCACGAGGAGGAGGCGGCCCGGTTGCCGTGCTTGACCACCCGGGCGCCGGCGGCCGAGGCCACGATCGCCGCCATGGTGGACACGTTCACCGTGTGGGCCCGGTCGCCGCCCGTGCCGACGATGTCCAGGGTCGGGCCCTCGACGCTGATCCGGATCGCGTTGTCGAGCATGCCCTGGGCCAGGCCGGTCACCTCGGACACGCTCTCGCCCTTGGCGCGCAGCGCGATCGCGAAGCCCGCGACCTGCGCGTCGGTCGCCGAACCCGACATGATCTCGTTCATGGCCCACGCGGTGTCGGCGGCGCTCAGGGAGACCCCGCCCAACAGGGCGGTGATCAGGTGCGCCCAGGTGCGCTCCTCGACGGCGGACACGTGCTGGTCGGGTTCGGGTGTGACGGGGACGTTCATGTGCTGGGACTCCAGGCGGGACGGGAAGGGGAGCCGGGGCGGGCACGCGGGCCCGCCCCCTCAACGGCTCCGAAGGACAGGGAGGGACGGGGCGGGGCGGCGCCATCGCCCGATGTCGGCGCCGTGGTTCAGGGCTCCGCCCACCACGAGGCGACGGCGCATGTCCCTGTCGCCGTTCATCCTGTCGGTCATCGCGTCACACACCAGGGCTCAGCCGCTGAGCGCCGCGACGCGCTGGCGCATGAGCTCGGCCAGCGACTCGGCGAGCGCGACCGGGTCGATCGGGTGGCTCACGACCTGGTCGGCCTGCGACCAGGTCGCCAGCCAGCCGTCGTCGCGGCGGCCCACCAGCAGCAGCACCGGCGGACAGCGGAAGATCTCGTCCTTGACCTGGCGGCACAGGCCCATCCCGCCGTTCGGCGCGGCCTCGCCGTCGAAGATCGCCACGTCCACGCGCTCGGCCGGGTCCTTGGACTCCAGCTTGCGCAGGACGCCGGGGGCGGTCGCGCACTCGACGATCTCGACCTTGGGGACGTCGGCGGCGGGGCGGCGGCCGATCGCCGTCCGTACCCGGTCGCGGGTCTCCGCCTTGTCGCTGTAGACCAGCACGCGCATCCGGGCATCCGTGTCCGTACCGCTGACCACCATCGCGCAACCGTCCCATCGCGTCGGACCGCGGTCGCCGCCGTGGGGGGTGCGACCGTGGCGTTCGTTGGCTCTTAGCCTCTGACTGTATTGCCTCGGAGCCGACCGGCCCCGAGGGGGGAGTCGGCGGACCGGTGAAGGGGTTGAGACCTTCGACACCACAGGATGCCAGGGTCATGGCGGGCCGCGCCAACCAGCCCCGGGCGCGGCGTTGTCCAACAGTGATCGTTTCGATACCTTGGCGTTGGTTGGGAGAGGTTGAAGCGCCTTCCGGCCGGGTACGGATCGCCTCAACCGCGCCGGATCGGGCCTTCGTGCGCTGGCGGGCGCGTCGGAACCCGGCAGCGGGCGCGCGAGCGGCTACAGTAACGCCCGAGTCACGGTGAGAGCGCCGCCCCGTGGGTCGAGAGCGGTCGATACCGGGACCGATCCGCCTCCTTACGGGGGGTCGAGTACGGACCTTCGCGAGAAGCCGTAATAATGCTCCCGTGGCGACAGCAACCGCGAACCCAAAATCAGCAACCGCATCAGCTCATGGTGTGGCAAAGCGTCCTGACCTGGTGAGTGTTGGCACCATCGTGTGGCTGGCCAACGAACTCATGTTCTTCGCTGCGCTGTTCGCGATGTACTTCACCATCCGATCGGTGACCAACGGGAACCCCGAGCTCGGCGAGTGGGCGGACGTCCACCTCAACGTGCCGTGGGCCTCGACGATCACCATTGTCCTGGTGGCTTCCAGCTTCACCGCGCAGCTCGGCGTCTGGGCCGCGGAGCGCGGCGACGTCAAGAAGCTGCGCACGTGGTTCTTCATCACGTTCTTCATGGGCCTGTTCTTCATCCTCGGACAGGCGTATGAGTACTACGAGCTCATCTTCCACGAGGGCCTGACTCTCCAGTCGAGCGCCTACGGGTCGATGTTCTACCTGACCACGGGCTTCCACGGACTCCACGTCATCGGTGGTTTGATCGCGTTCCTCATCATGCTGGGACGCACGTACGCCGCGAAGCGCTTCACTCACCAGCAGGCGACCAGTGCGATCGTCGTGTCCTACTACTGGCACTTCGTCGACGTCGTCTGGGTCGCTTTGTTCGTAACCATCTACTTCATCCAGTAACCCGAAACGGGGAAACCGTGAAATGGATTACCGCGCGGCGACGGCATCCCCTGGCGGGGTATGTCGTCGTCATCCTCGCGCTAGCCCTGTTCGGGGTGGGGTACGCCGCACTGGCTCCCACCTCGGACCAGGCGCAGGCGCAGACCCTGGCCGCTGAGGCGCCGTCCGCGGACGACGTGGACATCGCCCAGGGCAAGGCCATCTTCGACCAGACGTGCGCCAGCTGCCACAACTACGACGGCAGCGGCACGTTCAACGAGGCCGACGGTGAGCGGACGATGACCAACGGCCCCGACCTCCGCGAGGTCGGCCCCGCCGCCATCGACTTCCAGGTCAGCACCGGCCGTATGCCGTCGATGGACCCGGACAGCCAGATGCCGCGCAAGCCGATGGCCATGTCCGAACAGGATCTGGCGGACCTGATCGCGTACTACAACGCGCAGATCAGGACCAACGGTGCCGGAGCCGAGGTGCCCTACGAGGTGCCTGACGCGGCTCCGCAGCGTGCCGACTTCGACGACGAGGCGGCCTACGAAGAGGCCCTCTCCGCGTACGAGGCCGAGTACGACGCCTACATCGAGGGCGCCAGCGACACCGACATGGGCATGAAGCTCTACCTGACCAACTGTGCGCACTGCCACAGCTGGTCCGGCGGCGGCGGCGCCCTCACCGACGGCCGTTGGGCCCCCGAGCTCCATGACTCGTCTCCGCGCGAGATCTACGAGGCCATGGTCAGCGGGCCCGGCGCCATGCCGATGTTCAGCGACGGTGTCATCTCCCCCGAGGAGAAGCAGGAGCTGATCTCCTACGTCAAGACGCTTCAGGCCGAACCGAACGCCGGCGGCATCTTCGACCTGAAGCGCGTCGGCCAGGTCGCGGAGGGCTTCATCGGGTGGACCGTGGGTCTCTCCCTGATCATCGCCTGCGCGATCTGGATCACCGCGAAGCAGCGTGCCCATGACTGAGAACAACAACGACAACAACACGGGAGACGACGCCAAGAAGCGCGTCGTCGGTACCCCGGCGGACACCACCGACGTGGTGACCGAGACCTCCGCGAAGGCTGAGAGCGAGCACAACGGGCCGTACCTGGCCTCGGAGACTCACCAGCACTCGGAGGAGAAGCAGGTGCGCGGCGAGAAGCTCGCCTCGCTCTGGTTCGTCATCGCCTTCCTCGGCGGTGTGGGATTCATCGTCTCGTACTTCCTGTTCCCGCCCACGGCGGCGGGGCCCGCGATCGCCGACCCCCAGATCGGCCAGTACTCGAACATGCTCCTTGGTGGCACGCTCACCCTCGCCATGTTCGGTATCGGCGCCGGTATGACGGTCTGGGCACGCAACGTGATGCCGCACTACGAGGTGGCGTCGCCGTACGAGGAACTCCCCTCCAGCCCGGAGGAGAAGGGCTCGTTCAGCGAGTTCTTCATGAAGAGTGCCGACGAGAGCGGCTTCACCAAGCGGCCGCTGATGCGCCGTACGCTCATCGCGGCCATGCTGCCGCTGGGCATCGCGCCGATCGTCCTTCTGCGCGACACCGGCCCGCTGCCGGGCGAGCAGATGAAGGTCACCCCGTGGGCCGACGGCGTGCGCATGTTCGTCGAGGGCACGCACCGTGAGATCAAGGCCGAGGACCTGGAGAACGACCCGTACGGGATGATCTCCGCGCTCCCCGCGCTCACGGACGACCGCTACCCGCACGGCATGAGCCTCACCGACCAGGCCAAGTCCGTCATCCTGCTCATCAAGATGCCGGAGAAGGACTGGAAGGACGGGATGGACGAAGCGGTCCGCAAGGGCAGCGACGAAACCCGTCTCAACTGGACCCACGAGGGCATCGTGGCGTACTCGAAGATCTGCACGCACGTGGGCTGCCCCGCGGCGCTCTACGAGCGCACCACGCACCGCATCCTGTGCCCCTGCCACCAGTCGACGTTCGACGCCTCGGACGGCGCCAAGGTGGTCTTCGGTCCCGCGCACCGTCCCCTGCCCCAGCTCCCGATCGGCGTCGACGACGAGGGCTACCTCATCGCCAAGGGCGACTTCAACGAGCCGACCGGGCCGACGTTCTGGGAATACAGGAAGGACTAGTCGATGAGTAAGACCACGCAAGCCCCCAAGGCGCTGCGCGGCGTCGGAAACTTCATCGACGACCGCTTCCACCTGGCCAAGACCGGCGAGAAGAACCTGCGCAAGGTCTTCCCGAACCACTGGTCGTTCATGCTGGGCGAGATCGCGCTGTACTCGTTCATCATCCTGCTCGTCAGCGGCGTGTTCCTCACGCTGTGGTTCAAGCCGAGCATGATCGAGGTCGTCTACGAGGGTTCCTACGAGCGCCTCCAGGGCGTCCCCATGAGTGAGGCCTTCGCCTCGACCCTCTACATCGACTTCGACGTCCGTGGCGGGTTCCTGGTTCGGCAGATCCACCACTGGGCCGCGCTGATCTTCGTGGCCTCGCTCGTGGTGCACATGCTCCGGGTGTTCTTCACCGGCGCGTTCCGCAAGCCGCGTGAGATCAACTGGCTCATCGGTGTCGCCATCTTCACCCTGGCCATGGTCGAGGGCCTCTTCGGCTACTCGCTGCCGGACGACCTGCCCTCGGGCATGGGCGTGCGCATCCTCCAGGGCGTCATGCTGGCGCTGCCGCTGGTCGGGTCCTACGTGTCGATGTTCCTCTTCGGCGGGGAGTTCCCCGGAGAGGACATCATCACGCGCCTGTACATGTTGCACGTGCTGCTGATCCCGGCGCTCCTGCTCGGGCTCATCGTCGCGCACTTCATGATCCTCTGGCACCAGAAGCACACGCAGTATCCGGGGCAGGGGAGATCCGACAAGACCGTCGTGGGAACACCCATGTTCCCGGCGTTCGCGGTCAAGGCGGGCGGGTTCTTCTTCTTCACGTTCGCCGTGATCGCCGGTCTGAGCGCGTTCGTGCAGATCAACCCGATCCACCTGTTCGGCCCGTTCACTCCGACGTCCATCACCTCCGGCCTCCAGCCGGACTGGTACATGGGCTTCATGGAGGGTTCGCTGCGTATCTTCCCGAACACCCTGGACTTCACGATCCCGATCGGCGCCGGTTACCCGGTCATGACGGCGGTCCTGGTCCCGGGTCTGGTCGTTCCCGGCCTGATCTTCGGTGCCCTGGGCGCCTGGCCGTTCGTGGAGCAGTGGATCACCGGAGACAAGCGCGCCCACAACGTGGCCGACCGTCCGCGCAACGCGCCGGTCCGTACCGGTCTGGGCGTCGCGGGCATCGTCTTCTACGGCGTGCTGTGGCTGGCCGGGTCGAACGACATCCTGTCGGAGACCTTCTCGATCGACCTGTACCTGACCACGTACATCTTCCGTGTGCTGGTCATCGTCGGTCCGATCGTGGGCTTCATCGTGACCAAGCGCATCTGCCTGGGCCTCCAGCTCCGTGACCGGGAGACCCTGGAGCACGGGTACGAGAGCGGCACCATCCAGCAGCTGCCCAGCGGTGAGTTCATCGAGGTCCACAAGGAGAACTCGGCCGAGACCACCCACGTGCTGGAGAGCAAGCCGGTCATCACCTCGACCGCCCTGGAAGAGGACGAGACCGACGACAACGGCGTGGAGAACCCGGCGGCGCGCAAGCCGATGGGCAAGCTGCGCCGGGCGCTCGCCCACTGGTACACGAAGGACAACGTGTCCATCGACGGTGTGGAGGCCCACACCGGGCACCACCTGCACCACTCCTCCGGGGGAGACGACAAGGGCCACTAGGTCCCACGTGTCGTGACGACGGACCCGGCCGCATCGCGCGGCCGGGTCCGTCGTGTGTCTCGGGGCTCCTCCAGAGCCCCCAGGCTCTCTCTGGGCCCTCTGCGGCCCCTCCCGCGGGGTTCGGGGTCCGGCCGGGTCGGCCGCGGGTGCCACGGCGCCACCAGGGGCCACGCCCGACCGGGCCGCTCGGCCCCGCTCCGGTCCACGCGGCGGCGACCGGCCCTTAGGGCGTGTTCCGCGGATCATTCCGGGCTCGCGACCACCAGGCTGCCTCTCGCTGCGCCGACTTCGCTCGGACAGCCAAACCCGGGCGGGCCCCCGCTGTGCGACACTGCGGAGCTTGCGGAGCAGAGCACAGTAGGGGCAGCTTCGCTCCTCGTCTTGCGAGAGATTGCCTGGAGGCCGCTCGCGGCGATCGGCGCAAGCGCCGAACCAACCGAAAGCATCCACGGAACACGCCCTAGGAGCCGTCGAACCCTTCGGCCGGGAACGGCCGAGGGGCCGGTCGTGTCGGCGACCGGCCCCTCGGTGGGCGTCAGGACCCGGAGGCCCCGTGATGCCTAGACCTCGTAGATGTCGTCGATCTCCTTGCTCCACTGCTTGCTGACCACGTGGCGCTTGACCTTCAGGGAGGCGGTCATCTGGCCGCCCTCCTCGGTGAAGTCGCTGGGCAGGATCTTGAACTTCTTGATGCCCTCGGCCTTGGAGACGGCCTTGTTGGCGTCGTCCACCGCGCCCTGGATGGCGGCGTTGAGGTCGGCGTCACCGGTGAGCTCGGCGATCTCGCCGGTCTTGCCGTTGGAGGCCTTCCACAGCTCGAACGACTCGGGGTCGATCGTGACGAGGGCGGCGATGAACTTGCGGTTGTCGCCGACCACCATGCACTGGCTCACCAGGGCGTGGGAGCGGATGCGGTCCTCCAGGACGGCCGGGGCGACGTTCTTGCCGCCCGCGGTCACGATGATCTCCTTCTTGCGCCCGGTGATGCTCAGGAACCCGTCCGCGTCGAGGGAGCCGAGGTCGCCGGTGCGGTAGAAGCCGTCCTCGAAGGCGTCCTTGGTGGCCTTCTCGTTCTGCCAGTAGCCGACCATGATGTGGTCGCCCTTGAGCAGGATCTCGCCGTCGTCCGCGATGCGCACGGTCGTGCCCGGCATGGGCTGCCCGACGGTGCCGATCTTGTTGAAGCCGGGGCTGTTGACCGAGGTCGGGGCGGTGGTCTCGGTGAGGCCGTAGCCCTCGATGATGGTCAGGCCCACGCCTCGGAAGAAGTGGCCGAGGCGGTCGCCCAGGGCGGAGCCGCCAGAGACCGCGTAGTGGGCCTCGCCGCCCAGGCGGGCCGTGATCTTCCCGTAGACGAGCTTCTTGAACAGGCCGTGCTTGAGCTTGAGGGTGAAGGGGACCTGGCCGGTGGCCAGCGCCTTGCTGTACTCGATGGCGGTGTCGGCGGCGGCGTTGAAGATCTTGCCCTTGCCCTCGCCCTCGGCCTTCTGCTGGGCCTTGGTGAAGACCTTCTCGAACACGCGCGGGACCGCGAGGAGGAAGGTGGGCTTGAAGACCGAGAACTGGTCGATCAGGTCCGGGCCGGTGCTGGGGTAGTGGCCCAGGACGGCCTTGCCCTCGATGACCATCACCTGGACGAAGCGCGCGAAGACGTGGGCCAGGGGGAGGAAGAGCAGGGTGGAGGGGGTGCCCTCGTGACCGAGGATGATGGGCTTGGCCGGGCCCTCCAGGGCCGCGTGGGCGATGAAGAGGAAGTTGCGGTGGGTGAGTTCACACCCCTTGGGCCGCCCGGTGGTGCCGGAGGTGTAGATGAGGGTGGCGAGGTCGTCGGCGCCCACCGCGGTGCGGCGCGCCTCCAGGGCCTCGTCGGTGACGTCGGTGCCGGTGGCGGCGAGCGCGGTGAGGTCGTCGCCGTCGAACCGCCACAGGTGGGAGAGCTCCGGGGTGTTGGCCCGGACGCCCTCGACGCGTTTGGCGTGGTCGCCGGTCTCGACGAAGGCGGCCTTGGCGCCGGAGTCGGAGAGAATCCACTCGATCTGTTCGGCGGAGGACGTCTCGTAGATCGGTACCGTGACGCCGCCGATCGACCAGATGGCGTAGTCGATCGCGGTCCACTCGTAGCGGGTGCGCGACATGAGGGCGACGCGGTCGCCCTGCTCGATGCCCGCGTTGATCAGGGCCTTGGCGTATCCGACGATGTCGCCGTGCAGCTGCTCGACGGTCACGTCGCGCCACTGGCCGGACCCGGCCTCTTCCTGGCGGCGGGCGGCGACGGCGTTCGGCTCGCTGGCCGCGCGCGCAAAGAGCGTGTCGGTCAGCCGCGCGTCGTCGGAGATCTCGGCCTTCGCGGGAGAGCTGTATTCGCGCACGTGATGCTCCTGGACGTGTACGGGTTCTGGGTGGTGGGGACGTGACGACCGTAACAACACCATCCTACTCGTGAGTAGAACAGGTTGCCGTTCGGTATCCAACGGTGATCCGAGCTTGACGCGCCATCGTGGGCGAACACGCTGTTCATCGCGTGTCCGCCGGTGGCCGCTCGTGTCGGGTCGGGCCGTGCCCTGTGATGTTGTCGGCGTGACCGTGGCCTCGGGGGGAGCGGATCGCTCCTCGCCGGTCCGGCCGGGATCGCGCAGGTCACGCGCGTGATCCCCGTTGCCGCTCGCGCGAGGCGAGACTATCGCGGGCCGGACTCGCCGCGCACACCCGGTCCAACGCGGGGGGCTCCCGGGGTCATCCCCGGTGGCGCCCTCCGGCCGCCCCTGGCTCTTCCCTGAACCCCGCCCGGTCTCCTGTCGGCGTCCGGGCGGGGCGGTTAACGTGACACCAGACGGACCTACAGGAGGCACACGGACATGACCGACAACAACACCGGGCGCACCGAGCGCCCGGGCGGCGGGCGCTCCGACCAGCCCGACCTCATCGACGACGCCCTGCGTCTGGTCGACTCCCTCCAGCGCAAGCTGCTGGTGGCCGGGGTCAGACGCGGCGTCAGCGCGGTCACCAGCCCCCCGGCCAAGGGCGACGTGTGGGAGGAGGCGATCCGCGTGGAGACGCAGGAACAGCGTCCGCCGCTGGAGGAGTTCGTGGAGATCGTGCGCAAGAGCGCCCCGGAGGTCGCGGGTCACCTCGGGCGGGCCGGGCTCTCCTTCGCGGACGCGGTGGGTCGAACCTGGGGCGTGGTGGAGCGTTCCTTCGAACAGGGACGGGAGGAGGCCGCCCGGGCCCGTGAGGAGCGCGAGGAGCGTGAGCGGGCCGATCGGGAGCGTGACGAGCGCGCCCGCCGCGCGTCCTCGGAGCCACCCCGCCCGGAGGGAGGGTCCGGGCCTGGTGAGAGTGGTCGGGACGGCACGGAGCCGCAGGTCACGGCGGGGGAGTAGGGCGGAGTGCGCACGGGGTGCGCTGGGGGTGTGCGGCACGGCCCGAGCCTGGTTTAATCGAATGGTTTACACCATTTGAAAACCCTCTGCCATGAACCTTGAGACTTATGTCAGAGTTCGGGCGTAAGTAGAAGGAGCTGCCCCCATGCTGACCATCGGCGTAGACATCGGCGGAACCAAGGTCGCCGCCGGTGTCGTCGACCACGACGGGCAGATCCTCGACAAGGTCAAGTACCCCACCCCCTCCCACGACCCCCGGGGACTGGCCGAGGTCGTGGGCCGGGCGGTTCGCGAGCTCCGCGAGCGCCAGCTCGAGGACACGGTCGGCGCGGTGGGCGTGGGCGTGGCCGGGTTCGTCGACGAGGACCGCGCCACCGTCCAGGTCGCCGTCAACCTCGGCCTGCACGACGAACCCCTCAAGGAACGGGTCCAGCGGCACGTGGACCTGCCCGTGGTCATCGAGAACGACGCCAACGCCGCCGCCTGGGCCGAGGCCCGCTTCGGCGCCGGACGCGGCAGCGACCACATCGTCTGCGTGACCCTCGGCACGGGCATCGGCGGCGGTCTCGTCCTCGGCGGCGCCCTGCACCGCGGCCGCCACGGGGTCGCCGCCGAGGTCGGGCACTACCGGATGGTCCCGCACGGCCGCCGCTGCGCCTGCGGCAACCACGGTTGCTGGGAGCAGTACGCCAGCGGACGCGCCCTGGTCGCCGAGGGTCAGGACCTGGCCCGCACCGATCCCCTTCACGCCGAACGGATGCTCAAGCTCGCGGACGGACACGTGGAACGGATCGAGGGCGAGGTCATCACCCGGGCCGCCATGGAGGGCGACCCCGCCGCCCTGGAGTGCTTCCGGACCGTCGGGGACTGGGCCGGGCTCGGCCTCGCCGACCTGGCCGCGATCCTGGACCCGGAGTGCTTCGTCCTCGGCGGCGGGGTCTCCGACGCCGGGGACGTCATCCTCGACCCCGTGCGCGCCTCGTTCGCGCGCAACGTGTCCGGCCGCCCCGGGCGCCGCCTGGCCGAGGTGCGCCTCGCCGAACTCGGCGGTGAGGCGGGCATCGTCGGTGCGGGGGACCTCGCCCGCCACTAGGCACACGAACGAGGGGCGGCCACCGGAGAACCCGGTGGCCGCCCCTCGTCCGTGCGGGTCAGGCGTCGCCGTCGCGGCGCGCCCGCTCCTCCTCGGCGTCGGCCCGGTCGGAGGCCTTGCGGGCGCGCTTCTCCTCGCGCTTGGCCTCCCTGCGCGACCGGCGCTCGTCCTTGCGCTCCGCGCGGCGGGTCCGGCGCTCGTCCTTGGCGCTGGCCTGCTGTTCGCGCCTGGCCTCCTTCTCCTCGGCCTCGATCTCGGCCTTGACCGCCTGCGCGTAGCGGTCCACGTACTCCTGGCCGGAGAGCTCCATCAGGGCGTACATGATCTCGTCGGTGATGGCGCGCAGGACCCGCTGGTCCTTCTCCATGCCGTAGTACCGCGAGAAGTCCAGCGGCTTGCCGAAGACCACCTTGGGCCGCACGCCCAGCTTGGGCACGGTGCGCCCGGGGGGCATGATCTTCTCGAGGTTGATCATCGCCATGGGCACGACGGGGGCCTTGGCCTCCAGCGCGAGCCGGGCCACACCGGTGCGGCCGCGGTAGAGCTTGCCGTCGGGGGAACGCGTGCCCTCGGGGTAGATGCCCAGCAGGTCACCGCGTTTGAGCACACGCAGCCCGGTGCGGAGCGCGGCCTCGCTCGCCTTGCCGCCGGAACGGTCGATGGGGATCTGCCCCACGCCGGTGAAGAACGCGCGGCTGAGGAACCCCTTCACGCCGGTGCCGGTGAAGTACTCGGCCTTGGCGAGGAAGGTGATCTTGCGCGGGAGCGGCAGCGGACCGAAGAAGTGGTCCGAGAACGACAGGTGGTTGCTGACCATGATGGCCGGACCGCGCCGGGGCACGTTCTCCACGCCCTCCGCGCGGGGTTGCCACAACACGGCCAGAACCGGCCCCAGGATCGCCTTGACCACCCAGTAGAACATTGCTTCAGATCACCCCTGCACACGCGGGGAGCACTGGGCAGGGCCTGCCACGTCTCACTGTCCCGCTCGCTGACTATGTCCGGAACGCCCCGCCGCGGTCGCGGGGAGGCTGACGGACGCCATCTTCCCACCACGTGCGGGTCCCCACCAAAAGCGTCCGGAACGGACCCGAGGGCCGCTCGTCGCGGGTCGGGCGGGAAACACGCCGCGGGGCACTGTCGAGGATACTCACCGCGGCCGCGGAGCCTCGCTGCCGGTCCGCGCCGCGTCGCCCGGGAACACGCCGGGCGCCCCCGGGGTTCGGGCAGGAGGACGCTACCGTTCACTCGATGACAAACGCTCGCCCGAGCGACTAGCCTCACGGCGGGGGCCGCAGTCCCGACCGGCCTCCCCGCCGAACGATCCCGGGAGCAGACCTGTGAGACCGACCAGCGCCATCCCCCTGATTCCGGGGGCGGACCCCTTCAGTCACACGGGTTCGGGCGTCGGCGTCCTGCTCTGCCACGGTTTCACCGGTTCACCGCACTCGATGCGCCCCTGGGCCGAGTACCTGGCCGCCGCGGGGCTGAGCGTCGAGGCGCCGCGGCTGCCCGGCCACGGCACCACCTGGCAGGACATGGCCACCACCACCAGCGACGACTGGTACGGGGCGGTGGAGGAGTCCCTGCTCGACCTGGCCGGGCGGTGCGACCAGGTGTACGTCATGGGGCTTTCGATGGGCGGGGCGCTCACCCTGCGCCTGGCCCAGGAACACCCCGACATCGTACGGGGAGCCGTGGTGGTCAATCCCTCCCTGACAGTGGAGGACCGCAGGCTCCCGGTGATCGCGCCGATCCGCCACCTCGCGGCCCGTCTGCTCCCCTCCACCCCCGGCCTGTCCAGCGACGTCTCCCTGGAAACCGTCACCGAGGGCGGGTACGACCGGGTGCCCACCGCCGCCGCCGCGACACTCCCGAAGCTGTGGCGCGCGGTTCAGGACGGCATGTCCGGTTTGCGGACGCCGGTTCTGGCCTACCGGAGCACCCAGGACCACGTCGTCGGACCGGAGAGTCTGCGTATCCTCGCTAGGAGAGCGGTCAACGCCCGGCTGACGATCCACCTGCTCCACGACAGCTACCACGTGGCGACGCTCGACCACGACGCCGCCACCATCTTCGAAGGCAGCCTCGCGTTCGTACGCGAGCGCGGCGCAAGCGGGGAGGGAACCGACCGATGACGCAACGTCGGGGCAACGGTCTGCTCGCCGACGCCTACGTTCCGCTGATCCTGCTCGCGCCGTCGCACGCCGACCTGATGCTGGAGGCGCTCAGGCGGAGCGGGATCGCCGCCTACGCCGTGCCGTTGGCCGAGGACGTCCTGGAACCCACCGGCGGGCAGGTCGAGGACCCGCCCACCGACCACCTGTACGTGGACGCGGAGGAACGCGGCGCCGCCGAGCGGGTCCTCGGCTCCGAACTGCCCGACCTGGGCGAGCACGGGACCGGCTCCGACCTGCTGGCCCCGCGCGCCGAGGTCAGACCGGAGCCCGAGGGCGAGGACGCCCAGGAGGCGCCCGCCCCGCACGAGGGCGGCGACGCCCCGGTCGGCGGCGACCTCCTCGACGGGCCCCCGGCCAAGGCCGACCCCGCGCCGTCCCGTGGGCGCGCCGGGGACGAGGACGACGTCTGGAACGACCTCGTGGCCCGCTTCTACGACGACTCCGAGGGAACCAGTGAACAGCGCGGCCGGGTCTCCTGGCCCGACGCCGAGAACCTCGACGCCCCCGACGAGCACCAGACCCGGCTCGGCGACATCCTCGCCAACCTGCCCCGCGACACGGGAGAGGACGACGAGGACTCCCGAGAGGAGGACCGGCGACGGGCCGAGGCGGAGCTGGAGGGGCACTACGAGCCGCCGCCCCCGCCGCCCCTGCTCCAGGGCGACCGGGTGGGCATCGCCGCCTGGTTCGGTCTCCTGGGCGGCCCGGTGCTGCTCTTCGGAGCGGCCTTCATGGGGATCGCCCTGCCCAACTGGGTGATGTTCCTGGCCGTCGCCGCCTTCCTCACCAGCTTCGTCGTGCTCATCCTGCGCATGACCGACTCCCGGCCCCCCGGCGACAACGGTCCCGACAACGGGGCGGTGGTCTGAGCCCTGGGCTTCGACGTCCCCCTCTGGCGCGCCATCGCCCTGTTCCGCGCCGTCGCCCTGGTCTACGCCCTGGTGCCGGTCGCCCAGCACCACGAGTACCTGGCCCGTCCCTGGCTCGCCTGGGCGGTGCTCGTGTTCATGGCCTGCTGGACCGTACTGACCACCTACGCCTACGCCCGCCCGGCCTGGCGCAACTCGCGCCTGCTGGTGGCCGACCTCGGCGTGGCCTTCGGCTGCCTGTTCGCCACCGGGTTGGCGGCCCTGCCCCACTACCTCACGCAGGCGCCCCCGCTCAGCTCGTACTGGTTCGCCGGGGCGGCGCTGTCGGCCAGCGTCATCTGGGGGCGCAGGGGCGCGGCCACGGTCGCCCTCGCCTACGGGTTCGCCGACCTCACCCTGCGCGTGCTCATGGACGCCAACATCACCGCCGCCACCGTGCGCGGCGTGGCGCTGCTCCTGCTGGCCTGCCTCGCCGTGGGCTACATGGCGAGCGTCGCCGAGCAGGCGGAGGAGCGCTTCGCCCGGGCGGTGACGATGGAGGCGCGCATCCGCGAACGCGAACAGCTCGCCCGCTCCATCCACGACTCCGTGCTCCAGGTACTGGCGCTGGTACGGCGTCGCGGCGACGAGATCGGCGGCCAGGCGGCCGAGCTGGGCCGCATGGCCGGTGAGCAGGAGGTGCGGCTGCGGTCCCTGCTCACCGACGGTCTGGACGCGGCCTCGGCCGTCCCCTCCGGCCCCGGCGCGGAGGCCGCCCCGGGGGCCCCGGCCGACCTCAGGGAGGCGCTGCGCCGCCTGGAGTCCGTGCGCGTCTCGGTCTCCGCTCCGGCCACCCCGGTACTGCTGCCGGGGGACACCGCGGCCGAGCTCGCCGCCGCCGTGGCCGCCGCCCTGGACAACGTGGAGCGGCACTGCCCGCCCCACACCAGGGCGTGGGTCCTGGTGGAGGACGAGGAGCACGCGGTGACCGTGACCGTGCGCGACGACGGCCCCGGCATCGCGCCCGGACGGCTGGAGCGGGCGCGCGCCGACGGCCGACTCGGCGTCGCCCAGTCCGTCGTGGGCCGGGTCCGCGACCTGGGCGGCACCACCGAGCTCTCCTCCGATCCCGGAGAGGGCACCGAGATCGAGATGTCCGTACCCCGCGGCTGACCCCGGGCGGTGGCGCGCGGCCGTCGTATCAGCGCCGGGGCGGGCCGTTCCCGGGCCGCTCCTGGTGGGAGTAGCGCTCCTCCTTCCAGGGGTCGGCCCCGTTGTGGTAGCCGCGCTCCTCCCAGAACCCCCGCCTGTCGCCCACCATGTACTCCACCGACCGCAGCCACTTCACGCTCTTCCATCCGTACAGGTGCGGCACCACCAGGCGGAGGGGGAAGCCGTGCTCGGGGGCGAGCCTGGCGCCGTCGCGGTGCGTGGCGAGCACGACGCCCTCACTGAGGAAGTCCCCGACCCGCATGTTGGCGCTGTAGCCGTACTCGCCCCAGGCCATCACGTGCGTGACCTCGGGGGACGGCGGGGCCAGCCGGAGGATCTCGGCCGCCGGGACCCCGGCCCACGGGACGTCGGGCACGCTGAACCGCATCACGCAGTGGAAGTCGCGGACCACGTCCGTACGGGGCAGGGAACCGAACTCGTCCCAGGTCCACCGGTAGGTGCCCAGCGACGCGGTCGCACCGAACACCCGGAAGTCCCACCGCTCCGGCCGGAAGACGGGAACCCGCCCGTAGTGCTGGGGCCTGTGCTCGAACCGGGCCGCCTGACCCGGCGGCAGCCTCGGCCGCGCCCCCTCGCCGGCGCCCCCGGCGTCCTCGCCCTCCGACAACCGTCCCCGTCCCTTCGCTCTGGCCCCTGGGGCCCCGTGCGCCCCCCGCGCCGGGGCGGGCGACGGCGTCCTGTCATCCTGCCAGGCACCCGCGAGAGCCACGTCACTCCCCCCGGTTGTGTGGGGGAGTGCTCACCTTGCGCTATAGTCACAGCCATGCAGCGAAACTTTTGGCGCTTTTATGGCTACCGGCCCACCTCCCCGGTCGCCTGTAAAGCGCTGCGCTGACACAGACGACTTCCCAGGAGCCCCGGGCCGGTATCGGCCCGGGGCTTCTTTGTCTTCGCCCAGGGTCGATGCCCCCGGCACCGGCGCGACCATCGCGCGGCTCAGCCACCCAACCGACACTCAGGGAAACCACATGGTCATCGTTATGGCGCCGGGCGCCACCGCCGACAACATCGACGCCCTCGTCGAACTGGTCACCTCCGCCGGAGGCGAGGCGTACGTGACACGCGGGGTCAGCCGCACCATCATCGGCCTGGTCGGCGACGTCGAGCGCTTCCAGGACCTGGGCTTGAACGCCAAGCCCGGAGTGAGCGACGTGCTGCGCATCTCGGCGCCCTACAAGCTGGTCAGCCGCGAGAACCACGTCAGCCGTACGGTGGTCAGCGTGCGCGGCGTCCCGATCGGCGGCGAGAACATGACCGTCATCGCGGGTCCCTGCGCGGTCGAGACGCCCGAGCAGACCCTGGAGGCCGCCCTCATGGCGAAGGCGGCCGGGGCGGCCCTCCTGCGCGGCGGCGCCTACAAGCCCCGCACCTCCCCCTACGCCTTCCAGGGGCTGGGCGAGGAGGGTCTGAAGATCCTCGCCGACGTGCGTGAGAAGACCGGCCTGCCCATCGTCACCGAGGTCGTGGACGCCGCCGACGTTCCGCTGGTCGCCTCCTACGCCGACATGCTCCAGGTCGGCACCCGCAACATGCAGAACTTCGCCCTGCTCCAGGCCGTCGGCGACGCCGGGAAGCCGGTCCTGCTCAAGCGCGGCATGAGCGCCACCATCGAGGAGTGGTTGATGGCCGCCGAGTACATCGCCCAGCGCGGCAACCTCGACGTCGTGCTGTGCGAGCGCGGCATCCGCACCTTCGAGAAGGCCACCCGCAACACCCTGGACATCAGCGCCGTCCCGGTCGCGCAGAGCCTCACCCACCTGCCGGTGATCGTCGACCCGTCGCACTCGGGCGGCAAGCGCGACCTGGTGCTGCCGCTCTCGCGCGCGGCGATCGCGATCGGCGCCGACGGCGTGATCGTGGACGTGCACCCGAGCCCGGAGACCGCCCTGTGCGACGGTCCCCAGGCGCTGCTGGAAGAGGACCTGGCCGAGCTGCGCGACCTCGCGGGCACCCTGGCCACTCTGAGCGGGCGCACCCTCACCCCGGCGCCCGCGCGGGAGCTCGCCGGCCGCTGACCGGAAGACGGGTGCGGCCCGGGCGGGCCGCACCCGGGGGGGAACGACGGTGCCCCGGACGCTGACGGCGTCCGGGGCACCCGTGCTCGCGCCGCCCCCGCAGGGGCCGGCGCGCCTACACGGCCGGGGTGACGGCCTTGGCGGCGGAGGGCGCGACCTGCGCGGGCGCGGCCTCACCCAGGAAACTGGGCCGGTGCAGCTGGGCGGTGCCCACCAGGTGCTCGGCCAGCTCCTCGGCGTCCAGCCGCTTCTCGATCTGGCGCAGGTCGCCGATCTTCGCGGCGGTCTCGACCTGGCGCGGGGTCAGCATGGTGCAGCAGTCCTCGTCGGGCAGCTCCGAGATGGCCAGGGTCCCGATCCGCCGGGCCTGGTCCATGATCTCGGTCTTGTCCATGCCGATGAGGGGCCGCAGGATCGGCAGGTCCACCGCGTCGTCCAGGGCGGTGATGTTGGTCATCGTCTGGCTGGAGACCTGACCCAGGGCGTCACCGGTGATCAGGCACTCGGCCTTGAGGTCGTCGGCCAGAGCCTCGGCGGTCTTGAGCATCAGGCGCCGCTGGGCCACGATCTGGAGCCGCTCGATGCCGGAGCTCTTCAACTGCTGCTGGGCCTTGCCGAAGGGGATCACGAACAGGCGCGAGCCCACCTGGTAGCGGTCCAGCTGGCGGACCAGGCTGTAGGCCTTGTAGATGGACTCGGGGCCGGTGAAGGGCATCCCGGAGAAGTGCAGGAAGTCCACCTTGAGGCCGCGCCGGATCATCCGGTGGGCGGCCACGGGGGAGTCGATGCCGCCGGACATCAGCACCAGGCCGCGACCGCTCATCCCGGCGGGCAGGCCTCCCTGGCCGGGGATGCCGTCGGTGAAGACGAAGGCCTCGTCCTTGTCGACCTCGACGTACAGCGTGTTGTCGGGACGCTTGAGGTTCACCTTGTAGCCGTGCGCCTCGATGACCTTCGAGCCGAGGAACGCGGCGAGGTCGCCGGAGTTCATCTCGAAGCGCTTGTCGCGGCGGCGCGCACGCACGGCGAAGGTGCCCTCGCGGCCCGCCAGGGAGCGCACGGAGATGTCGACGATGGCGTCCAGGTCCTTGGCGACGCGGCGGACCAGGTGCACCCAGACCACGCCCATGACGTTGGCCATGCGGTCGGCGATCTCGGCGATCTCCAGGTCCGAGGCGCCGGGCTTGCGCACGATGATGACGCCCGCGCCGCGCTGGGACAGGCGGATGTCGCCCAGGTCGCGCACGGAGGCGCGGATGTTGTTGTGCAGGCGGCGCTCGAACAGCTTGCGGTTGGAGCCCTTGAGAACGATCTCGCCGAGCTTCATGAGCACGCAGAGCTCGCCGAGCCCGGCGTCGGCTCCGACCTCGGTTACGGGGAGCGGCGCGGACTCCAGCGACGCGGACATGGTGCTACCTCCGGAGGGTGGGGCCTGGGGTGTGCGTGGAAACGATGTCTTCCAGTATCGAACAATCCCCGGACCGCTCGGTCCATTCCCGGTGCGTACGGCCCCCGGATGAGACCCCGGACACGGGACGGCCCCTCCCCGCTGGTGGAGGGGGAGGGGCCGTCCGCAGGGGAGCGCGTCTAGCCGAAGAAGACCTCGGCCTCCTCGTAACGCTCCGCCGGGACGGTCTTGAGGGTGTCGGTGGCCTCGGCCAGGTCGACCCGGACGATGTCGGTGCCCTGGAGGCCGACCATCTTGCCGAAGGACTTGTCGTGCACGGCGTCGATGGCGTTCACGCCCAGGCGGGTGGCGAGCACCCGGTCGAAGGCGGTGGGGGTGCCGCCGCGCTGGACGTGGCCGAGCACCACCGAGCGGGCCTCCTTGCCGGTGCGGCGCTCGATCTCCTCGGCGAGGGTTTGGCCGATGCCGCCCAGGCGCACGTGGCCGAAGGAGTCCTTCTCGCCGGTGGCCAGTTCCAGCTGCCCGGCCTTGGGGTGGGCGCCCTCGGCGACCACGATGATGGGCGCGTACTGGGTCTCGAAGCGGCTCTCGACGTGCTTGACGACCTCGTCCATGTCGAAGGGGCGTTCGGGGATGAGGATGACGTTGGCTCCGGCGGCCATGCCGGAGTGCAGGGCGATCCACCCGGCGTGGCGGCCCATGACCTCCACGACCAGCGCGCGGTGGTGCGACTCCGCGGTGGTGTGCAGGCGGTCGATCGCCTCCATGGCGATGTTGACCGCCGTGTCGAACCCGAACGTGTAGTCGGTGGCGTTGAGGTCGTTGTCGATGGTCTTGGGCACGCCCACCACGTTGACGCCGCGGTCGTGCAGCTGGCGGGCGACGCCGAGGGTGTCCTCGCCGCCGATGGCCACCAGCGCGTCGACTCCGAGGCCGGCCATGTTGTCCTTGACCCGCTCCACGCCGCCCTCGATCTTCATGAGGTTGGTACGGGAGGAGCCGAGGATCGTGCCGCCCCGGGGGAGGATGCCGCGTACGGCGGTGACGTCCAGGGGCATGGTGTCGCCCTCCAGGGGGCCGCGCCAGCCGTCCCTGAAGCCGACGAACTCGTATCCGTAGTCCTTGATGCCCTTACGGACCACGGCGCGGATCACCGCGTTCAGACCCGGGCAGTCTCCACCGCCGGTCAGCACCCCGACTCGCATACGACTTCTCCTCGACGTTGGTGGGTGTTCAGGGCGCCTGGCGCCCTATGGTCTAGACCATAGTGGGCGGGGGGAGCCCAGGCCAACCCCGCGCGGTGAATACCAACCGAACCCCGGCGTTCCGGGCGTCGCCGAACAGCGGCCCCCTCGGGTCACTCGTCCAGACCCCGGTCGATGGCGTAGCGCACCAGCTCCACTCGGTTGTGCAGGTGAAGCTTGGTGAGGGTGTTCTGGACGTGGTTCTGGACCGTGCGGTGGGAGATGCCGAGGCGGCGGGCGATCTGCTTGTACGCCAGTCCCTTGGCGACCAGCCGCAGCACTTCGGTCTCGCGCGGGGTCAGTTCGGGGGCCCGCTCCCGCTCGTCCCGCGCGGGGTCGCCCTCGGCCGACAGCCGCCGGTACTCGCCGAGCACGAGCCCGGCCAGCCCGGGGGTGTAGACGGCCTCGCCCGCGTGCACCCGCCGGACGGCGTCCAGGAGCTCCTCGCGTCCCGCGGACTTGACGAGGTAGCCGGTGGCTCCGGCCTTGACCGCCGCCAGCACGTCGTCGCTCTCACCGCTGGCCGACAGCACCAGGACCCTCGGGGGTTCGGCCAGGGCCACCAGCGCGGCGGTCAGCTCCACACCGTTGGTGTCGGGCAGGTGCAGGTCGACCACGGCCAGGGTGGGCCGCACCGCCGGTGCGATCCGCAGCGCCTTGGCTCCGTCACCCGCCGTCCCCACCACCAGGAGCCCGGCCTCGGCCAGGTCCCTCGCCACCGCGTCCCGCCACATGGGGTGGTCGTCCACGACCAGCACCCGGATCTCGTCACCGCTCATGCCGCCGACCCTAACGCCACGGCCCCCTTCCCGGACAGGGGAAGGGGGCCGCGGTACCGGGAGCCCGTACGGCGGGACCGGGTCAGTCGTCGTCGTCATCCTCGTCGAGGTCGCCCAGGTCGATCCCGCCCGGGGTGGCGGTGATCTTGATCTTGGTGCCCTCGGGCGCCGTTCCCGTGTGCGACTGGTGCGCCACCACGCGACCGCCGAAGATTCGCTCGACCTCGACCTCGAACCCGGCCTTCTCCAGTTCCTTGCGGGCGTCGCGGACGGAGTCGCCGACCACGTCCGGGATCTCGACCTCCGGCGGGCCGCTGGAGACGGTCAGGGTCACGGTGGCCCCCGGGCCGACGTTGGTGCCGGTGTCGGGGGACTGGCTGATCACGAGACCCTCGGCGATGCTCTCGCTCTCCTCCTCGACGATCTCGGCGGTCAGGCCCAGGTCGCTCAGGGTCCGCTCGGCGTCCTCACGCTTCTCACCGGCCAGGCTCGGTACCGGGATGCCGCTGCTGACGGTGATGGTGACCGTCCCCTCCCGGTCGGCGTCCTGCCCGGCCTCGGGGCTGGTGCCCAGCACCTCGCCGGGGGCGTTGTCAGGGGAGTCCTGTTCCTCCTGGACGATGCTCTCGTCGTCGAAGCCCAGGTCCTCCAGCGCCTTGAGCGCGTTGGCGACGTCGTCGCCCACCAGGTCGGGCATGGACACGTTCTGGGGGCCCTTGGACAGGAACACCGTGACCGTGTCGCCGGGGGAGAGGCGGGTGGAGACCTCGGGGTCGGTGCCGCCGACCTCTCCGGCGGCGGCGTCGTCGCTGTACACGCGGTCGTCCGACACCTCCACGACCAGCCCGGAGGCGCGGATCTGCTCGCTGGCGGCCTCGGGCGACAGCCCGACCACGTCGGGGACCGACTCGAAGCGTCCGAGCAGGAACCACCAGCCCGCCACACCCACGACCAGGGCGGTCACCACGGCGCCGACCACGAGGAGGCGGTTGCGCGAGAACCACGACCCGCCCCGGTCCGGGTAGTCGTCGTAGCCGTCGTCGTCGTAGTCGTCCCGGCCCAGGTCGGCGCCGTTCATGTCGACGACCATGGTGGCGTTCTCGGTGCCGGGACCGGCACCCCCGGCGATGAGCTGGGGAGCGGTCATGGTGGCCGCGGAGTTGGCCTGGGGGGCGACGGGGGCCAGCGGTGCGCCGGAGCCCGCGGCGGTGTCCGGCAGGGCCCGCAGGACGTCCAGGACCTTCGCGAGGTACTGGCCCGCGTTGCCGGGCCGGTACCGGGGGTCGCGCTCGGTGGCCTTGGTGACCAGGGCGTCGACCTCGGGTGGCAGGTTCGGCAGGAAGTGGGAGGGGCGGGGGACGTCCTCGGTCACGTGCTGGTAGGCGATCGCGATCGGTGTCTCTCCGGTGTGCGGCTGCCCGCCGGTGAGGAGCTCGTAGAGCATGATCCCGGCCGCGTAGACGTCACTGCGCGCGTCGGCGGTGCCCTTCTCGATCTGCTCGGGCGCCAGGTAGGCGGCGGTGCCCATGAGCGTCCCGGTGCGGGTCAGGCCCTGGTTGGACTGCTCCACGGCCCGGGCCAGGCCGAAGTCGGCGACCTTGACCCGACCGTCCTTGCTGATGAGCACGTTCTCGGGCTTGACGTCGCGGTGCACCATCCCCGCCTGGTGGGCGGCGCCCAGTGCGGCCAGCACGGAGGCCATGAAGTTCAGGGCCTGCTTCGGGGCCAGCCGCCCGTGCGCCTTGAGGAGGTCGCGCAGGGTCTGCCCGGGCACGTACTCCATGGCCAGGAAGACGTGCCCCTGGTCCTCGCCCTGGTCGAAGACCTGGACGACGTTGGGGTGCGAGAGCTTGGCGACCGAGTGGGCCTCGTTGATGAAGCGCTGGACGAAGGTCGGGTCCTGCGCCAGGGAGGGGTGCATGACCTTGAGGGCCAGCCGTCGGTCCAGCCTGAGGTCGTGGGCGACGTAGACGGTCGCCATACCGCCACCGGCGATCCTTGACTCGACGAAGTAGCGACGGTCCAGCGTCGCGCCTACTAGCGGGTCGGAAGTCGTCATGTCCACGGCGGAGTTGTGTCCTTGCTGCGGGGAGCGCGGGCGTTCGCGGCCGGTGGCGCGTACCCGACACCTGGTGTCGATCCGACACCCTAGCGGAAGCCGGTGTCGGTTCCGCCCCGCGGTTCACGGTCGCGGCGGCCCCCGTGTCCACCGTCGTGGAGGCCGACCGGAGGGTCGGTTCGGGGCGTCCCGCGCCTGGGCGGTCTGGAGGTGCGGTGCCGCTCACGGCACACGCACCCCTCCCACGGTAGGGGACGGGACCAAACCCGAAGGTCACGCCGCGTGTCGGTGTCGTGACGGAGGGCGCCTCGCGGGCGCGTCGCCGCAGGCGGAGGCGCCGGGTGCCGGGTCCGCCCCCCGACGCGGCCCGCGACGGCGGTCCGGTCCGTTTGGGCTCAGACCACGTCGGGGCTGGAGGCCCTGGCGTGGCGGCGGACCGGGATGCGCCCGGCCAGCCGCGCGCCGCGCCCGGCGCGCACGGCGTCGCGCATCGCCGACGCCATCCGCACCGGGTCCTGGGCGCGGGTCACGGCCGTGGCCAACAACACCGCGTCGCACCCCAGCTCCATGGCCAGGGCGGCGTCGCTGGCGGTGCCGATACCCGCGTCGACGATCACCGGGACGCTCGACCGCTCGACGATCAGCTCCAGGTTGTGCGGGTTGCGGATGCCCAGCCCCGAACCGATCGGCGCGGCCAGCGGCATCACGGCGGCGCAGCCCAGCTGTTCCAGGCGGCGGGCCAGCACGGGGTCGTCGTTGGTGTACGGCAGAACCGTGAAACCGTCGTCGACCAGCGCTTCGGCGGCGTCGAGCAGCTCCACCGGGTCGGGCAGCAGGGTGTGCTCGTCGGCGACCACCTCCAGCTTCACCCAGTCGGTTCCCAGGGCCTCGCGGCCCAGCCTGGCGGTGCGCACGGCGTCCACGGCGGTGAAGCATCCGGCGGTGTTGGGCAGCGGGCGGATGCCGTTGCGGTCCAGGACGTCCCACACCGACCCCTGGGTGCCCGGGGTGATCCGGCGCATGGCCACGGTGGTCAGCTCGGTCCCCGACGCCAGGAGCGCCTCTTCCAGGACCTCCAGGGAGGGCGCTCCCCCCGTGCCGGTGATGAGGCGGGAACCGAAGGGGACCCCCGCGATGACCAGCGGGTCCCCGCCCGTGTGGTCCCCGGCTGTCGGCGCCTCGGTGGTCTGCGTCATGGTTCAGCCTCCCTGTACCGCGGTGAGCACGTCCACGCGGTCGCCGGGCGACAGCGCGGTGCCGGTCCAGGCGGTGCGGCGCACCACCTCGTCGTTGACGGCGACGGCGATCCCCCCGGGGACGGCGCCCTCCCCGGCTCCGGTGAGGGCGCGCACGACCCCGTCCACGGTGCTCGCCGCGCTGTCCCGCGCCTGTCCGTTGATGATCAGTTCCACTGCTACTCCCACGTTCTTCTGCCGGCTGAGAACCGGCGCGCGTACGAGGGGAGCGCGCCGGTGGTGAGGGCCTCGGCCATGACCTCGCCGGTCACCGGGGCCAGCAGGACCCCGTGCCGGAAGTGTCCGGCGGCCAGGTGGAGTCCCGGGACCCGGGTGGGGCCCAGGAGGGGTTCGTTGTCGGGGGAGCCGGGCCGCAGACCCACACAGGTCTCCACGACCTCCAGCTCGCTCACCCCGGGGACGAGTTCGCGGGCGTCCCGCAGGACCTGCCAGAGCCCGCCCACGGTCAGCGAGGTGTCGTGGCCCAGCTCCTCCTGGGTGGCCCCCACGACGACCTCGCCGTCGGCACGGGGCACCAGGTAGACGGGGAACCCGCGGACCAGACCGCGAACGGTGCGGGTGACCAGCGGGGGCTCCCCGGCGGGCACCCGGGCGCGCAGCAGCTGCCCCTTGACCGGGCGCAGCGGCGGCACCACCGGTTCGGGCACCCGCACACGGTCGCCCCAGCACCCTGCGGCGAGCACCACCTGGTCGGCGGGGAGTTCGGCGCCGTCGGCCAGCCGCACGCCCAGACGCGCGCCACCGGGGCCGGGGGAGGAGACTTCCTCCACACGCCCGGGGAGCTCGCGCACGCCCGCGCCCTCTCCGGCCCGGGCCAGGGCGAGCAGCAGGGAACGCGGGTTCACCGAGTGGTCCTCGGGAGCCAGTACCCCGCCGCGCACCCCGGGCGCGAGCGTGGGTTCGAGGCGTCGGCACTCACGGCTGGTCAACCGCTCTGTGGGGATGCCCAGGCGTCGCTGGAGGGCGTGCAGGTCGGTCAGGACCGCCAGGTCGTCGCGGTCGAAGGCGACCAGCAGGGTGCCGGTGCGGCGGTGGCCGACGTCCACCCCGCTGGCCTCCTGGAGTTCGGCGACGAAGTCGTCGTACAGGCGCGCCGAGCGCACCCCGAACTCCATCAGCTCCTCCTCGCCGAAGACCGCCTCGGTGGCGGGGGTGAGCATCCCCGCGGCGACGGCGGAGGCGGCCCGGGCGGAGGAGGGCGCGGTCACGGGGTCGGGTTCGACCAGGGTGACGGTCAGGCCGCGCTGGGCCGCGCGCCAGGCGGTGACCCGGCCGACGACGCCGCCGCCGACCACGACCACGCCACTGGTGGGATGAATCGTCTTCTGTGGGGGAACCTCGTCGTTGCGCACGGCGCCGTGTTCCACTCCCTTCGCCGGCATGACCCGGATCAGGTTCGTGCGGTCGGAGGCGGCGAGCCTCCCTCTCAGCCGGGTCCACCCGGCTCCCGCGGGACGTGTCTGTTCGGCCCCATCCTAGATCAGCCCGTCCGGGCCCGCCGTGGCGGGGATCTCCCAGGCAGGAAGCCCGCACGGGGCGCGACGGTCACCGGCGCCCGGTCGGGTGTGGCAGATTGGTGAGGTGACACAAAGCGATCGTGAACTCGACGAACTCGTCGGCGAATGGCTGACCCTGCGTGAGGCGGCCGCGCCGCTGGGCGTGAGCCCCAACCGCATCAAGACCCTCATCCGCGAGAACCGCCTGATGGGCGTGGTGCGCGGCGGTGAGCTCTCCATCCCCGCCGCCTTCCTGGACGGCGAGGACCTGGTCAAGGGCCTCCCGGGCACCATCGTGCTGCTCACCGACGCCGGTTTCTCCACCGAGGAGGCCCTGCGCTGGCTGTTCACCCCGGACGACACCCTGCCGGGCACGCCGATCCAGGCGATGCGCGAGAACCGGGGCACGGAGGTCCGCCGCCGGGCCCAGGGCCTGGCCTTCTGACACCCCGCACGGCCCGGAGGCACGCACCGCACGGTGGCGGCCCCGGGCCGTTGGCTAGGGTGGGGGCCGTGAGGACGAGCCACGGAACCAGCCTGCGCGAGCGCCTGGACGCATCCCTTCTGTACCTGTGCACCGACGCCCGGACCGGGAGCGGTGATCTCGCGGAGTTCGCGGACGCCGCCCTGGCCGGGGGCGTGGACATCATCCAGCTCCGGCACAAGGGGCTGGAGGCCCGCGACGAACTGGCCGCACTGGAGGTCCTTCGGGAGGTGTGCGAGCGCCACGGCGCCCTGCTCGCCGTCAACGACCGCGCCGACATCGCCCGGGCGGTGCGCGCCGACGTGCTGCACCTGGGCCAGCGCGACCTCCCGGTGCCCCTGGCGCGCGACGTGATCGGCGCCGACCCGGTGATCGGGCGCTCCAACAACGACCCCGTGGCCGCCGCGCGCTCGGCGCAAGAGCCGGGGAGCGACTACTTCTGCGTGGGCCCGACCTGGGCGACCCCGACCAAGCCGGGGCGTCCGGCGGCCGGTCTGGAACTGGTCGAACGCGCCGCGGCCCTGGGTTCGGACCGTCCCTGGTTCGCGATCGGCGGCATCGACCTGGACAACGTGGACCGGGTGCTCGACGCCGGAGCCGCCCGGGTGGTCGTGGTCCGCGCCATCACCGAGGCCGAGGACCCCCGCGCCGCGGCGAGCGCGCTGCGGGCCCGCCTGACCGCGCGGCGCGACACCGCCTGACGGTGTGCGGACGACGGCCCCGGGAACCAGCGGTTCCCGGGGCCGTCCCGTGCGCCGTCCCGTGCCCCTCGCGGGGCCCGTCCACCGGGAGGCGACGGGGCCGGTGCGCGGTCAGCGCCGCCCGGCCCGCTGGAACAGCCAGCGGGTCAGGACCAGGGCGGCCAGGGTCAGGCCGCCCAACCAGAGGGTGAGGGGCACCGCCTGGTCGCCGACCGGGACCCCCGAGGTGAGCTCGCGCAGGGTCTCGATGGCCAGGCTGACCGGCTGGTGCTCGGCGAACCCCCGGAGGAAGGTCGGCAGCCCCTCCACGGGGACGAAGGCCGAGGACAGGTAGGGCACGAAGAGCGCGACGAACGCGAACATCCCGGCGGTGTCCGCCGAGCGCGCGGCCAGTCCCCACGCGGCGGCGGCCAGCGTGAGCAGCACGACGTAGGCGGTCACGAGCACCGCCGCCCACGCCCACCCGGCGGCCGAAGCCTCGGGGCGGAAGCCGAGCGCGAGGGCAGCGCCCAGCACCAGCAGGGTCGACACCAGGTTGCGCAGCACTCCGGCGACGACGTGTCCGGTCACCACCGCCGAGGCGCGCACCGGCATCGTCCGCAGCCGCCGGACCACGCCCGTGGCCAGGTCGGAGTGGACCGCGGTGGCGGTCATCGACGCCCCGAACCCCGCACAGAGCAGCATCACGCCCGGGGCCACGTAGTCCACGTAGGACGCCCCCTCGGTCAGCCCCTCCACGGCCGCGCCGAAGACGGTGACGAAGAGCAGCATGACGGCGACCGGGGCGACCACGGCGGTGACCATGCTGTCGACGTCGCGCAGGGAGTGGGTGAGTCCGCGCCGGGTGAGGACGGCCTCGGTGCGCAGGAGGGTGATCATGCCGTTCGTCCCTTCGCGGTGTCGGTGGCGGTCGGCGCGGTCAGGGCCAGGAACACGTCGTCCAGGGTCGGGGCGTGCGTGGTGACCCGGGCGACCGGGCGGCCCGCGCTGTGGCGTTCGTTCAGGAGCGAGCGCAGGTGTTCGGCGGTGCCGTCGCCGGGCAGCCACTCGGTGCCGCCGTCCTCCAGGGTGAGCTCGACGCGTTCCCGGCCGACCCGCCTCTTCAGATCGTCGGCGGTGCCCTCGGCGGCGATCACGCCCCCGTGCAGAACGGCGATCCGGTCGGCGAGCACGTCGGCCTCCTCCAGGTACTGGGTCGTGAGCAGGACGGTGGTGCCCCGCTCCGCGAGACCGGTGACGGTCTCCCACAGCGTCTGGCGGCTGCGGGTGTCCATGCCGGTGGTGGGTTCGTCCAGGAAGACGACCGGTGGGGAGCCGACCAGGCTCGCGGCGAGGTCCAGGCGCCTGCGCATCCCCCCGGAGTAGGTTCCGGCGCGGCGGTCGGCGGCCGCGGTGAGGTCGAAGTCGGCGAGCAGGTCGCGGGCGCGTTCCTCGGCGGCGCGGCGGTCGGAGCCGAGGAGCCGGGCGACCATCACGAGGTTCTCGCGGCCGGTGAGCACCTCGTCGACCGAGGCGTACTGTCCGGTGGCGCTGATGGCGCGGCGGACCCGCCGGGCGGCGCGGACCACGTCGTGTCCCATGACCCGGGCGGTGCCTCCGTCGGGCCGGACGAGTGTGGTCAGGATGTCGATCAGGGTGGTCTTCCCCGCGCCGTTGGGGCCGAGCAGGGCGAGGACGCCGCCCGCGGGGACGGTGAGGTCGAGGCCGTCCAGGACCGTGTGGTCCCCGTAGCGCTTGCGTAACCCGGAGACGGTGATCGCGGGGTCGGCGCCCTGTTGGCGGAAGGGGGGTGCGGTGGTCGTCGGTGTGTCCATGTTCTACAGCGTAACACTTACGCAGTGCCATTGCGCAACCCCTACGCAGTACGATTGCGTGGCGGGTACGCAATAAGGTGGTCCCATGGCTGACCAGGAGACGCCGGCGGACCCGGCGCGTACCGTCCCCAAGGTGCTGCTCACCGCGTGGGGGGCCGCCCCCGCCGCGCGCAAGGGCCCGCGCCCCAAGCTCACCGTCGCCCGCATCCTGGAGACCGCGATCGCGCTCGGGGACCAGGGCGGCACCGAGGCCGTCACCATGAGCCGCACCGCCGCCGCGCTCGGAGTGGGCACCATGAGCCTCTACCGTTACGTGGAGTCCCGCTCCGACCTGCTTCTGCTCGCCGCGGACGCGGTGCTGGGCGCCCCGCCGGAGCCGGAGGGGCGGACCTGGCGAGAACGCACGCACTCCCTGGCCCGCGCGATGCGGTCCGTCTTCCGGCGCCACCCCTGGGCCAGCCAGATCCCCGTCACCGTCGAACCCCTCGCGCCCTCCTACGTCCGCTGGGCCGAGGCCGGGCTGGCCGCCCTGGAGGAGACCGGCCTGGACATCGCCGAGCGCGCCCGCGTGATGACCCTGGTCTGGACCTACGTCCGCGCCGAGGGGGAGCTCGCGGAGGAGCAGAGGCGCGCCTGGGCGGCCGAGGGGCTCGACCCGGCCGACGCCCACCGCGCCTTCGTCCACCGTCTCGACACCCTGGTCGGGGCCGACGACTTCCCCCGCGTGCGTGCCCTGCTCGGCAGCGACCTGCTCGCCCCCGGTCCGGCTCCCCACGGGGAGGACGGTGCGGACGAGGCGGAGTTCGCGCGGTCGGTCGACCTCGTCCTGGACGGGGTCGAGGCCCGGGCCGCGCGCGGTTAGGAGTCCCCGGGGGCCAGCAGTACCTTGCCGAGGACGCGGCGTCCCTCCAGGGCGGCGTGCGCCTCGGCCGCCCGCTCCAGCGGCAGGGTCAGCCCCACGTGCGGGCGCAGGTGCCCGGCCCGGGCCTCCTCCAGCGCCAGTCGGGTCAGGTCGCTCCGGTCCGGGCCGGGCCGGGCCCGCATCTCGTACAGGCCCAGGCTGGTGACGCCGCGGCGCTCGGCCTCGGCGGGGTCGACCTCGGCGAAGGAGCCCCCGGCGGTGCCGTAGCTGAGGAACCGGCCGCCGTCGGCCACCGACCCGAAGGACGCCGTGCCGAGCGCCCCGCCGACCCCGTCGACCACCACGTCCACCCCGGCGCCGCCGGTCACCGAGCGCACACGGTCCAGCCAGCCGGGGTCCGAGTAGTCCACGACCTCCTCCGCTCCGAGGGAGCGGGCGAACTCCAGCTTCTCCACGCCCCGGGCCGCGCCGATCACCCGTGCCCCCGCGAGCCGGGCCAGCTGCACGACCAGGCTCCCCGCGCCGCCGGTGGCGGCCAGGACCAGGACCCAGGTGTCCGGGGCGAAGCGGGCGGACCGCTCCAGCATCATGGCGGTCGCCCCGTCGACCAGCAGCGCCAGGGCGTCCAGGGGACGCAGCTCGTCGGGGACCCTGACCAGGCCCTCCGCGGGGACGACCACGCGCTCGGCGTACCCGCCGTCTTCGGTGAGGGTGAGCACCGGTTCCCCCACCAGGGCGGGGTCGGCGCCGGAGCCGACCGAGGCGACCCGGCCGACCACGCTGCCCCCGGGCACGTAGGGCGGGGTCTGGGGGAAGTGGTCCGGGGCCGCGCCGCCGCGGATCAGGGTGTCCAGGAAGATCACGTTGGCGGCCGTCACCTCGACCAGTACCTCTCCGGGGCCGGGCGCCGGGTCGGGCAGGGTCCGGACCTCCAGGACTCCGGGGCCGCCGAACGCGTCCACGCGTACCGCGCGCATCTCCACCACACTCCTTCTCCGGGGGTGCGTCCCCCTCTGGGTTCCACCCTGCTACCTCAACGAATGTTGAGGTCAAGCCCCCGGCGGTGGGGTCCCGGGGCACAAGGAACCGCCGCGCGCGGGGGCGCGGCGGTGGAGGGGAGGGGCGGGGTTCAGACCGCCACGTGGGAGAGGGCGCTCGGATGACGGCGCAGGAACCCCTCGATGGACTGCGCCGGATGGCCGGTCAGGTCGGGCACGACGGGAGAGACGACGTCCATCTCACCGGCGGCGATCGCCGCGTAGGAGGAGGCCCAGCCCTCGACCTCCCACTCGGCGGCCCCGCTCGGGCGGCGCGACTCCAGGGCCTCCTCCCAGGTCTCGGGCACGTACCGCACGCTCCGGCCGGTCAGGCGCCCCAGCTTCTCGACGGTGGCGCCCACCGTCAGGGCCTCGGGGCCGGTCACGTCGTAGGTCGCGTCCTTCGCGGCCGCCACGGTCGCCGGGTCGGTCAGCACGGCCGCGGCCACGTCCGCCACGTCGTCGCGCGACACCCAGGCGATCCGGCCCTCTCCGGCCGGGCCGCGCACCACGCCCTCCTCGTCCACCCACCGGGGGAGCAGGTCCAGGTAGAGGCTGGGTCTGAGGAACGTGTGCGACACCCCCGTGGAGCGAATGTGCGCCTCCGTGTAGAAGTGCGTGCGGGCGAAGGTGAAGGTGGACGCCGGGCCCGCCCCGAGGAACGACAGGTACACGATCCTGGACACCCCGGCCCGCAGCGCCCCGTCCACGGCGCTCAGGTGCGTCTCCACCCGGTCCTCGGACTCGGTCGCCGAGACCAGGAAGAGGGTGTCCACGCCACGGCACGCCCGTTCGAAGGCGTCGGTGTCCTCGTAGGCCGCCATCGCGGCGCTGCTCTCCGGGAACTCCGGGGCCCGGTTGATGTCGCGCACGATGAGTCGCTGCGCCCACCCGAGCCGCGCGAGCCGGGCGGCCACACGCCCGCCCAGCGCGCCGGTGGCCCCGGTCACCCCTATGGTGTGGTTTGTCATGTGATCGTCGCCCATGACAACCCATCCTCGGGTACGAGCGGCCACCGGGCGCTGATCGGCGCGCCCCTTTTTGCGGCCCCCGGTCAGGGGCTGGTGCGCTCTTGGTGCTCCTCTTCGGGGGAGGGCGCGGAGGGGGTCCGGCCGGGCTCCGGCGACCTGCGGTACGACAACCTGCGCAGGAGTACCTCCGCGGGCCCGCGCCGTCCCGCCCGCTCCAGCGCGAGGGCGCCCGCCACCGTCGCCAGCCACACCGCGACCGCGTACAGGAACATCGTCCATGAGGTCATGTGCGCGGCGAGCCCCAGGCCCCAGGCGGCCAGGACCGGCGCGCAGAGCACCGACTGCGCCAGGTAGGCGCTCAGGGAACGCTTGCCGGTGGCGGTCAGGGCTCTCACCACGACCCCGCCGGTCCAGCCCCGCTCCTGGAGCCGGTGCGCGACCAGGGCGATCAGCGCGACGTAACCGAGCCCCCCGAAGAGGCCGGTGAACATGTGGGGGAAGGTGAGCATCAGGGACTGGTCGGGGTCCAGGTCCCAGAGGCCGACCTGGTTCAGCGCCTCGGGCAGACCGCCGAGCCATCCGACGGTGATTCCCAGGCCCGCGACCCAGCGCAGGGCGGTGAGGTGGCGGCCGGGCTGCTCCAGGAAGCCGCGGCGCGCGGCCCAGAAGCCGAGCAGGATCGCTGTGGGCACGACCAGGCCGAGCAGCCCCTGGCCCACGCTCACCAGCGGCCAGTTCAGCACGCGGTCCGCGGCGGCCGAGAGGACGGACGGGTCGCCGATGTTCCCCGCCATCTCGGCCATGTCCAAGCCGCCCGAAGCGTTCGCCGAGCCGCTGACGAAGGGCAGGGCCAGGAGGCTGAGCGCGCTTCCCAGCGCCATCAGGCCGGTCAGCACCGCGCCCCACACGACCAGGGTCACGTCCCTGCGCCGGAAGAACAACCAGCCCAGGACCAGCCCGGCCACGCCGTAGGCGCCGAGGATGTCGCCCATCCACAGCAGTAGGGCGTGGACGAAGCCGAACACGACCAGCCACAGGTTGCGGCGGCGCAACAGGGCGTTGACGCCGCGCACGTCGGCCCCGGCGGCCTCCTGCCGCCGGGCCAGCTGCGTCATGCCGTAGCCGAACAGGAACGCGAACATCGGGTAGCTGCGCATGTCCACGGCCACGATGGTGAAGAACTGGGCCGCGGAGTCCAGGGAGCCCTCGGGGACGGGGTGCATGGCCGGACCGTCGCTCGGCGTCGCCGCCCACAGGTACCAGACGGAGTTGGCCAGGGCGATGAACAACAGCATGAAGCCACGTGCGAGGTCGGGCGCGAGAGCCCGGTCCGTGGTGCCGGTCGGCCCGAGCACGGGGGTCTGTCTGGGCATGGGAGTGCTCCGGTGTCGAGATGTATCGTGACCACCGATTCAATCCGCAGCCGGACAGAGGGCGCAACCGGAATAGGGCAGGGGAAATCCCCCGAAGTCGCCGGGGTCGACCCCTAGATGAGTGATTCCAAGGGGTCAGTGATCGTAAGCGGTCAATGAGCGTAGGACCGGCTGGCCGGTGCGGTCGTTGTGCCAGACCACGGCGGT
>NZ_JBIAGA010000021.1:0-80102 GCF_042869555.1 Nocardiopsis sp. NPDC006938 | reverse complement strand
CTTTATCAGGTGTTCCGCGCCCCGCCAAATCGGCGTTTTCGCTTTCCAGCTGATCCGGGGAAAGAATTCCCGGTGCTTTTCCTGGCCCGTGTTTCCGTGGGCCTTTCGAAGCAACTCCCTGAGCTTACCTGCTCCGAGCGACTGCTCGAACCACGATGCTGTGGAGAGGGGGTCGATGGTCGCGGCCCGGTTCCGGGCGCGGACCACAGGGGTTTCGCCCGCCGTCCCGCGGCGACCTGTCCGAGTGTAGGAGAACCGCGGGCAGACGTCAAGTGAGGACCCGGATCGGTCGCCTTCTCGGCGATCCGGGCCTCGGTCTTTCCCGCGCGCGGGCCTCACACCAGGTGCGCGCCGGTACGTCGGCTGTGCTCAGACATGGTCGGTCATGCCCGATTCACCCTCGGGTCAAACCCGGGGTGGGCCCGGCCGAGGGTCCACGCAGCGACGAGGGCCGGACCCCCACGGGAGTCCGGCCCTCGTCCGCGTCCCGCTCGGCGCTCTCGCTACCCCTTGAGGACGACGCCGCCGATGTTGCGCTTGCCCTTGCGGAGCACGACGAAGCGGTCGGCGAGCACGTCGTCCGCGCCCAGCCGCGCCTCGACGTCGGTGACCTTCACGTTGTTCACGTAGGCCCCGCCCTCCTGGATCGCGCGCCGGGCCGCCGACTTGCTCGGGGTCAGACCGCTGAGGGCGAACAGGTCGGTGACCAGCAGCTCCTCGACGGGACCGTCGACCTCGGCCTTGGGCACCTCGGCGAGAGCCGCGTCCAGGGTGCGGCCGTCGAGCTCCGAGAGGTCGGCCCGCCCGAACAGCGCCAGGCTGGCGTCCTTGACCTTGCGGGTCTCCTCCTCACCGTGAACGAGCGTCGTCAGCGTCTCCGCGAGCGTGCGCTGGGCGGCTCGGGCCTGCGGACGCTCCACGGTCTGGCGCTCCAGGTCCTCGATCTCCTCGCGGGACAGGAAGCTGAACACCTTGAGGTAGCGGACCACGTCCCGGTCGTCGGCGTTGAACCAGAACTGGTAGAAGGCGTAGGGCGAGGTCAGCTCGGGGTCGAGCCAGACCGTGCCGGTCTCGGTCTTGCCGAACTTGGTGCCGTCGGCCTTCGTGAGCAGGTTCGTGGTCAGGGCGTGCGCCTGGCCGTGGGGCTCGTTGCCCTCCATCCGCCGGACGAGGTCAAGGCCCGCGGTGATGTTGCCCCACTGGTCGGAGCCACCGGTCTGGAGCGTGCACCCGTAGCGGCGGTAGAGCTCGACGTAGTCGTAGGACTGGAGGAGGACGTAGCTGAACTCGGTGTAGCTCATGCCCTCTCCGTCGAGACGGCTCTTGACCGTCTCCCGGGCGAGCATCTGGTTGATGCTGAAGTGCTTGCCCACGTCACGGAGCAGCTCGATCGCGTTGATCTCCCCCAGCCAGTCGCCGTTGTCGGCCAGGACGGCGTCGGTCGGTGCGGCCTGCTCGCCCTCGGGCGTGAACCGCAGGAAGGCCGAGAGCTGGCCGGCGAGGTTGCCGACCCAGCCGCGCACCGTCTCGACCGAGTTCATCTGGCGCTCGGCGTTGGGTTTGGGGTCGCCAATAAGGCCCGTGCCGCCGCCGACGAGCGCGATGGGACGGTGTCCGGCCTGCTGGAAGCGGGCCAGGGTGAGGGCCTGGGTGAGGTGGCCGACGTGCAGGCTGCCCGCGGTGGGGTCGAATCCGCAATAGAGGGTGATCGGACCATCGGCCAGCGCCTTGCGGAGTGCGTCAAGGTCGGTCGTCTGCGCGATGAGTCCGCGCCACTGGAGTTCGTCGATGATGTCGATCACTGTGTAGCTCTCTGTTGTGTAGGCGGGCCCTTCGGCCCGATCTGCCTAGCAGTGTAGGGCGGGTGCGCGTGTGGGGCACCCGGTTATCCCTCACACGGCCACGGTAGCGGCCGTGCGTCGGCGCAGTTCACACGGTGGGCGCGTGGTGGCGGCGTTGCCGGGCGGTGATGGCGCGGGCGGCGTGGTCGGCGACGGGGCACTTGACGCACTTGGCTAATAGCATTAGCTTCAGGGCTATGGGCATGAGCTGATCGGCTCGGCCAAGGAAGAGGGAACCCCACATGCACCACCTCCAGCGCCCGGAGGGGCGAATCGCCTACGACCTCCATGGAGAGGGCGACACCGAAACACTCGTGATCTGCGTTCCCGGGATGTTCGACCACCGGGCCTCCTTCCGGTTCGTCGCCTCGGCGCTCGCCGAGACCGGACACCGCGTGGCCGTCATGGACCTACGCGGCCACGGAGACAGCGACACCACGTTCGAGAGGTACGACAGCCGGGCGACCGCCGGTGACGTCGTCGCCCTGGCCGAGGAGCTCGGCGCCCGGCGGGTGGTCGTCGCGGGCAATTCGATGGGGGCCGCGGCCGCGACCATCGCGGCCTTGGACCGCCCCGAGCTCGTCGCGGGCGTCGCCCTGCTCGGCCCCTTCCTGCGTCCGGGAGTCCAGAACCTCCTGGAGCGCGCCGCCCTGCGGTTCCTCGTCTCCGGGCCCTGGATGTCGTGGGGTCTGACCGCCGTCTACGACTCCCTGCACAAGGGACGCGTCCCCGAAGGGCACCGGGAGCAGAAGGAGCGTGTCCGGGCGATGCTCCGACCTGCCGACCGGCGCGCGGCCGTGGCCCGGACCATCGCGGCTCCCAACGAGACGATCGACGACGCGCGCGGGATGGCCGCACGTGCCGTGGTGGTCATGGGCGAGCTGGACCCCGACTGGAAGGACCCCTGGGCCGAGGCCGACTGGGTGGCCTCGGCTGTGGGAGGCGACGTGGTCATGGTCCCCGAGTGCGGTCACTACGCGCAGTCCCAGCGACCCGACGTGGTCGTCCCGGTGCTGCTCGACCTGGTCGCGAAGGCGGAAGCCGGTGCCTAGGGCGGGGCTGACCCCCTCGGTGGTCACCGCCGACGCCGCCGCGTTCGCCGACGAGCACGGGTTCGAGGCCCTGACCCTGGCCGCGCTGGCCAAGCGGTTGGGGGTGGCCACCCCGAGTCTGTACAAGCACGTCGACGGCTTGGACGGCCTGCGGCGGGCGGTGTCCCTGCTCGCCGTGGCCGAACTCGCCGAGCGCCTCCAGGCGTCGGCGGTCGGCCGGTCCGGTCCCGAAGCCCTGCGCGCGGTGTTCGCCTCCTACCGGCGGTACGCGCTGGAGCACCCCGGGCGCTACTCCTCGATCCAACGGTCGCCGTCCCCGTCGGACACCGAGGCGCAGAGGCTCTTCGCGCGTCCCGTCGAGGTGATCACCGCGGTGCTGCGGGGGTTCGCGATCCCCGATGAGCGGATGGTGCACACGATCCGCGCCCTGCGCAGTGCCCTGCACGGGTTCGTCGACCTGGAGACCCGGGGCGGGTTCGGCCTCCCGGAGGACGTCGACGCGAGCTTCGCCCTGCTCACGGACGGCATCCTCCGTCAGTTGGAACCCGTTCCCGACGGCGGGGGGCCGATCGGGACCGGCGCCTGAGGTCGGGGACGCCCCACGCGGACGTCCTCCCCCGGCCCCGGGGCCCGGTCGCTCGGGGCCCGGCCGCCAGGAAGAACTCACCCCGGACACCGTTACGGACCGGTTCTCCGATGGGTCAAGCTTGAGGGACCCGAACCGGACGACCCGCCCGTGTCGGCAGGCACCACAGTGTTGGAGTTCCCCGATGGCCCAGAAGTCCTCCCCCCGACCCCCCGCCAAGGGCGGGAAGAAGCCCGCCTCACGGCTGACCGCGGTCGTCAGCACCGTCATCGGCGTCGTCGTGCTGGCCGCCTTCGTGTTGCAACAGCTGGGCGTGATCGACCTGGAGTTCGGTGATCCCGCCGATCCGCAGGGCTCCCCCGGAGGGGGTTCCTCCTCGGCGGGCTCCTCCGACGTCGACCAGGCCAGGGAGCGGTTGGAGGAGATCCGGATCGAGGAGGAGGACGACCCGCCCGGGTACGACCGCGCGCTGTTCCCCCACTGGGACTCCGGAGTCCAGGACAACTGCTCCACCCGTCAGGTGGTACTGCTCCGCGACGGCGAGGACGTCCAGACCAACGACAACTGCCAGCCGGTGTCCGGTTCCTGGTACAGCCCCTACGACGGTGAGACCTTCACCGAGGCCCAGGACATCGACATCGACCACATGGTGGCGCTCAAGGAGGGGTGGCGTTCGGGCGCCCACTCCTGGTCGACCGAGGAACGGCAGAAGTTCGCCAACGACCTCGACTCGTCCCAGCTGTGGGCGGTGAGCGCGTCGACCAACCGTGCCAAGGGTGACGCGGACCCCGCGAACTGGCTGCCGCCCCTGGAGTCCTCGCACTGCGACTACGTGGTGTCCTGGATCGAGGTCAAGCACAAGTGGGACCTCACCGCGGACCCCGACGAGGAGGCCGCCCTGCGCGAGGTCCTCGCGGGCTGCTGAACCGGTTCCGACCCGACGGCGGCCCCCGTTGTCCTGGGGGCCGCCGTCTTGTCATGTCGTGCCACCAGGGTCGCCGCCGCGATCGACGGGGCGGCCCCGCGTCCTTCCGGCCACCCGTGGCCAGGCCCTCGCGAGGGTGGCCGAACACGGTCCCCGGTTCACGACGCGCGGGGCCCTGGACGCACCCGCCCCGGAAGCTCCCCGCCCCCGGAGGTTCCCCGACCCGGGGCGCCCGGGCACCCCGGGGCCGACCCTAGAGCGGGTTCTCGTGACGCACGCCCCGGGCCGTGGCCAGGAGTTCCTCCTCACCGAGGCGGCCGAAGGGGTCGCGGACCTCGACCGCCACTCCCGGTTCGGGGCTCCAGAAGGCCTCCGAGCCGCCGTGCAGTCCGGCGGTGCCGTTGTTGTCGAACTCCCCGAGCTCCCAGGAGTCCGGGTCGCGCTCGTGGTAGTCCGTGAGGAAGGCGCGGACCGCCTCCAGGTCCGTCAGCCCCTCACCGCGTAGGACCAGGACCTGGAGCAGCACCTCGAAGCCGCCGCCCTCCTTGGCCTGCTCCCAGGCCCGCTGGGTGAAGGAGACCTCCCCCCACTCGTAGGTGAAGTCCGAGGCCGAGGCCTGGGGACCGACCTGGGCGGGCAGGTGGCCGATGGTGAATCCGTCCAAGGGGCCTCCTCGGGGGCCGACGGCGGACGCGGCCGCCGTGAGAACGAGTACGAGCAACGTGGCGAGGGCCACCGGGGCCCAGCTGGTCAGACGCATGGTCACCTCCGCCGGTGACCTCGGGACCCTCCCGGGTGACCGGTGATTCCATGCTCCGCCGGGCGGACGCCCGGTACCAGGGTGTCCTCGAACCTGTGGATAACTCCGCTCCGACACACCGGAGACCGTGCCCCGGCGCCCCGTGCGTCGCGGTGGCCCCCGGGGACCCCGTGCGTCCGGCTCCGCGCCGCGTCACGGGGTCAGGCCCCCTCGACGTGGTGGTCGTAGAGGAACTCGGCGATGGCCAGGGACGAGGTCGCCGCCGGTGAGGGGGCGTTGCGCACGCACACGACCCGACCGTGGGTGTCCACGTGGAAGTCGTCCAGCAGCTCGCCGTCGCGTCCCAGGGCCTGGGCGCGCACGCCGGCGGGAGCGGGGCGCAGGTCGGCGGCGGTCAGCTCGGGGAGCAGGCGTCGGGCCTGCCCCGCGAACACCGCTCGGGAGGCCGAGACCAGGGTCTCCCTCGCCCCCACCGCCCAGTGCCGCCGGGCCAGCCGCCAGAACCCCGGCCAGGCGAGCGTCTGCGCGAGCTCGCGCGAGCGCAGGTCACGGGCGCGGTATCCCTCGCGGGCCAGGGCGAGGATGGCGTTGGGGCCGGCCATGACCTCGCCGTGTACGTGACGGGTCAGGTGCACGCCCAGGAACGGGTACCGGGGGTCGGGGACCGGGTAGATCAGCCCCCGGACGAGGTCACGACGTTCGGGGACGAGCTCGTGGTAGTGGCCCCGGAAGGGGACGACCCTGGGATCGTCGCCCCCGCCCGCCATACGTGCGAGCCGGTCGCTCTGGAGCCCGCCGCACAGGACCATCCGGTCGAACCGGTGGATGACCCGCTCTCCCCGGGGATCGCCGGTGAGGGCCTCCGCGCCGTCGTGGTCCTGACGGATGTCGATGACGGGGGTGTTGAGCAGGACCCGGCCGCCGGAACGGCGCACGTCGTCGGCGATCTGCTCGGCGACCGCGACGAAGTCGGTGATGGCGGTGGCGGGCGAGTGCAGGGCCGCGATCCCGGCGGCGTGGGGTTCGATCTCCCGCAGGCCGTCGGGGCCGAGCCGGGTGACCCCGGGAACACCGTTCTCCCTGGCCCGGGCCTCGATGTCGTCGAGGCGCGCCTCCTCCTCCGCGTTCACCGCGACGAGGAGCTTGCCCGCCTCCTCGTAGGGCAGGCCGTGCTCCGCGCAGTAGTCCCGGAGCAGACCGACCCCCCTGCGGCACAGGGTCGCCTTGAGCGATCCCGGCCGGTAGTAGAGCCCGGCGTGGACGACGCCGCTGTTGTGGCCGGTCTGGTGCGCGGCGACCCGGTTCTCCTTCTCCAGGACGGTGACGCGGGTGCCGGGGCGGTGGAGGGTGATGTGACGGGCCAGGGCCAGTCCGACGATCCCCGCTCCGATGATGCCGATGTGTTCGGTGCTGCGCATGGGCGCACGCTAGCAAGCGCCCACCCGGCGCTCCGGCACCGGGTGACGAGGAACACCGAGCCCACCGGCCGGGATCACAGCGAACGCAGCCCGACCAACACGGCGTGCAGGATGTCGTCGCGCCCCAGCGGCCGGGAGGGCCCGCACCTTTGGAGCGCGCCCTCCGCGACCATGTCCGTGACCATCGAGCGCACCTGCCCCATGGGGAGGCCGACCTCGGCGGCCAGCTCGGCCACGGTGCGGGCGCGCACGGCGTGGTGGAGGATCGCCTCGCGCTCGGGACGCAGCCATTCCCGGTGCCCGGGGGTGCGGGCCGCCACGACCAGGGTGAGCAGGTCGAGTTCGGCGGAGGCCGCCGCGGGTTCGGTGAGGGCGGCCCGCTCCGGGGTGCCGACGTCGACGGCGTAGGGACGCAGGAACCGCTCGTTCAGCGCGTCCTCCCCCTCGTCGACGTGTCCGGGACCGCGGTCGGCGGTGCGGTCGGCTGTGCCGTGCTCCGTCAGCCGACGGGCGTGGCGGCCCTCAGCGCTCACTGTGTCCTCCTGGCGGTGTCGGGAAGGGCGCGGTTCCGGGCGGAGCGGAACCGGACGGTTCCTGCTCGCCGGAGTCGCCGAACCGGACGGGCGGCCGGGCTGAGCCGTCGCGGTTCCTCGGTCCCGGGGGGAGGTGGGGGCGCTGCGCCCCGGAGGGGGTGTGCGACCCCCGCGGGTCGGTGGTACCGCCCCGGTGCTGCGGGTTGCGCTGGGGCAGGGGCCCGGCGGGGGCCTGGGGGCCGCTCCTCGGCTGCGGTCCGCTCGCCTGTTGGACGCCCTGCCGGGGCGCGACACCCGTCCGGGGCTGCGGTCCGCTCCTGGGCTGCGGTCCGGTCCGAGCCTGCGGTCCGGTCCGTGGGCTCGGGTCGTGGCGCTCGGGGACCCCCTGCGGTCCGGACCGGCCGAACGGCCCCTGGGCGCCCGTCCCCCGCCCCTGGTCGGCGAGGTGCCCCAGGGCACCGGGGAAGGCGGGCACCCCCGAGGGGGCGCCGGTGACCGGGACGGGGTTGTCCACGGGCTCCAGCAGGCTGTCCGGGATGAGGGCGGTGGCCAGGGTCCCCCCGTACGGCGAGGGGTGCAGCCACACGCGGATGCCGTGCCGTTCGGCCAGGCGCGCCACGACGAACAGCCCCAGGCGGGGGTCGTCGGGCAGGGCCATGACGTCGAACTCCGGCGGCTGCGTGAGGGTGCGCTCGGCCGCCGCGTACCCCTGTTCGGACATGCCCAGCCCCCGGTCCTCGATCTCCACGACCAGCCCCCCGCCGACCGGGGTGCACCCGACGTCGACGGTGGTTCCGGCCGGGGAGAACTGGGTGGCGTTCTCCACCAGTTCGGCCAGGAGGTGGACGACGTCGGCGACCACCTGCCCGTGCATGAGCACCCGGGGCGCGGAGGTGAGGCGTACGCGCTCGAAGTCCTCGGTCTCGGCGACGGACGCCCGCAGTACGTCGACGAGGGGGCGGGGCTGGCGCCACCGGCGGGCGGACTGGCCGCCTCCCAGGATGATGAGGTTGTCCGCATAGCGGCGGGCCCGGGTGGCCAGGTGGTCCAGGCGGAAGAGCCGGCGCAGCGCCTCGGGGTCCTGTTCCTTGTACTCGATCTCGTCGAGGAGCCGCAGTTGGCGCTGGACCAGGGTCTGGTTGCGGAAGGCGATCCCGAGAAAGGCACGGTTGGCGCCCCGACGGATCTCCGCCTGGCGGACGGCCGCCTCCACCGCGGTGATCTGGGCGGTGTCGAAGGCGTCGGCGACCTGGCCGATCTCGTCGTCGCCCTCCTCGTCCAGGGCGGGGAGCTCGTCGACGACGTCGACCTTGTCGCCCCGCTGGGCCCGCTCGATGATGGCGGGCAGGTCGGCGTCCCGGTCGAGGATCTGTTCGCGCAGGCAGGTGAGGCGTTCGGTGAGACGGCGGGAGGAGCGGCCCACGAGCGCGATGGCAACCACGCCGCCGAGCAGGGTGACAGCCGCGGCGGCCACCCCGAGGGCGACCCGCAGCAGCGCGGCGCTCCAGGCCAGGTCGACGGTGCGTGCGATCTGGGTCCGGGCGATGTCGTCCAGGGAGCTGGCGGCGACGGCCGAGGAGGTGTCCCACTCCTGCGCCTCGATGTCGATGGCGGAGTTCCACTCGGTGAGGGGTGCCTGGCCGGGGGGCAGGTCGTCGCTCTGGGCGACCGGCGGGCGGGTGACGACCCTGCGGCTGAAGCCCTCCGCGCGGGTCCAGGTGTCGTCCTGGGTCAGGGCCTCGTGGGCGGCCCGGACGCTGGGGTGCATGGCGTGGCCGACGGTGTCCAGGGTGGCGCGGTAGGAGGCGGTGAGGAAGGTGAAGTGTGCGGTCTCCTCGTAGGTCATGCGTTCCGCCGCGATGACCCCGGCGAGCAGTGCGTCCGCCGTGGCATAGTCCTCGCGCGCGGCGAGCATCTCCCTGGTCAGGACCGCGTCGGTGAGGTTCTCGCCGCCGTCGGTGGTGTGCAGAAGCGCGATCACGGTGTCGGTGAGGGCGGACAGCAGGTCACCGTAGCCGCCGAGGGCCTCCTCCCGGTTGACGGTGCGCGCGTCGACCATGGTGCGCAGCGCGGCCAGGCGGTCGGGGGCTCCGGAGACCAGGGTGGCGTTGCGGTTCACCTCGGCGTCCCTGCCCCGCTCCATCCTCGTGGCGAGGTCGACGGCCTCGGACAGGGCCGAGTCGGTGGTCTCGCGCTGCTCCAGCAGGTCGTCGGCGCGGGTCGGCTCCCCTCCCCCGTCCTGGACTCCCAGGTGGACCATGGACAGTCGGCGTTCGGCGCGCAGTTCGGTGGCGGCCCTGGACAGGACCTCGGTGCCCTCGCGTGCCTGGCCCACGGCGTTCATGAGCTGCGCGGCCTGCGCGGTTCCCAGCGTGGCCACGATGAGCCAGAGCGCGAGGAAGCACAGGCTCGGGATGAGCACGATCCGGTTGAGCTGCCCGCGGATCGTCCGGTTGGACGCGTGAGTTCTTCGCATGGCCCCTCCAGCCCGTGCGGGTGCCGGGGCGTCCTGAGGAGGAGCCTCGGCGGCTTTCGGTCCTGCCGAGGCTATCGAAAAAACATTGCCGTACGTTGTCAAACGATCACGACTAGTTATAAGTCCTTGTGGGAACCGTGCCCACCGACCCTCCGGACCCAGCGACGCTCCCGTGTAGGAGCAGGTCACACCCGGCGTACGCGACAGGGCCGCCCGGTGGTCCGGGCGGCCCTGTGTGAAGCGGTCCTGGCGGGGCGTGTCGCGGGATCAGGACTCCGGACGGTGACGGGAGCCCACCGGCGCGGGCAGCTCCTCGGCGGTGGGCGGCTGCTCCACCCCCAGCGAGTTGAGCACCTCCGCGTAGCGCAGCGCGGCGATCTTGCCCAGCAGGCTGTCGGCGCCCAGGGGCGCGCCGGGTCGGGCGCCGTGGCGCTCGGCGAGCTCGGCCAGGTACCGGGCCCCGACCTCCGGCCCGAGAGCGCTGGGCGCGACGACGGGACGCTGGCAACCGCCCTGGCGCAGCTGGGAGACGACCTGTTCGACCGAGGCCTCGTTCTCCAGGTCCGCCGGGAGGACCGTCAGCCCGAGCCTGGCCGCGAGCAGCACCGCGGTGACACCGGCGGCGGCCACGGCTTCCTCACCGCCCACGGCACCGACGACGACGCCGTCCGCCATGGTGGTGTTGCGGGCGGTCACGCTGATCAGGCGCATGCGGTCGGCACGGACGAACCCGGCCTCGGCCAGGCGCAGGTGCAGCACCTCGGCGAGCATCGGGTGCGGTCCCAGGCCCTCGGTGACGCGGACGTCGGCGCCCGACTCGGCCACCGCGGCCCGGATCGCCGCGCTGGTGCCCGAGTGCGGCGCGGTGACCAGGGGGACCACGACGCCGGCGAGCGGTCGGCCCTCGGACTTCTCCAGGTCGGCCAGGGCCTCGCCGATACCCAGTTCGTTGCCCTCGGTGTGCCCGAACCTGATGGTGACCTCGGGGCGGTAGGCCCGGACGAGGTCGGCCATTCGGGAACCGATCAACTCACCGTCGGCGTCCCTGGCCTGTTCGGCCGTGCCCGGGACCGCCATGATCAGGGTGGGGGTACCGAACCAGTTGTCGAAGGACAGCGGGTTGCGGTGGCGTCCGGAACGCCGCTTGGGCAGTTCGCGTGGGGGAAGTCGGTCAGAGTTTCGCATACCAGGATTCAGACGAGAAGTGGATGGGGCTCGCTGTCAAAGCGGGTGGTCACTGCCGCGACATTGTAGCGTTCAACACCACATTCACGGGCGTTTCTCCCGAACGTACAACGGGCCGACCCGGCTCGGACTGGCGGGGTCACCCGGTCAACCGCTGAGAACCGGACGGCGGCTGTTGATGACGTGGGTCACCAGGCGGACGAGGACGTCCTTGGACGACCCCCGCACCCTGGCGTCCGCCATCAGCAGGGGAACCTCCTCCGGGATGTCCAACGCCTCGCGCACCTCTCCCGCCTCGTAGTGGGCCGCCCCGTCGAACTGGTTGACCGCGACCACGAACGGCACCCCCCGGCGCTCGAAGAAGTCCACCGCGTGGAAGCAGGTGTCCAGTCGGCGCGTGTCGGCGAGCACCACGGCGCCCAGGGCGCCCTCCACCAGCTCGTCCCACATGAACCAGAAGCGGTCCTGTCCGGGGGTGCCGAACAGGTACAGGACGATGTCCTCGTTGATCGTGATCCGACCGAAGTCCAGTGCCACGGTCGTGGTGGTCTTGTTCTCCACTCCCCCGAGGTCGTCGACCCCCTGGCTCGCCTCGGTCATCACCTCCTCGGTGCTGAGCGGGGTGATCTCGCTGACCGAGGCCACCATCGTCGTCTTTCCTGCGCCGAACCCTCCGGCGATGATGATCTTGACCGCTTGGGGTATCGCCTCAGGCGCCTCGCGCGCCGTCTGTGCCCCCGGTCGGATCTCAGAGTCTGCGGATGCCATCGAGTACCGCCTGAAGTACTTTCTTCTCGGGTAGCTGGGTCACGGGCATCGCTGCCCGGGTGTGGACGTCCCCCTGGGCCACCAGGTCTCCGAGGAGGACCTTGACCACCGTCAGGGGGATGTCCAGGCGCGCGGAGATCTCCGCGACCGAAATGGGACGACGGCACAGTGTCAGGATCGCTTGGAGTTCGGGGTCCCGGGGCCGGTCGTCGCGTTCCCGTGCGGCCATGACGATCGTGATCAGGTCCAGCCCGCGGCCCGCGCTGCCGGGCCGCGTCCGGCCCCGCGTCATCGTGTACGGGCGCACCAGCGGGCCGGCCGGGGCGTCGCCAGGGGTGATGCCGGAGGCGGGCCCCTCGGAGGTGGGGTGTCCTCGGCCCCGGTGCCAGGTGGGGTGCGTACGCCGCGCGGGCCCCGCGCCCTCCTGGTTCCCGGTCACCGGTGGCACGCTCGCCAGCGGCCCGCCGTACTGTTCGCCGGAGGTGTTCACGAGCTCCCTCCTCCCATGGCCGTGAGGTGGCCCGGACGCCGGGGCGGCGCGGTGAGGAACTGGCCCACCCGCTTGACCCGGAGGTTCATCTCGTAGGCGACCAGCCCGACGTCGGCGTCCTCCGTGGCCAGGACGGCCAGGCAGGCCCCGGTACCGGCCGCGGTGACGAACAGGTACGAGTGCTCCATCTCGACCACGGTCTGGCGGACGTCTCCGCCGCCGAAGTGGCGGCCGGTGCCCCGGGCCAGACTCTGGAACGCGGAGGCCACCGCGGAAAGATGCTCGGCGTCGTCCGCGACCAGCCCCCGGGAGCGCCCGAGGAGCAGTCCGTCGGCCGACAGCACGATCGCGTGGCTGGCCCCCACGACACGGTCGACCAGGTCGTCCAGGAGCCAGTCCAGGTTGTCCGCGGCCTTGCTCATGCCCACCATCTCAGTCGCTCTCTCCTGTGTGGTCGTCGGCGCCTGCACCGACCTGGTCATCACTGCTGTGCCGGGGCTCTTCGGGGCCGATCTCCTCGGCTCGGCCGCGTCGTGTTCCGGCGCTGAAGGCGTCCATCATGCGACGTGCCTGTTCGGGACTGCGTTGCGACACCGGTTCGGGTCCGCGCGGGACCGCTCCGGTCGAGGGGTCGTCGCGGAGCTGGGGCGCGAGGTTGGCCTGGCGCCTGCGCCGGGGCAGACCGGCCCGGTCCGGCCCGGCCCCGACCCCGGTGTCGTCCGCGCCGCGGCGGGGCAGGGGCGCGTGGCCGGTGCCCCGGGACCGTTGACGGGGCACCGGTTCGGGGGCGGGTTCGGGTGACAGGTCGGGCACCTGGCGCAGGAGCGGTCCGCCGGGGCCGTGGCCGCCCGAGGGGGTGCCGGGGCCGGGCTCGCCCGACACCGGGACGGGGGGCGGGTCGTCGTGTTCGGGCACCGAGCGCAGGACCGGGCGCGCGTGCCGGGAGCCGCCCTCCGTGGCCAGCAGGTCGGCGGGGTCGTCATGGTCGTGGTCCGCGGTCGGTTCGGGGCGTACGCCGTTGGACCGGGCGAGCACGGCCGCGCGGGGGCGCTCGACCGGCGTTCCCCCGCTGGAGACCACGAGTGCGCCCGGGACGAGCACCACCGCGCGGGTGCCGCCGTAGGGCGAGGGCCGGAGCTGCACGCCGATCTCGTGTTTGAGCGCGAGCCGGGCCACGACGAACAGGCCGAGCCGACCGTCCGTCCCGGGGGTCATGACGTCGAACTCGGGCGCCTCGGACAGCGTGGCGTTGTTCTCCTCCAGGACCTCCTCGGTCATGCCCAGGCCCCGGTCCTCGATCTCGATCACCACGCCCTTGGGGACGTTGTCGGTGGCGATGGTGACGTTGGTGTGGGGCGGCGAGTACGCGGTGGCGTTCTCGACCAGCTCGGCGAGCAGGTGGATGACGTCGGCGACGACCGCGCCCACCAGGGAGAGGTCGGGGACGGAGGTGAGCTCGACCCTGGCGTACTCGTCGGTCTCGGAGATGGCGCCGCGCAGGATGTCCACGAGCGGGACGGGGTGGCGCCAGCGCCGACCGGGCTGGGCACCGCCGAGGATGATGAGGTTCTCGGCGTGGCGGCGCCCCCGGGTCGCGAGGTGGTCGAGTTGGAAGAGGTTCTCCAGCAGGTCCGGGTCCTCCTCCTCGCGCTCGATCCGGTCCAGGAGCTGGAGCTGGCGTTGCACGAGCGACTGGTTGCGGTGGGCGATGCCCAGGAAGACCCGGCTGACTCCCGCGCGGATGTCGGACTGCTTGACGGCGGCTCCCACGGCGGTGCGCTGGGCGATGTTGAAGGCGTCGGCGACCTGGCCGACCTCGTCGGTGCCGTGGTCGAGCTGCTTCATCTCGGTGTCCAGGTCCACGCTCTCGCCCGCCTCCAGTCGGCGCACGATCCTGGGGAGGTCACTGCGGGCGATGCCGAGGGTCTCGGCGCGGAGCCTGGCCAGCCGGTAGGTCAGGCGGCTGGCGGAGCTGGCGGCGACCCCGTAGGCGACGGTTCCGGCGAACAGGGAGGTGATGCCGCCGCCGAGGGCCATCGTGAACATCCACGAACTCGCCTCCTCCGTGGAGGTGACGACGCTGTCCACCCGGTCGGTGGTGACCTCGGCCAACCCGGCGTTGACCTCGTCGGCCGCCGCGCGCCAGTCGCCCAGACCGCCGGGCGGGGCGGGGTCGCGGGTGATCTCCCCGGTGAGGGGGTCGACGCTCACGGGGGCCTCGTGCTGGACCAGGGTGTCGGCGATGCCCATGGCCTCCACCCAGGCGGCGCTGCGGGTGATGCGCTCCACGCGGGCGGCCTCGTCCTCGGCCTCGGTGTCCGACGCGGCCTCGGTGGGCGCGTCGGTGCCGCGGTCGTCGGAGGGCTCTCGCGGGAGCTCCTCCGCGCTCAGGCGGCGGCGCGCGTCTCCGGCGAGGGAGGCGATCTCGGCCTGGTGGGGGCGGGTGAGGTCGTTCTCGGCGAGGGCGGCGGTGATGACGGCGTCGGCGTGGCCGAAGCTCTCCTGGGCCCACAGGAGGTTGTCGGCCTCGGAGGCGGCGTCGGAGACGAGTCCGTCGTCCAGGCCCTGGACGGTGGTCGAGTAGAGGCGGATGCCCTGTTCGATCGCGCCGGAGTAGGTGTCCAGGAGGTCGGCCACCGGGCCCGGGTCGGCGAGGACGTCGGTACGCAGCGCCTGGACGTCCTCCAGTGAGCCGAAGAACGCCAGGGCGAGGGGTTCTGGCTCGTCCGCGCCCCCCTCCAGGGTGTCGCGGACCTGGCGGAGACCGACCAGGGCGGCGTCGGTGGTGCGCGCGGCGTCGACGAGTTCCTGGCGGCTGTCCCCGCCGGGGTCGGTGACGAAGTCGATCCCGAGCCGGCGCTCCTCCTGGAGGGCGGCGAGCGCCTCGGCGAGGTCGGCTCCGGCCCGTCCGTCGGTCACCGAGTGGTGCAGGGAGACCGCCTGGGCGAGGGTGGCCGTGCTGAGCAGGACGAACAACGCGAGGAAGGTGACGGTGGGGATCAGGACGATCCGGTTGAGCTGTGCCCTGATACCGGACCTGTTTCCGGCCCTGGGCCCGCGACCCGTGCTCACTGGCTGACCCACTGCGCTCCTCCCACGGACTCGACGCGGGCACCGGAGACCACGCCTGGTGCGTGCCGGTCCCCGCACGGGTCGTCACGGTACGCGCAGATGGAAACACGTGCGGTGTCCGCAGACTCAGGACGCTACCGCACTCTTCCCCCTGGCGCGTGGGGAATCGGAGATTGGATCGTGCTCGGGACGGGACCTCGGGAACTCCGGCGGCGCGGTGTGTCCTCGCATGTCAGGCGAAGGCGGTGGAAGTCCTGATCCGGAGCGGACCGCGCCCCGGGGACGTAGGGTGCTGCCATGACACAGGAGGACCGGGATCTGGACCGACTGGTGCGGGGGCGCGTCCGGGCGCTCCGACTGGCGCAGGGGTGGTCACTGGAGGAACTGGCGGCGCGGGCCCGGATGAGCCCGTCCACGCTGAGCCGCATCGAGAACGGGCGGCGTCGGCTGGCCCTCGACACCCTGGTCACCCTGGCCCGGGCCCTGGACACCACACTGGACCAGCTGGTGGAGAGCGCCGCGGACGACGTCGTCACCAGCCCGGTCGTGGAGGGCGCCCACGGGCGGCTGCGGTGGCCGGTCAAAGCCCTTCCGGGCATGACCGTCCTGCGCCAGAGGCTGACCGATCCGCCGCCGGACCACCCCTCGCGGATGCGGGCCCATCCGGGCCGGGAGTGGCTGGTGGTGCTGTCCGGTACCGCCGTGCTCCTGCTGGGCGACCGGCGCATCCGGATGGAGGCCAACCAGGCGGCGGAGTTCCCGACGATGCTCCCGCACGCGATCGGAGCCGAGGGAGGGCCGTGCGAGATCCTGGGGATCTTCGACAGTGACGCGCGCCGGGGGCACCAGCGGGGCGAGGACGACCCCGGGGGTTCCGGGGGATAGGCGCGCCCGGGTGTTCTTGCCCGGCGGGCCGCCCGCCGCCGGAGTTTCTTGCCTTGAACGCACAACACCCTGCCATCGGCGCAAGGGCCGTCTAACCTGGCCCCATGACGCACGCACACCGGCACACGCCGCTCACCACCGCGCACGAGGACCACCACGCGGGTCACGGCCAGCAGGGCCAGCAGTGCCACGGAACGGTCCCCGGCGACCCGCACGACCACAATCACGACCACGGCTCACACGACCAGGGACTCATCCTCGACCTCGACGCGCGGGTGATGGCCCGCCGGACCGAGGACGTCATCGACTGGCTGCCGCTGCGCGACGCCCCGGCGGAGATCCTCGACCTCGGCTGCGGCACCGGCGCCGGGACCCTCCCCCTGCTGGACCGCTTCCCCGAGGCGCGCGTGACCGCCGTCGACGCCTCCGCCGAGCACCTCGACCGGCTGCGGGCCAAGGCCCGCGAGGCCGGGACACTGGACCGCGTCCGCACCGTCCTGGCCGATCTCGACGCGGCCGACTGGCCCGACCTCGGCACACCGGACCTGGTGTGGGCCTCGGCGTCCCTGCACCACATGGCCGACCCGGACCTCGCCCTGCGGCGCGTGCGCGACCTGCTCGCACCGAACGGGCTCCTGGCCCTGGTGGAGCTCTCCGGATTCCCCCGCTTCCTTCCCGAGGACGCACCGGAGCGACGCCCTGGCCTGGAGGAGGTGCTGCACTCGGTGAGCGACCGCTGGCACGCCGGACACGTACCGCACCGGGGCGCCGACTGGACCCGGAAACTGTCCGCCGCCGGGTTCGGGATCGAGGCCGAGCGCACGGTGACCGCGACGGTCGAGGGCGCCGGAAACCCGACGGTCGTCGAATACGCCCTGGCCAGCCTGCGCCGTCTCCGGGAGGGCGTGGCCGACGAACTCTCGGCGGGGGACCTCGCCGCCCTGGACGGGCTCCTGGACACCGACGCCCCGGACGGGATCGCCCACCGGGACGACCTCACCGTGCGCACCACCCGCTCGGTGTGGGCGGCCCGCCGGGCGGACTGAGGCCGTCCGGCGGCCCCCGGGTCAGGCCGTGAAGGCCTTCCGGTGCTCCTCGACGTCGGCGCGGAGCCGGTCGAGCTGCTCGGCCACGCGCACCGGGGCGGTACCGCCCCGGCCCGCGCGGGAGGCCAGGGAGCCCGCCACGGTGAGGACCTCGCGTACGCCCGGGGTGAGGTGCTCGGAGATCCGCGCGAACTCGGCGTCGGAGAGGTCGGGCAGGTCGACGCCGCGCTCCTCGCAGACCCGCACGCAGGTACCGGCGATCTCGTGGGCCTCACGGAAGGGAACCCGCTCGCGGACCAGCCACTCGGCGATGTCGGTGGCCAGGGAGAAGCCCTGCGGCGCCAGCTCGGCCATGCGGTCGGTGTGGAACGTGAGCGTGGCGACCATGCCGGTCATGGCGGGCAACAGCAGGTGCAGGCTGTCGACCGCGTCGAAGACCGGCTCCTTGTCCTCCTGGAGGTCGCGGTTGTAGGCCAGCGGGAGGCCCTTGAGTGTCGTGAGCAGACCGGTGAGGTCGCCCACCAGCCGCCCCGCCTTGCCCCGGGCGAGTTCGGCCACGTCGGGGTTCTTCTTCTGCGGCATGATCGAGGAGCCGGTGGAGAAGGCGTCGTCCAGGGTGATGAAGGAGAACTCCTTCGTCGCCCACAGGATGACCTCCTCGGACAGCCGGGACAGGTCCACACCGATCATGGCGGTGACGAAGGCGAACTCGGCGACCACGTCGCGGGCGGCGGTGCCGTCGATGGAGTTCTCCGAGGAGGCCGGGAAGCCGAGCTCGGCCGCGACCGCCTCGGGGTCCAGCCCCAGTGAGGACCCGGCCAGGGCACCGGACCCGTACGGGGAGACGGCGGCGCGGCGGTCCCAGTCGCGGAGCCGTTCGACGTCGCGGAGCAGCGGCCAGGCGTGCGCCATCAGGTGGTGGGCGAGCAGGACCGGCTGGGCGTGCTGGAGGTGGGTGCGGCCCGGCATGGCGGCGTCCGGGTGGGCCCCGGCCTGGTCGGCGAGGGCGCGCACGAGGTCGAGGAGCTGGTCCGCGATGGCGCGGGCCTCCTCGCGCAGGTACATGCGGACCAGGGTGGCGATCTGGTCGTTGCGGGACCGCCCGGCGCGCAGACGGCCGCCCAGTTCGGGTCCGACCCGCTCGATGAACCCGCGCTCCAGCGCGGTGTGCACGTCCTCGTCCTCCAGGACGGGGGTGAAGTCGCCGGAGGCCACGTCGGTCTCCAGCCGATCCAGCCCCGCGATCATGCGGTCGAGTTCGTCGGCCGTGAGCAGACCGGCCCGGTGGAGGGCGCGGGCGTGGGCGCGCGACCCCGCGATGTCGTGGCGGGCCAGGCGCCAGTCGAAGTGCGTGCTGAGCGAGAGGCGGGCCAGGGCCTGGTCCGGTCCTCCCTCGAAGCGGCCGCCCCACAGGCGCAGGGCCTCGGGCTGGTCGGCCATCGTGGTCTCCTTCGTGACGTTTCGGGTGGTGCGGGACGGCGTCGGTCGCCGTCCGGCGTCGGGTGCGACGGCCCCGGGCCGTCAGGGTCTGCGGTCGGCCAGCCGCAGCAGCGCCGCGGCCAGGTCCTCCCCGCCCTCGGGGTCGCGGGAGATCACCAGAATGGTGTCGTCCCCGGCGATGGTGCCCAGGATGGCGTGGAAGTCCGTGTGGTCGATGGCCGAGGCCAGGTACTGCGCGGCCCCGGGCGGGGTGCGCACGATGACCATGTTGGCGGAGGCCTCGGCGGAGACGAGCAGGTCCTCGGCCAGCCGGGTGAGGCGGGCCCCGGAGACCTGTTCGAGGCTGAGGGTGTCGGGGCGGGTGCGCTGGAGGCGTTCGCCGCCCTCCCCGGGCAGCACGTAGGCCAGGTGACCGTCCGCGGTACGGAGTTTGACCGCGCCCAGCTCGTCCAGGTCCCGGGAGAGGGTGGCCTGGGTGACCTGCACCCCGGCCTGGGAGAGGCGCTTGGCCAGCTCCCCCTGGGACCGGACGTCCTCACGGGTGAGGACGTCCGTGATGCGGGCGTGCCGGGCGGCCTTGGTCATCGGTGCCGGGCCGCTGAGGTCCTGGCTCATCGCGCCACGGGCCCGGAGTCGGGGTCGTCACTGCTCTCCAGCAGGAAGGTGAGCAGGGCCTTCTGGGCGTGGCGTCGGTTCTCGGCCTCGTCCCAGACCAGGCTCTGGGGGCCGTCGGCGACCTCGGCGCTGATCTCCTTGCCCCGGTACGCGGGCAGGCAGTGCAGGACGACGGCCTCGGGGTGCGCGGCCGACATGAGCGCCGCGTCCACGATGTACGGGCGGAAGGGGGCCTCGCGGTCCTCCTTCTGGTCCTCCTGGCCCATGGAGACCCAGGTGTCGGTGGCCACGACGTCGGCGCCCTCGGCCGCCCCGCGCGGGTCGGTGGTGACGGTGACCGAGCCGCCCGTGCCCTCGGCGATCTCCCGGGCCCGGTCCAGCACGGCCGGGTCCGGGTGGAACCCCTCGGGCGCGCCGATCCGCACGTGCATTCCGGCGGTGGCGCAGCCCAGCAGGTAGGAGTGGGACATGTTGTTGGCGCCGTCACCGAGGTAGGCGAGGGTGAGCCCCGACAGCGCGCCCTTGGCCTCGCGGACGGTCTGGAGGTCGGCCAGGATCTGGCAGGGGTGGAACTCGTCGGTGAGCGCGTTGACGACCGGGACGTTCATGTTCCGGGCCAGGTCCTCCACGTCGGACTGAGCGAAGGTGCGCCAGGCGACGGCCGCGACCTGGCGCTCCAGGACGCGGGCGGTGTCGGCCAGGGGCTCGCCCCGGCCCATCTGGGTGCTGCCGGAGTCCAGGACCAGCGGGCTGCCGCCGAGGTCGGCGACGCCCACGGAGAAGGACAGCCGGGTGCGGGTGGAGGGCTTGTCGAAGAGGAGTGCGACGGTGCGCGGCCCGGCCAGGGGGCGGTACGCGAACCGGTCCCGCTTCATCTCGTCGGCCAGGTCCAGGACGCGGGCCTGCTCCTGGGGCGTGAGGTCGTCGTCACGCAGGAAGTGGCGGGTCATGACTGCTGCTCCTTCGCGGCGGCGGCCTCGGCGGCGTCCAGGACGGTGGGTAGGGCCTCGATGAACACGCCGATCTGCTCGGGGGTGATCACCAGGGGCGGGGCGATGCGGATCGCGTCGGGGGCGACCGCGTTGACCAGGAAGCCGCGGACCGCGGCCTGCTCCTGGACGTGCGCGGCGTGCGGCCCGGTGAGCAGGAGCGCGCGCCACAGGCCGCTGCCGCGTTGCCCGGCCAGGAGGGGGTGGTCGATGCCCTCGATCTGTTCGGCCAGCAGGTCGCCCATCACCTTGGTGTGGGCGAGCAGGCCCTCGGACTCGATGGTGTCGATGACGGCGAGCGCGGCGGCGCAGGCCACCGGGTTTCCGCCGAAGGTGGAGCCGTGGTCGCCCTTGTGGAAGGCGTCCGCGAAACGGCCGAAGCCGACGCACGCGCCGATCGGCAGACCTCCGCCCAGTCCCTTGGCGAGGGTGAGCACGTCGGGGCGCACTCCCTCCTCCTGGTGGGCGAACCACTGGCCGGTGCGGCCGATGCCGCTCTGGATCTCGTCGAGCACGAAGGCGGCGCCGGTGCGGTCGCACAGGGCCCGGACCCCGGCGAGGTAGCCCTCGGGGGCGGGGACCACACCGGCCTCGCCCTGGGTGGGCTCGACGAACACGGCCACGCAGTGCTCGTCGACGGCCTCGGTGAGGGCGTCGATGTCCCCGTGGGGCACGAAGCGCACGTCGGTGCCGTAGGGGCCGAAGGGTTCGCGGATGGCGTCCTTGCCGGTGAGGGAGAGGGCTCCGGCGGAACGGCCGTGGAAGCCGCGCTCGGCGGCCACGAAGTAGTGGCGGCCGGTCCCCGCCGCCCGCTTGACGAGCTTGAGCGCGGCCTCGTTGGCCTCGGTTCCGGAGTTGGCGAAGAACACCTTGGCGTCGCCGCCGACCAGGTCCACGAGGCGTTCGGCGAGCTGGACCTCGCGTTCGTGCACGAAGAGGTTGCTGGTGTGGGCGAGGGTGGCGGCCTGGTGGGCGACCGCCTTGACCAGGGCCGGGTGCCCGTGTCCGAGGCTGGACACGGCGATGCCCGCGATGAGGTCGAGGTACTGGCGGCCGTCGGCGTCGTAGACCTCGCAGCCGCGCCCGAGGGCCAGGGCCACCGGCGGGACGCCGTAGTTGGGCATGAGCGAGGCGGCGAAGCGCTCCCTCAGGTCGCTGCTGGTCACTGGTGGGCTCCCGGGTTCTGTTCGTGGGTGTACGTGGGGCGCCAGGGGCGCGGGTAGTGGCCGTTCCCGGAGAGGAGTTCGGCCTCCAGCTCCTCGTCGGCGACCATCGTGCCGACGCCGAGGTCGGTGAAGACCTCCAGGAGCAGGGAGTGCGGCACGCGGCCGTCGATGATGTGCGCCTGGGGCACTCCGCCCTCGACCGCCGTCAGACAGGCCTCCATCTTGGGGAGCATGCCCGAGGAGAGGGAGGGCAGCAGGGCCCGCAGCTCGTCCACGTTGAGGCGGCGGATGAGGTCGGTGTTGGCGGGGAAGTCGGCGAACAGCCCCTCGACGTCGGTGAGCATGATCAGCTTGCTGGCGCCCAGGGCGACGGCGAGCGCGGAGGCCGCGGTGTCGGCGTTGACGTTGTAGACGCCGCCGTCGTCGGCGCGGGCGACGCTGGAGACCACGGGGATGCGGCCGTCCGCGATGAGCGCGGAGACCGCCCCGGGGTTGACCTCGCTGACCTCCCCGACCCGGCCGATGTCGACGGGCTCGCCGTCCACCTCGACGCACTTGCGTTCGGCGTAGAGGAGGTTGGCGTCCTCGCCCGACATCCCGACCGCGAAGGGGCCGTGCTGGTTGACCAGACCGACGATCTCGCGGTTGACCTGGCCGGTGAGGACCATCCGGACGATGTCCATGGCCTCGTCGGTGGTCACCCGCAGCCCGGCGGTGAAGCTGGACTCCACGCCGGAGCGGTCCAGCATGGCGCTGATCTGCGGTCCGCCGCCGTGGACGACGACGGGGCGCAGCCCCGCGTAGTAGAGGAAGACGATCGACTCCGCGAAGCGGACCCGCAGCTCCTCGCTGACCATCGCGTTGCCGCCGTACTTGACCACGACGGTGCGGCCGTGGAAGCGGGAGAGCCAGGGCAGCGCCTCGATGAGGTGGGCCGCCTTGTCCATGGCCTGGGCCTGGTCCCGGGTGGTGGGTGTGGAGGAGTTCACGAGTGGGCCTGCCTGTCCTGGGGGGCGCCGGTTGCGGAGGTGGGGGGTGCGGGTGCGTCCGCCGCGATCTGCGCGGCGAGTTCCTCGCAGACCCGGGCGAGCAGGAGGGCGACCTCCGGCTCGTCCGCGGTGGCGGGGGCCGCGCCGCTGGCCATCAGCAGGACGGCGTCGTTGGTTCCGGTGAGCGGGGACAGCTCGGTAGCGGCGTCGGCGACCAGGCGCTGGCACTGGGCCGCGCTGAGGTCGGCGTCCGTGGTCAGGACGCACAGGGCTCCGCCCACGGAGGTGTCGGGCCCCTTGGCCATGCCGCCGACGGTGACGCCGCCGCCTCTCCGGAAGGCGAACTTGGCGACGGTGTCGTCGGTGCGGATGGCGTCGGCGGCGGAGAGCCCGCCGCCGCGTGCCGCTTCGGCGAGCGCGTTCGCCACGCCGGTGGAGAGCGCTTCGGCCGGTGGGACCGTGCCGGTGGCGCCCGCGGCGCAGAGCACGATCTCGGCGGCGGAGTCGGAGAGCAGGTCGGCGGTGTGCTCGGCCCCGGCGTGGACGGCCAGGAAGTCGGCCGGGCCGGGGGCGGTGTCGGTGTCCCCGGTGGTCAGGACGACGGCGCGGACGCGCCCGCCCGAGACGACCTGCCGGGACCACAGGACGGCGGCGGCGGGTTCGGGGTGGTCGGTGAAGACGGCCCCGGCCGCGCGCGAGGGGCCGTCGTTGACGACGACGGCGGTGTCGCGGACGCGGTCCGCGCCGGTTCCCGCGGTGACTCCGGCGGCGCGGAACCCCTGGGGTGCGGTGACGCTCATGTGGGTCCCCTCCCCCTAGGGCGCGACCGCGGCGAGCGGGAGGCCGGTGGTCTCGGGCAGGCCGAGGGCGAGGTTCGTGCTCTGGACGGCGCCGCCCGCGGTGCCCTTGGTGAGGTTGTCGAGGGCGGCGACCGCGACCATGCGGCCCGCGTCGGCGTCCACGGTGACCTGCACGAGGGTGGTGTTGGCGGCGAGGGTCATGGCGGTGTTGGGCCAGGTGCCCTCGGGGAGCAGGTGGACGAAGGGTTCGTCGGCGTAGGCGGTCTCGTAGGCGGCGCGTACCCGCTCCGCGGTGACTCCCGGCTTCAGGGGCGCGGTGCAGGTGGCGAGGATGCCCCGGGGCAGGGGCGCGAGGACGGGGGTGAAGGAGAGCCGCACGGGTTCGCCGGTGACGGAGGTGAGGTTCTGGATGATCTCGGGGTTGTGCCGGTGGGCGCCGCCGACGCCGTAGGGGCTGAGGGCGCCCATGATCTCGCTGCTGACGAGATGGGGTTTGGCGGCCTTGCCCGCACCCGAGGTGCCGGTGACAGCGACGACGGTGAGGTCGGGCTCGACCAGCTGCTGTGCCAGGCCGGGGAAGAGGCCGAGGGTGGCGACGGTGACGTGGCAGCCGGGAACGGCGACGCGGCGCGCCCCGGTGAGGCGCTCGCGCTGTCCGGGGAGTTCGGGCAGGCCGTAGGGCCAGGTCCCGGCGTGGGGGGTTCCGTAGAAGCGTTCCCAGGCGGCGGCGTCGTCGAGGCGGAAGTCCGCGCCGCAGTCCACGACGAGGACGTCGTCGCCGAGCTGCTGGGCGATGTCGGCGGACTGCCCGTGGGGGAGGGCGAGGAAGACGACGTCGTGGCCGCGCAGCTCCTCGACGGTGGTGGGCGCGAGGACGCGGTCGGCCAGGGGCAGCAGGTGGGGCTGGTGCTGGATCAACGGGGTCCCGGCGTTGCCGCCCGCGGTGACGGCGCCGATCCCGATGTCGGGATGTCCCAGGAGCAGACGCAGCAGCTCGCCCCCGGCGTAGCCGCTGGCTCCGGCGATGGCCGCTGTGTATCCCATGGTGAGACCCTCTCTTCGCGCTTGGACTGAACCATCATGCATGCCAGTGTAATTTTATGCAACTGAGGGCGGAGAGGGAACGGGGCCTCGGCGGCACGGAGGACAGGGGGGAACGGAGCGGGGACGGCGGGGTGCGGGGGCGGCGGGGGCTCGGTCGGAACGCGGTGACCGGGTCAGTTGCCGGGCATACGGGTGGCCAGGTCCGCCAGGCGGGAGGTGTGCCCCTTGCCCTCGGTGCGTGACTCGCGGCGGTCGGCGGTGCGGTAGAGCCCGCGCACGACCTGGGTGCCCATCCAGCGCAGCGGCTCGGGCTCCCAACCGCGCACCTCGTGCCCCACCCACGGCAGACGGGTGAGGTCGGTGGTGCGCCCCAGGACCAGGTCGCGCAGAGTGCGCCCGGCCAGGTTGCTGGTGGAGACCCCGCTGCTGGAGTAGCCGCCCGCCCAGCCCAGGCCGGACTCGGCGTCCAGGTTCACGGTCGGGGACCAGTCCCGGGGCACCCCGAGCACACCCGACCACGCGTGCTCGATCGGCGCGTCCGCGACGTCGGGGAAGAGCCCGGTCAGGGAACGCCAGAGCTCGGCGATGGCCTGCGGCGCGGTGGCGCCCTCGTTGTCCTCGGAGGCACCGAAGCGGTGCGGCGCGCCGCGCCCGCCGATGGCGATGCGGTCGTCGGCGGTGCGCTGGGCGTAGACATAGGAGTGGGCGGAGTCGCGCAGGAGCTCGCGACCCTCCCAGCCGATGCGTTCCCACAGGTCCGCGGGGATCGGCTCGGTGACGATCATGGAGGAGTACATCGGGCGCCAGCGACGCCGCTGTCCGCGCAGGGTGGAGGTGAAGCCCTCGGTGGCGCGCAGGACGTGGTCGGCGCGGACGGTGCCGTGCTCGGTGACCACGGACGGCCGCTCGGAACCGGTGCGCGGCCGGATCTCGGTGACCGGGGTGTCCTCGAACAGGTCCACGCCCATCGCTTCGACCACACGGGCCAGGCCGGTGACCAGTTTGGCGGGCTGGACACGGGCGGCGTGCGGGGAGTAGGCGGCCGCGACGGCGCCGTCCACCGCGATCGGGGGCTCGTGGTCCGGGTCCACCATGTGGATGTCGTCCGGCCAGTACCCCCAGTCCTGGAGGTAGTCGATGTGCGCCTGGAGGCGCTCGCGCTGGGCGGCGTTGCCGGCGACCAGCCGCATGCCGCCCTTGACCACGTCCGCCTCGATGCCCTCGGCCTCGGCGACGGAGACCACCTCGTCGACGGTGCTCATCAACGTGCGTTGGAGCGCGATCATGGCGGGCTTGCCGTGTGACCGAGCGTAGTCCTCCTGGGAGCCGGAGAACTCGGCGGACAACCACCCTCCGTTACGCCCGGAGGCGCCGAACCCGGCGAACTCCCGCTCGACCACACAGACACGCAGGTCGGGCTGGTCCTTCTTGAGGTAGTAGGCGGTCCACAGTCCCGTGTAACCGGCCCCGACCACGCAGACGTCGTAGTCGGCGTCGCCCGGCAGGGGGGATCTGCGCTCCGGCAGACCCTCCTCGCGGAACCAGAAGGAGACTCCGCCGTTGGCGAAGCGGGAGGATCGGGGAATGGGCCTCATCTGGGCAGCAGTGGTGAACAGCCTCATTCATTCCCCCCGGAACCTCGGTGCTCCCGACCCACCCCGCGTTGGGTCCCCGAACTCTGGCCAACCTACATGGGAACGAAGGCGCATGGGATGTTTTCAGCACATTCACGTGGATCGGGCCGACGCCGGAGTGGGGATTCGACTACGCAGAGTCCCCACCGGGGCGCGTATCAGTCGCAAGCACTGTCACGGAGCGTACGCGCGATGGTGGCGAGTTGTCGAACCCCCGCCTCCCCCAGCGGCGCGAGCACGTGCTCCCGCAGCCGTTCGACGTGCCGGACCCGGGCCACGCCGATGAACTCCAGCCCCTGGTCGGTGAGGGTGGCGTAGACGACCCGGCGGTCGGTGGAACAGTTGTGCCGTTCCAGGTAGCCCTCTTTCTCCAGGCGGTCGGCCAGCTTGGTGAACCCGCCCGTGCTGAGACTGACCTCGCGCGCGAGGCGGCTCATCGGCAACTGGTGCCCGGGAGTGCGCTGGAGGCGGATCAACACCTCGAACCAGGGCCCCGCCATGTCCCTGCCGTCCGGGGTGATGCCGTGCAGCAGGCGAGGCTGGATCGCGTTCATCGCCTCGTGCACCAGACCCCAGGCGGTGATCAGGTCGTCGCCGCTGGGTCCGGAGCCACCGGAACCGGCGACCTCGGAGCCGTCCCGTACCGTCGCGTGCTCGTCCCGTGCCGTCATGGTCGTCCCCCGTCGAGTGGTCCGGGGGCACCCACCACACGCACCCCCGAAGAAGTATCTTCCCAGTAAATATTACTGCACGATACCAGCACTCGACAGAGGTTTCCTAGGAAAATAATCAACCCACCGGCGCGTGACGTCCACCGGTGGGTCCTGCCGTACTGCCGTACTGCTGTTGTTCCCTTTTCCGGGGGGAGCCCGGCGGGGCCGGGCTCCCCCCTCGTCAGTGCCGTGCCATGACCGCGTCCAGGGCCCCCCACAGGGTCGAGGTCAGGTGCTCGACCTGCTCCCAGGTGATCACCAGGGGCGGCGACACCAGCAGCGCCCTCGGGATCGGACGGACGATGACACCCCGCATACGGGCCTCGGCGAAGACCTCCGCCGTGGTGACCCCGCGTTCCGCGAGCGCCTCCTCGGTGAGCTCCACCGCGCCCATCACGCCCACCCCGGAGCGGACCTCGGCCACCAGCGGGTGGTCGGCCAACCCCCGCAGCGCGGAGTCCAGGTGGGTCTCCACCTCACGCGAGACCGTGAACAGGTCCTCGCGCTCCAGGATGTCGAGGTTGGCCATGGCCGCGGCGCAGGCCGACGGGTGTCCGGCGTAGGTGGTGCCGTGCAGGAACGGGTTGCCCTCCTGGTTCCAGAAGGGATCGGCCACACGACCGTTGACCATGACCCCGCCCAGCGGCAGGTACCCGCTGGAGACGCCCTTGGCGAACACGATCATGTCCGGGCTCACCCCGAACCGCTCGATCCCGAACCAGTTCCCCAGACGGGCGAACCCGCAGATCACGCTGTCGACGACGAACAGGACTCCGTACTTGCGACAGATCCGTGCCACGTCGGCGAAGTAGTCCTGCTCCGGCAGGAAGACACCGCCCGCCCCGATCACCGGCTCGGCGAAGAAGGCGGCCACCCGGTCCGCCCCGACCCTCAGGATCTCCGCCTCCAGAGCGGCGGCGGAGTCGTGCGGAACCACCGAGGTGTCCTCGATGAGCCTGCCGTAACCGGAGCGGAAGCGCTCCATGCCGATGATGCTCGTGCCGAACCCGTTGAGGCCGTGGTAGCCCCCGGTCCGGCTGATCAGGTGCTGCCGCTCCGGCTGGCCCTGTGTCGCCCAGTACGAGCGCGCCAGCTTCGCGGCGGTGTCGATCGACTCCCCTCCCCCGCAGGTGAGGATGACGCGCGGGTCGTCCATCGGGGCGTGAGCGGCCAGGCGCTCGCTCAGCTCCATCGCGGGTGCGTTGGCGAAGTCCCCGTAGACGGTGTAGGCCTCCAGGGTGCTCATCTGTCGGTGGACCGCGTCCGCGATCTCCGCCCGGCCGTGCCCGACGTTGCAGTACCAGAGACTGGCCGTGCCGTCGAGGTAGCGGTCACCGGACCGGTCCCAGAGCCACACGCCCTCGGCGCGGGCCACCACGAACTCCGGGCCCTTGGCCACGGCGTTCATGTCACAGAAGGTATGCCAGAGGCGGCTGGGCTCCCGGTATTCCTTGGGAGTGAGCGCGGACGAGACAACCGTTTCGGTCATATGGCGACCTCCGAGCCGTGACATGCGCGAGAACGCGCAGCGGAAAACGGATCTGACCCCTCCCTGGGGCGCCCAGGTCGTGGCAGGTACTCGCAGGCTAAGTTCTCAGGCCGCTCCACAGCAAGAGCCAAAACGAGCTTTCATGCCCCGAAACCCAAACTTCATTCCGGCTACCCCCGGCACCTCGCGCTAAAACCCTTACTACGCTGGAAAGACATCCTTCCAATTTTCTTGAAATCCGAACCGTGACACCGCACGTTTCACAACAGCGGTCCTGCCGGCCATGATTCCTGTTCGGCAGTGGTCGGGTTCTCTGCCCCGTGGTAACACACGAAGGCGGGGCGCGTCCTCCCCCTCAGGGAGTACCCGCCCCGCCCTCGCCGTGGCGTCGGCCGGATCAGCCGCGCAGCACCGCGCCCGTGCGCTCGGTCGCCAGGGCGACGGCGGCGTCCCGTGCGGCGCCGGCCTCCTCGGCCGTCAGCGTGCGGTCCTCGGCGCGGAACCGCAGGGCGAAGGCGACGGACCTGCGCCCCTCACCGACCTGCTCGCCCGTGTACACGTCGAACAGCCGCACGCTCTCCAGCAGGGGGCCGGCCCCCTCGGCCAGCGCCTCGGTGATCCGGCCGACCGGCACCGAGGCGTCCACGACCAGGGCGACGTCCTGCGTGGCCACCGGGTAGGTCGACACCGTCGGCGCGGGAACCCCGGTGCGGGCGCGCTCGACGCCGTCGAGGTCGATCTCCATGGCGGCGGTGCGCTCCGGAAGACCGAACGCCTTGACGACCCTGGGGTGCAGTTCGCCCGCGTGGCCGACGAGCACCCGCTCACCCTCCACCTCCACGAACAGGGCCGCGCAGCGACCGGGGTGCCACGGGGCACGGGCGTCGGCCTCGATCCCGAGGTCCACCCCGGCCACCCGGGCCACGTCGCGGGCGGCCTGGATCGCGTCGGCCCAGGTGGCGGCGCGCCCCTCCCCCCACCAGCCCGCACGCTCGGCGTGACCGGTCAGGACCGCGCCGACCCGGCGCGGCTGCTCGGGCAGGGCGGCGTCGACGAGAGCGAGCTCCTCGACGCTCGGCCCGCGGTCGACCGGCAGGATCGGCGCGCGGGTGGCGCCGGGGACCGGCAGGTAGACCAGACCCGACTCGAACAGGGCGACGTCGGTCATGCCCCGGCCCACGTTGCGGGCCAGCGCCTTGAAGAGCCCCGGCAGGAGGGTGGTCCGCAGCAGCGGCTCCTCCTCGTTGAGCGGGTTGGCCAGGCGGAGACCGGCACGGCGCGGGTCGTCGGCGGCCAGCTGGAGGCCGTCGAGGTCGCGCTCGGCCGTGAACGGGTACGACAGCACCTCGTTGAAGCCGGTGTCGGCCAGGACGCGGCCGACCGCGCGGCGCAGACGCTGGCTGGAGGTCAGGCCCCGCCCGGAGCCGCTGGGACGGATCGAGGGGATGTTCTCGTACCCCTCGAAGCGGATGATCTCCTCGGCGAGGTCGTTGGGGTCGGTGATGTCGGGACGCCAGGTGGGCGGTGTGACCCGCAGCAGGTCCCCGTCGGTCTCGACGTCGCAGCCGACGGCGCGCAGCCACCGCTCGCTGGTGCCCTCCGGGTAGTCCACCCCGGCCACGCTCGCGGCGTGGGAGGCCCGGACGACGATCGGCTGACGTGACACGGCGGCGTCGACGACCGTGTAGGCGGTCTCCACCGAGGCTCCTCCGAGCTCGGCGAGCAGGTTCACGGCACGGGTGGCCGCGACCAGCTGGGCGGCGGAGTCGATACCGCGCTCGAAGCGCCGCGAGGCCTCCGAGGACAGCTGGTGGCGGCGGGAGGCGCGGGCCACGCTCATGGCGTCGAAGTGCGCGGCCTCCACCAGCACGTTGGTGGATTCCGGCCCGATCTCGGTGTCGAGGCCACCCATCACTCCGGCGACCGCCTGGGCGCCGGAGTCGTCGGCGATGACGATGTCGTCAGCGTCCAGGGAGCGCTGGACGTGGTCGAGGGTCTCCAGTTTCTCCCCCGCCTCGGCCTGCCGGACACGGATCGCGCCGTTCACGCGGTCGCGGTCCCAGGCGTGCAGCGGCTGACCGAGTTCGAGCATCACGTAGTTGGTGACGTCCACGGCCAGGGAGACGGGGCGGACCCCGCTCTGGTGCAGGCGGCGCCGCATCCACAGCGGCGTGGGAGCCTGCGGGTCGAAGCCGGTGGCGCCGCGCAGCACGAGGCGGTCGCAGCGCTGCGGGTCCTCGATCGAACCGGGGTGACCGGGGCCGGAGGGCGCGGCCACGGCGGCGTCGGCGGGGTCGAGCAGGGCGACCCCATACAGGGCGGCGACGTCGCGTGCCACGCCCCGCATGGACAACGCGTACCCGCGGTCCGGGGTGACGGCGATGTCGAGGACGTCCTCACGCAGGCCGAGCACGCCGATGGCGTCGGTACCGGTCGCTGCGAAGCCCTCCGGGAGCACGACGATTCCGTCGTGGTCCTCCCACAGGCCGAGCTCGGTGGCCGAGCAGATCATGCCCGCCGACATCTTCCCGTAGGTCTTGCGGGCACCGATGCGGAACCCCCCGGGGAGTTCGGCTCCGGGCAGGGAGACGACGACGAGGTCGCCCTCGGAGAAGTTGCGGGCGCCGCAGACGATCTCCTGCGGTTCACCGGTGCCGTTGGCCTCCCCCACGTCCACGCGGCAGTGGCGGATGGGCTTCTTGAAGCCGGTCAGCTCCTCGATCTCCAGCACGCGGCCGAAGACGATGGGGCCGGTCAGGTCGGAGCCGAGCTCGTCGACGGTCTCGACCTCCAGCCCGGCCAGGGTCAGCCGGGAGGCGAGGTCACGGGCGGAGACGTCGGCCGGAAGCTCGACGTACTCACGCAGCCAGGTCAGGGGGACGCGCATCAGTTCTCACTCCCGAAGGCCGAGGTGAAGCGGATGTCGCCCTCGACCATGTCGTGCATGTCGCGCACTCCGTGCGCGAACATCAGTGTCCGTTCGATTCCCAGGCCGAAGGCCCAGCCGCTGTACACCTGCGGGTCCACCCCGGCGGCGGTGAGCACGCGCGGGTTGACCACACCGCAGCCGCCGATCTCGATCCAGCCCTCGCTGGAGCAGGTACGGCAGGGCCGGTCGGGGTCGCCCACCGAGGCGCCCCGGCACACGAAGCACTCGATGTCCACCTCGGCGGAGGGTTCGGTGAACGGGAAGTAGGAGGCCCGGAACCGGGTCCGCAGGCCCTCGCCGAAGACCGACTCGACGAAGGCGTCGATGGCGCCGCGCAGGTGCGCCAGGGTGATCCCCTTGTCGACGACCAGGCCCTCCAACTGGTGGAAGACCGGGCTGTGGGTGGCGTCGAGCTCGTCCGTGCGGAAGGTCTTGCCGGGAGCGACCACGTACACCGGCAGTTCGCGTGAGAGCAGCGCGCGGATCTGGACCGGGGAGGTGTGGGTACGCATGACCAGGCCGGACTCGCCGCCGTCGGGGCCCTCGACGAAGAAGGTGTCCTGCATGCTGCGCGCCGGGTGGTCGGGCTGGAAGTTGAGGGCGTCGAAGTTGAACCACTCCGCCTCCACCTCCGGGCCCTCCGCGACCTCGAAGCCCATGCCGACGAAGACGTCGGTCATGCGCTCGGCGACGGTGGTCAGCGGGTGGCGGGCGCCCCGGGGCGTACGGTCCCAGGGCAGGGTGACGTCCACGCGCTCCTCCACCAGGACGCGCTCGTCGCGCTCGGCCTCCAGGACCGCCTGGCGGGCCTTGAGGGCCTGACCGACGTCGCGCCGGGCGCCGCCGACGCGCTTGCCCGCGTCGGCCTTGGCGGCCGGGGGGAGAGCGCCGATCTCCCGGTTGGCCAGGGCCAGCGGGGAGCGGTCCGAGGCGTGCGCGAGCCGGACCTCCTTGAGTTCGGCGAGGTCGGCGGCGGCCTCGATCGCGGCCAGCGCCTCCTCGCGCATGCGGGCGACCTCGTCGGGGTGCAGGGAGGTCACCTCGACGGGGTCGAAGGAATTGTTCGGTGCAGACATGGTTGGTTGCCTCGCCGTCACCGGTCCCCCGCGGAGCGGGGACCGGCACGGCAGTCACGGTCCGCACAGGGGCGGACGAAGCCGACAGGAAATGCACAGGCGGTGTCGGGCAGCCCGGGAAGGTCCGTCGCGGGGTCCGGGACGTGCCGCGTGCGCCCACCGGAGGGCCGAGGGGTCTGAGGGCTCAGACGAACTCGGGGGTCCCGGCGGGCACGGTAAATCGGAACTCGGCGCCGCCGTTGGGGGCGCGTCCGACGGTGATCGTGCCGCCGTGGGCCTCGACGAGACCCTTGACGATGAACAGTCCGAGGCCGGTTCCGCCACGGCGCTTCCCGCGCCAGAACTGACGGAAGACGCGCGGAACGGTCTCGGGTGCTATGCCCTGGCCCTCGTCGCGCACCGACACCGCTGCTCCTCCTTCACACGGCTCGATCACGACACTGACAGTACCAGCGCCGTGCCGCACCCCGTTTTCCACGAGGTTGCCGAGGATCTGCTCCAGCTTGTCGGCGTCCAGCCACATCTGCGGAAGCTCGCCGCGCGTCTCGACGCGGAAGCGGTCCTCGGCGTAGCCCGAGGCCACCCGGCCCGCGACCATGCGGCGCACCGTGGTGGGCAGGTCGACGACCTGGCGGCGCACCTCCAGCCGTCCGGACTCGATCCGGGAGACGTCCAGGAGGTCGTGGATGAGCCGGGTGACGCGGTCGGCGTCGGCGTTGACGGTCTCCAGCATGAACAGCTTCTGCTTGTCGGTGAGCCGTTCCCACTTGCTGAGGAGGGTGGAGGTGAAGCCCTTGACGCTGGTGAGCGGCGAGCGCAGTTCGTGCGCGACCTCCGAGACGAGGTCGGCCCGGGAACGCTCGGCCCGCGCCGAGGCGTCCCTGAGGGTGAGGACCAGGCGGACGAGGTCGCCGCCGGGGCGGGCGCGCACGTAGCGGGCGGAGACGAGGATCTCCCGGTCGTCGGGCAGGCAGAGCATGCGCTCGGGCTGTCGGGTGCGTTCGCGGTCCCCGCCGTAGGGGTCGCTGGACTCCCACCAGTTGTTGCCGTCGAGCCCGTTCAGCGGAAGGGCGAGGCGGAAGTCGCGGCCGATCGCGGAGGTCGCGGGGACCCCGGTCAGCTGCGCGGCGAGCGAGTTGAACAGGACGACCCTGCCGCCGGCGTCGGCGACGACGACCCCGTCGGGCAGGTCGTCGGCGTGCAGCGGCGGACCGTCCGCCCCGGCCGACGCGGTGTCCACGTCCCTGAGGGCCGACGCGGTGGGGCGCCGTCGCCCGGGACGCGCGTCCGGTTCCGGGGCGGCCTCCCGTCCGACGGTGGAGTCCACGGGTGGTTCGGACCCGGGTACCGGGCCCTCGGGGGGTCGCGCCGCCGCACCGTCGGAGTCCTCCGCCGGTTGGCCCACCTGTCGGCCGCTGCCCACGCCTCTCCCCGCTCCCCTCCGAAGGTCCGCGACCACAGGACTCCTGGGTCGGGATCGCTGTCCGGTCGTGTCCGCTGTCGCGCTCCCCCGGACACCACCGCAGATCTACCCTGCACTCCCACCCGATACGCCTGGTGACCCGGGATACGGCGTCACCCGGAGCCCGCGGGGCGGCGGTCCGTCCGCTTCCGGCACCGTCCGGCGGTCGGCCGGGTGTCGGTCTCGGGGCCGACCGTCGACGTGTCCGAGCCTCGCGTGCTCACACCCTGTCGTCGGACCGACCGTGTCATCGCGGACACGCACACCGCCCCACCCGTGGCACGGGTCGGATGGGGGTGGGCCAGCGGGATGCGCGTGAACCACCGTCGTACTGGCCCGACCCTATCGACACTCGAACCCCGTGCACGTGCATTTCGGGTGGTTGGGAGAACCTGTTACCGAGCGTGTACACCACCGGTCGCTCCACCCCGGGTCAGCCGCCTGATCATGACGCGGAGTGACGACCCGAGGGTGCGGACGCCACGCCGGAGGGCGCCGACGACCCGCGGCAGGGGACGGTCCCGGCCCGGCTCGGCCACCCGAGGGGAGGCCGCTGCGGTCGTGGCCGGATACGGGCTTTCGGGCCCGCCGTAGGAGGCGCGGGCCGTCCGGTCGGCCCGGGACGCGCTCAGGCGCGGCGCTGCTGGCGCGCGGTGGTGTACAGGCACACCGCCGCCGCCGTGGCCAGGTTCAGGCTCTCGGCCGCGCCGTAGATCGGGACGCTGACCGCGCCGTCGGTCAGCTGCACGATCTCCTCCGGCAGGCCCCAGGCCTCGTTGCCGAAGACCCAGCCCACGGGGCCGTCCAGGTCGCCGTCGTCGGCCAGCTGGTGCAGGTCGCGCTCACCGCCGCCGTCCGCGGCCCAGGCCCGGGCCCCGGCGCCGTGCAGGAAGTCCACCGCACGGGCCACCGGCACCCCCACCACCACGGGCAGGTGGAACAGGCTTCCGGCGGAGGCGCGCACGCACTTGCCGTTGTAGGGGTCCACCGAGGCGTCGGTGAAGATGACGACGTCGGCACCGGCCGCGTCGGCGGTGCGCAGGACCGTCCCGGCGTTGCCGGGGTCGCGCACGTGGGAGAGGACGACGGCCAGTCGCACGTCGGAGACGCTCTCCAAGGGGACGTCGACGAACTCGCAGACCGCGATGACCCCCTGCGGGGTGATGGTCTGCGCCAGTTCGGACATCACGTCGAGACTGACCCGGTGGGTGGGCACGCCCGCGGTGTGGGCGGCGTCCATCAGGTCGATGTGGCGCTGCATGGCCTCCGCCGTGGCGTAGACCTCGACGACGCCGTGGGCGGTCCCGTTGTAGGGGGACCGCCCGTCGCCGCCGTTGACGGCGGCCAGGGCCTCCCGTACGGCCTGCGGCCCCTCCGCGAGGAAGCGCCGTTCACGCTGACGGAAGGTGCGCTTGGCGAGCCGCCGAACCCCCTTGATCCTGGGTGACCGGACACTCGTGAACTCGTGGCTCGCCATCGCTACCCGTCTGCTTCTTCCGGCTGCCCGTTAGGCCGCGGCGGTGGCGGGGAGGGCCTGCTTGGCCTTCTCCACGAGCACGGCGAAGGCGGCCTCGTCGTTGACGGCCAGCTCGGCCAGCATGCGACGGTCGACCTCGATCTCGGCCAGCTTCAGACCCTGGATGAGACGGTTGTAGGTCAGGCCGTGCGCGCGGGAGGCGGCGTTGATGCGCTGAATCCACAGACGACGGAACTGCCCCTTGCGGTCCTTGCGGTCCCGGTAGGAGTAGGTCATCGAGTGGAGCATCTGCTCCTTGGCCTTGCGGTACAGGCGCGAGCGCTGCCCGCGGTAACCACTGGCCCGGTCGAGAACGACCTTGCGCTTCTTCTTGGCGTTGAGAGCCCGCTTCACGCGTGCCACAGTGACTCCCTCATTGGTTCTTCCGGCGCGCACGGCGCGCCGACCGGTCCGGCCAGGACGCACCCAGCGACCGTGTTCGCTTCAGGTGGTGGTCCCCCTGGCGCCTCAGCGCGCCGACGGGGTCGGGCGCACGGGCTGGCCGAGGAGGACGGAAGGTGCTCCGGTGCTACATGCCCAGGAGCTTCTTGATGTTCTTGGTGTCGGCCGGAGCGAGCTCGGCCTCCGTGCCCAGCTTGCGCTTGCGCTTGGAGGTCTTGTGCTCAAGGATGTGGTTCTTGTTGGCACGGCGGCGCATGATCTTGCCGGAACCGGTGACCTTGAAACGGTCCTTGGCTCCACTGTGGGACTTGTTCTTCGGCATGTCGCCGTCGTCTCCTACTCCGTCGGCGCGGTACCCGCACAGGATGCGGACACCGCGAATGTTCCGCCACTACGGCGGGGTCCCGTCGCACACCGGTGCATCACGGACTGGTCGGGCGCAGCCCACCCCACCACCCGGTCGTCGCCTTGACGGCGCCCGGGCGGTGGGGGACTTCCCCTGGCGCCTTACGCCTGGTCGCGCTCGTCGCGGCGGGTCTTGTCCCCCGCCGCCGCACGGGCCTCGGCCTTGTGCTCGGAACGCCGCTTGTGCGGACCGATCACCATGACCATGTTGCGGCCGTCCTGCTTGGGCTGGGACTCGACCGTGCCGAGATCCCGGACGTCCTCGGCAAGACGCGCCAGCAGCCTGCGCCCGAGCTCGGGCCTGGACTGCTCGCGGCCACGGAACATGATCGTCACCTTGACCTTGTCCCCGCTCTTGAGGAACCGGACGACGTGACCCTTCTTGGTCTCGTAGTCGTGCGGGTCGATCTTCGGGCGGAGCTTGATCTCCTTGATGATCGTGTTCGACTGGTTCTTGCGCGACTCACGGGCCTTGACCGCGGACTCGTACTTGAACTTGCCGTAGTCCATCAGCTTCGCGACCGGCGGGCGCGCGGTCGGCGCGACCTCGACGAGGTCGAGGTCCGACTCCTGGGCCAGACGCAGCGCGTCCTGCACGGAGACGATTCCGACCTGCTCACCGTTGGGTCCGACGAGTCGGACCTCGGGCACCCGGATACGGTCATTGATGCGGGGCTCTGTGCTGATGAGACCCCTCCCTAGCTTTCTCGGATTACCTGGGACCGGCCGTCCACCCTGGGGTGGTCGGCCTGTTCGACCGGGTCGCCCGTGCTTGTTCAGGCCACCCGCCCGCGTTGGGGTCTCACCAGAAACGAGAAACCCCGCCAGCGTGTGCAAGCGGGGCGATCCGACCGGATGTTCACGACGGAGCCGCACACCGGGCCGCCGGAACCCGTACACGGGTGCCCGACGATCACGGGGCGGTGTGCCCGTCGTCTGACCGGAACCCACACGGACGGAGTCCGGTAGGTGGGAGGATCATCTCCGCTTGCGGCTCCGGTGTGTCGGACACACCGGACCAAGTCGATGGCTCCCACTATACAGGGCCCGGCGACCACACGGCCACCGCGCCCCGTGCGTCAGCTCCCGGGGCGGGCGGAGCGCCGGAGCAGCTCCGCCTCCCCGGCTGCCCGCATGGCCTCCACCGGGGCCTTGTCGACCCCCGTCATCAGCCGGACCTGCGCCGCGGCCTGGTGCAGGAGCATGGGGAACCCGCCGACCACGCGCCCGCCACGGCGGGCGACCGCCGCGGCGACGGCGGTGGGCCAGGGGTCGTAGACCACGTCGAACAGGTCGGCGCGAGAGGCCGCGACGCGCTCGGCCCACCCGTCCGTGGCCCCCGAGGGCAGGGTGGAGACCACCAGGTCGACGTCCAGGTGGCGGTCGATCTCCGCCAGCGGGGCCACACGGACCGGCCTGCGGAGCCGCTCGGCGGCGGACGTGACCTCACCGGTCCGCCCGGTGTCACGGGCCAGGACGGTGACCGGACCGGTCGCACCCAGTTCCCTCAGGGCGGCCAGGGCCGAGGCCGCGGTGGCCCCGGCGCCCAGCACGACCGTGCTCGCGGGGACCGGCACGCCCGCCTCGGTCAGCGCGGTCGCGATCCCTTCGACGTCGGTGTTGGCGGCCGCCCACCCCGCCGCGCTCCGGACCAGCGTGTTGGCTCCGCCGACCTCCCTGGCGAGGGAGGAGACCTCCCCGGCCAGGTCCATGGCCCGGCGCTTGAGCGGCATGGTCAGGGACAGCCCGGCCCACTCGGACCGGTCCAGACCCTTGAGGAAGGGCGCGAGCCCCTCCTCGTCGCACTCGAACCGGCCGTAGGACCACTCCCCGAGGCCCAGGGCCGCGTAGGCGGCCGTGTGCAGGACCGGCGAGAGGGAGTGGGCCACCGGCGAGCCCAGGACCGCGGCGCGTGTCACTCGCCGTCCCCTCCGCTGCCGCCGCCCCAGGTCTCCTGGAAGCGCTCCTTGAGGACCTCGAACTCCGCGTGGGTCTCGGCGAACTCGGTGACGCCGTTGTCCGGGTCGGTGGCCACGAAGTACAGCCACTCGCCCTCCTCCGGGTCCAGGGCCGCCTCGATGGCCTCCTGGCCGGGGGCCACGAACGGTCCGGGGATGAGACCGGTGCTGAAGTAGGTGTCGAACCCGCTGGTGTCGTCCCGGCACCGGGCCAGCTGATCGTTGTTGAGCGCGATGCCGTACTCGCCGATGGCGAAGAAGCAGGTGCTGTCCATCTGGAGCGGCATGTCGATGTCCAGGCGGTTGTGCACCACCCGCGAGATCTTCGGCATGTCCTCGCTGCGGCCGCTCTCGGCCTGCACGATGGACGCGATCGCCATGATCTCGTTCGCGTCGTAGCCGATGTCCGCGGCCCGTTCCTCCAGGTTCGACTCCTCGGCGACCCGCTTGTGCTGGGTGATCATCGTGCGCAGCATCGACAGGGCGTCGGTGTCCGGCTCGAAGCGGTAGGTGGAGGGGAACAGGTACCCGGCCGGTCCCTCGGTCGCGTAGTCGGGGAGGTTGAGGTCCTCGGTACTGCCGTAGGCCTCCTCCAGCTCCTCCAACGGAACGCCCAGTTCCTCGGAGACCATCTGGAGCACCTGTTCGGAACGCAGGCCCTCGCGGATGGTCACCCGCCCGCCGAGCCGGTTGTCCGGGTCGAACAGGGCGGCGACCGCGCTCTCACCGCTCATGCCCTCGGCAAGGGAGTAGGTGCCGGGCACCAGGCCCTCCGAGCCGAGGGCATTGGTGAAGGCCCGCACACTGGCGACCACGCCCTGGTCCACGAGGCTCTGCGCGATGGCGGTACCGCTCTCGCCCTCGGCGATACGGAAGACGACCTCGCCCTCGCCGTCGCCGGAGAAGTCCGGCGGGAAGACGTAGGCGCGCGCGACCCCGTAGCCTCCGCCCGCCACGACGAGCAGCAGGACGAGGGCGAGCACGACCACCATGCCCTTGCTCTTCCGGCGCTTCTTCGGTTTGCCCTTGTTGAGCCGGGCCGCCTGCGCGGCCTTGGCACGTTTGGCGCGCTTGCGGTTGGCGCGGCTGTTGCCGTAGGTGGCGGCGATGTCCTCGAGGCTGTCCTCTTCGTAGAGGTCCTCCTCGGGCTCCTCCTCCACCTCGGGTTCGGGTTCGGGCTCGGCGCGGCGGCCGCGCCTGGACCTGCGGCGGCCGCGACGTCCCTTGGGCTCCTCGTCCTCGGGTTCCTGTGCGAGGAAGGAGCCGGTGTCCGTGAGGTGTTCCTCGTCCTCGTCCAGGTGGGAGAGCTCCGCGAAGGCCCCGGTGTCGGTGACCGGTGCGGTCGCGAACGCGCCGGTGTCCTCGGGCTCTTCCTCGACGCGCGAACGACGGCGGCCCCGACGCCCCGACGGCGCCTCCGGCTCCGGCTCGGGCTCGGGTTCCGGGGCCCGGAAGGCACCGGTGTCCTCCGGCTCCGGCTCCGCCCGACGCGAACGACGGCGGCCGCGACGCCCCGCGGGCTCCTCCGGCTCGGGCTCCCGGGACCGGAACGCACCGGTGTCGCCCTGGGGCTCGGGCGGGGTCTCCTGGGCACGCCGACGCCGGCCCCGACGGCTCTGCGGTTCCTCTACGGGGGGCTCGGCGCCGAAGGCGTCGGACTCCTCGGCGTCGTCGCCCCAGAAGGCGGAACGCGGTTCCTCGGGCTGCTCCGCGCGGGCGCGCCGGGCCCGGCGCGGGGGCTGTTCCCGGGCGGGCGGCTCGGCGTCGGCAGGGGCGCCCGCAGGAGCGCGCGAGGCGCTCTGGGCACCGCCGAGGTTGGCCAGGGCCGCCAGGGCGTCCTGCGTCGCGTCGGGACCCGGGCGCTGCTGGCCTCCGGTGTCGGGCGGTGACGCCTGGGCGGGCCGCCCCGGGGCCTGGCCGCCGCGCGCGGCGCGCCCCCCTCGCAGGGCGTCGGCCGCGCCGAACCGGCGTGGAGGGGCCGCGTGCGGGTCGTCGTTCCACGGGGTCTCGTCGGCGGGCGGCTCGGCCCTGCGTCGGCGTCCCGGGGCGGGCCGCCCCGGGGCCTGGCCGCCGTACCCGCCGGTGTGCCCGAACTCACCCGTCCCCGGCTCCTCGGCCCGGGTGTTGGGTCCGGGTTCGGGGCGTGCGCGGCGACCGCGCGAGGGCGGTTGCGCGGGAAGGGGGTCGGACAACGGGTCGTAGTCGTAGCCGCCCTCGCGGTCGGCGCGTCCACGGCGGGGATCGGGGTAGTCATCCCTGTCGGTCATGAATCTCCCTGGCTTGCACGGACGATCTCGCCCGGGGGATGGCCTGTCGACCGTTCCTGGTCCAAGGCGCTCTGCAAGAGCACGGTGGCGGCCGCCTGGTCGATGACCGAGCGGCGGGCCCGGCCGCCCCTGGCCCCCTTCTTGCCGAAGGAGGCGCCCGAGAGCAACTGCCCCTGCGCGGTCACCGTCGTGAGGCGTTCGTCCACGAGCCGGACGGGGACCGGGTCGAGGAGCCGGGCGAGGGTGTTCGCGAACTCGCGGGCGGAGCGGGCCGCCGGTCCCTCCTGGCCGGACAGGGAGGCGGGGTAGCCCACGACGACCTCGCGGGCCTCCTTCTCCAGCACGAGGAGGGCGATGCGCTGGACGTCGCCCCTGCCCCTCGGAACCGTTTCGACCGGGCTGGCCAGTACGCCGCTCGGGTCGCTGGCGGCGACGCCGATACGCGCGTTGCCCGGATCGATGGCCAGGCGCACACCGTGTCTCACGAGGTCGCCTCCTCCTGTGTGGGGGCGCTGCTCGCACGGGCCGTACCGTCGACGGCACAGCACCGTTGTCGGGAAATCCTCAACACGGTGGTCCTGTTCATCAGCTGGATCGCGGGAATCTCCGCGCAGACAGCCATGTGATCGGCTGTGACGCGCCACAGTATGCCCGATTCGCAGACGGTACGCAGCTTCACCCGGGCAACCCGCACCGGCTCGTCCGGTCCCGGTGTCCGGGGCCCCGCGCGGGTCGCGCCGGTGGGCGGCGGTGGACGCCCCCGCGATCCGAGTCTAGGTCACCGTGGTCGCGCGGGGCGTGTGGACGGACGGTGTCGGGCCCTCGCGCCCACGGTGCGGCGGCGCGCCCCCGCACCGGTCGGCGGCGCGACGTCGGCTTGGTCACACGCGAGGCACCGTCGGAACGGTGCGCCGCAGGGGGCGGACGACGAGGTCCTGTGTGCGGGGGGCGGGCGGACCGCGCTCCGTGTCCACCGGGGGCACGGAGCGCGGTCGTACGGCCGTCGCGGGTGCCTAGGCGCCCGCGACACGCGCCTCCACGGCGCGCAGGGCCTCGTCCACCCTGGTCGCGTCGGTACCGCCGCCCTGGGCGATGTCGGGCTTGCCGCCGCCACCGCCGCCGAGGGCACGGGCCGCGACGCCCACGAGTTCGCCCGCCTTGATCCCGGCCTTCTGCGCCGCCTTGTTCGCGGCGATGACGACGACCGGCCGGTCCTTGGGCACGGCGGTCATCGCGACGACCACGGGCTCGTCCTCGCCGAGGCGCCCGCGCACGTCCAGGACCAGCTTGCGCAGGTCGTCGCCGCTGGCACCCTCGGGCGCCTCGGTCGCGACGACCAGCGCCGAGCCGTGGCGGCGGGCACCGGCCGCGAGGGCGCCCGCGGCCTGGAGTACCTGGGCCGCGCGCAGCTTCTCGATCTCCTTCTCGGCGGCGCGCAGCCGCGAGACCATGGTGTCGATGCGCTCGGGCAGTTCCTCACGCGGGGTCTTGAGCTGCTCCGAGAGCTGGCCGACCAGGGCCGACTCCTTGGACAGGCGCCGGAACGCGTCCACGCCCACGGCGGCCTCGACACGACGCACACCCGAGCCGATGGAGGACTCCCCCAGGAGCTTGACGATGCCGAGCCGAGCGGTGGAGCCGACGTGCGTGCCGCCGCAGAGCTCGACCGAGTAGTCGCTCATCTCCACGACCCGCACGCGGTCGCCGTACTTCTCCCCGAACATGGCCAGGGCACCCATCTTCAGCGCCTCGTCCAGGCTCTTCTCCTCGGTTCGGACCGCGATGTCACCGGCGAGGACGGTGTTGACCTCCTCCTCGACCTCGGCCAGGCGTTCGCCGCCCAGCGCGTTGTCGGCGGTGAAGTCGAACCGCAGCTGGCCGGGGCGGTTCTCCGAACCGGCCTGACCGGCGGAGGGGCCGATCGCGTTGCGCAGCGCCGAGTGGATCAGGTGGGTGGCCGAGTGGGAGCGCTCGATGGCGTGACGACGGCCGGTGTCGATCCGCGCGTGCACGGAGTCGTCCAGGACGACCTCACCGGAACGCACGGTGCCCCGGTGCACGAACAGGCCGGGGAGCGGCTTCTGGACGTCCTCGACGTCCACCACGCCGCGCCCGTCGACGGTGAGGGTGCCGGTGTCGGCGAGCTGGCCGCCGCTCTCCCCGTAGAACGGGGTGCGGTCCAGGACGATCTCGACCTTGTCGCCCGCCCGCGCCGCCGGGACTCCCTCGCCGTCCACCACGATGCCCTTGACGCTGGCGTCGCTCTCGGACTCGGTGTAGCCGAGGAACTCGGTGTTCCCGGCGTTCTCGTGCATACGCGCGTAGAGCGAGATGTCGGCGTTGCCGAGCTTCTTCGCCTTGGCGTCGGCCTTGGCGGTGTCCTTCTGGCGCTGCATGAGCTCCCGGAAGGCACCCTCGTCGACGCTGAGGCCCTGTTCGGCCGCCATCTCCAGGGTGAGGTCGATGGGGAAGCCGTAGGTGTCGTGGAGCTGGAAGGCGTCCACACCCGAGAACACGGTGCCGCCCTCGGCGCGGGTGCGCTCGGCGGCGCGGCCGAACAGGGTGGTGCCCGCGCGGAGGGTGTCCGCGAAGTTGCGCTCCTCGTTGTCGATGACACCGTGGATGACGTCGGCCTTGTCGAGCAGGTCCGGGTAGATGTCCTTCATCGCGTCGATACTGACCCCGGTCAGCTCGTGCAGGAAGAAGGAGTCGGTGCCCGAGAGCAGGCGCAGGTTGCGGATCGAGCGGCGCAGGATACGGCGCAGGACGTACCCGGCCTTCTCGTTGCCGGGCTTGACCCCGTCGCCGACGAGCATGACGGCGCTGCGCACGTGGTCGGCGACGACGCGGAGCATGACGTCCTGGTCGTGGTCGTCGCCGTAGGAGGTACCGGTCAGCTCCGCGGCACGGTGCAGCACGCGGCCGATGATGTCGGTCTCGTAGATGTTGTCGACGCCCTGGAGGACCGCCGCCAGGCGCTCCAGGCCCAGGCCGGTGTCGATGTTCTTCTTGGGCAGTTCACCGAGGATCGGGTACTCCTTGCCGGAGCCCTCACCCCGCTCGTACTGCATGAAGACGAGGTTCCAGATCTCGATGTAGCGGTTCTCGTCCGCCTCGGGGCCGCCCTCGACCCCGTACTCGGGGCCGCGGTCGTAGAAGATCTCGGAGCAGGGGCCGCAGGGACCCGGCACGCCCATGTCCCAGTAGTTCTCCTCCTTGCCCATGCGCTGGATGCGCTCGGGCCGGACCCCGACCACGTCGCGCCAGATGGTCGCGGCCTCGTCGTCGTCCAGGTAGACGGTCACCCACAGCTTCTCGGGGTCGATCCCGAAGCCGCCCTCGGCCACCGGGGTGGTGACGAGCTCCCACGCCAGCGGGATCGCCCGCTCCTTGAAGTAGTCCCCGAAGGAGAAGTTGCCCAGCATCTGGAAGAACGTGGCGTGCCGGGAGGTCTTGCCGACCTCCTCGATGTCCTTGGTGCGGATGCACTTCTGGACGCTGGTGGCCGTGCTGTAGGACGGTGTGCGCTGACCCAGGAAGTAGGGCTTGAAGGGGACCATGCCTGCGGGCACCAGCAGCAGCGTGGGGTCCTCGGCGATCAGGCTTGCCGAGGGCACCACGGTGTGTCCGTTCTTCTCGAAGAAACTGAGGAAGCGGCGCGCGATCTCTGCCGTCTCCATTGATGCCCTCCTGTGCTTGGCTCCGCCGCTGCGTGGCGGCGGGGTTGTCCCTGGGTGGGACCGTGGTCACGCGTGGTCGGTAGGGGCCCATCGTAGAGGGGACCGCCACGTCTGCGCGCATGGTCTGCGGTGGCCGCCGAGGACCCGCGCCATCGATGACGACGGCGTCGGCCCGGCCGTTCCCAGGCTATCGCCGCTGGCCACCGGCGCATCCCCGAACGGGGACGGGAACGCCGAGGGGCCCGGCGGTCTCCCGCCGGGCCCCTCACCGGTCGTTCCGGCTCCGCCGCCGGTGCGACCGGCGGCGACGCGCGCGCCTAGACGCCGTAGAACCGGCGCACGGACGGGGCGAACATCAACCCGGTCATGGTGGCGTGGAACGCCAGCGGAACCACGTTGGACGGGGCGGTCTCCATGGCCAGCGCGGAGATGACGCCGAGCACCAGGAACAGCGAGGCGACGATGTTGAAGGCGACGACGCCCCAGTAGACGCCCTTCTTCTGCTGACCCATCTTCGCGGCGAGCACCGTGGAGATGATGCCGTAGGTGAGCGGGATCAGCGCGAAGAGGAAGCCGAGGGCGCCCAGGGCACCCACCATCCCCATGATGTCGGCGCCGCCCGTCTCGCTGGCGCTGTTGGCCGCCACGCCCACCCCCACGCCGAGCATGACCACCACGGCCAGGATCAGGCCGAGGAGGATGCCCACGGGGCCGCCGATGAACATGAGCACGCGCACGGTGACGCCCGGGCCCGGAAGGGTCGCGGGGGCGCCGGGGGCACCGTTGAAGTGCGGGGGCGGCACGGGGCCGCCGGGGGCGCCGTAGGGCTGGGCGGGGCCGTGACCGTGGGGCACGGGCTGCTGGGGATAGCCGTAGCCGCCCTGCTGGGGCTGGGGCGGCTGCCCCTGGCCGTAGGGCTGCTGGGGGCCTGAGGGAGGCGTGGAATACACCTTGGTCCTCTCTGAGGAATCGTGTGGACAGCGGGAAGATCTCGACAGAGACAGACCCTGGAGGGGAGTCCCGCCGGGGCAGGGGCGGGTGACCGCGCTGTGCGGCTCAGTAAGCTGTGCGGCTCAGTAACCGGGGTGGTGGCCGGTCGGCGCGGGCTTGTAGTAGGCGCGGGTGACCGGGACCACCATCAGCACGATCATGCCGATCGCGAAGAACAGCGGGATGACCGATGCGATCGCTCCGGTGAACAGGTTGACGAGCAGCACGAGCGCGGCCAGGGCCTGGAAGACGACGATCGACCACAGGACACCGCCGCCGCGCCGCCCCATGACCGAGGCCAGGACGGTGGAGGCGATGCCGTACACCAACATGATGCCACCCATGATCGCCATGAAGGCGACGACGTCGGCCGGGTCCATGTAGACGCCCGACTCCCCGACGCCCTCGGCGAAGCCCTGGCTGAACTCGTTGTCACCGCCGGCGAGGAGGGCCATCAGGAGGACGAGACCGCCGAAGAGCAGGCCGAACACACCGCCGATGAACATCAGCACGCGCACCGTGATGGCGGTACCGGGCATCTTGGCCGGACCCTGCGGGACGCCGGGGTAGCCCGGCTGGCCCTGGTTGTAGGGGTCGTGACCACCGGGGTACGGGCCCTGGGGCGGTTGTGGCGGGTACATGGCGCTTCCTCCGTCTTGCACTGGTGCGACAACCCTACAGACGCACGTCACAGGGCTGCGGTTCGCGAACGCGACATAACGATCCGACGGATCGCGCCCCCGCCCGGTTCCCTCGTTGTCCCAGGTTGTTCCCGTGACGGCTGGTGGCTACTCCCGCCCGGGCAGACCCCGGCGGGGAGGATCCTCGGACCGCTCCAGGCGCGGCGAGGGAGCGTAGCGCCGCAGCAGCTGCGCCTCCTCCTCGCGCACGGCCTCCGCGAGATCCTCGTTGAGCTCCTGGAGGGCGCCCCGGTACTCGACCACCCGGTCCTCCACCCGGTCGGCGATGCCCCCGGGTGTCATGGCCCGGCGCGCCCGGTGGGCCCGGTGGACGGCGTAGCCGCCGATCGCGGCCCCCGCGACCAGGTAGAACAGGCGGCCGATCACCGGTTCTCCCTCCTCTTGCGTCCCCGTACGACGGCCAGGGCCTTACGGCGGCCCAGGACCCGGCGGACGGCGTAGGTGAACGAGGCGACCCGCACCAGGGGGCCGGTGAACACCGAACGGGTGAGCGCGGTCATCGTGGACACGTCCTCCGAGGAGGCCTGCACGTTGGCGGTGATCTCCTCGACCCGCTCCAGCGAGGTGTTCGTGCGCTCCACCGTGGAGGCCACGTCGTCCAGCAGGGGCGGGGTCCGCTCCCCGAGGTCGGAGACGACCTTGGTGGTCGCGTTGATGAGCTTGATCAGTTTGACGAGCGCCACGCACAGGAACGTGGCCAGCACCGCCCAGACCACCGCTGCGACCAGCGCGGCGACCTCTCCTCCGGTCAGCATGAAGGCTCCGTAGGGCAGATAGAGGGTTGCTTCGAGGGTGTGTGAACGGTCCCCGCGCGCGCTCGGGCGCGCACCGGACACCGAGGACGGGTCCGGGGGCCAGCGATCGCGCCGGGTCGGGGCACCCGTTCCGCGCCCCGCCGCCGTGGCCTCGGCGGGCCGGGCGGCTGGTTTCGGCTGACCCTATCGCGTCCGGTACCGGGGCGTGTGGGCGCGCCACGGTGTGGCTCGCGACGAGAACGGCCGCACGCCCGACTCGTCCCGGTTCGAGAGGGCCGGTTCCGAGGCGGGATCGACGCGACGGCGGGCTTCGGCGAGAATCCTCGCCGGGACGGTTCTTGACTACGATGTCCGGAACCAGGGCACGCCCCGCAGCCGCTCGCTGGCCCAGAAGCACCGACAGGACACCCATGAGCCCCCGTTCTCCACGCGAGATCTCCGTACTGGTACCCCCGGACCTGGCACCCCTCTACCCGGACGACCCGGCGCGGATCGGTCCCTACCTCGTCCTCGGACGGCTGGGGCAGGGTTCCACCGGCACGGTCTACGCCGCCGTGGACGCCACCTCCGCCACGGCCGGGGACCGCCTGGTCGCCGTCAAGCTCCTCGGTTCGCCCGACCTCGACTCCCCCGACGCCTACCCGGCGCTCGCCCGGAGGCTGCGCAACCTGTCGCAGGTCGACTCCGCGCGGGTGGTCACCCCCCTGGCCTTCGACGCGGACGCCAACCCCCCGTGGATGTCCATGCCCTATCTCGCCGGTCAGCGGCTGTCCCACTACGTGACCAGGCGCGGCGGTATCGGGACGGGCAAGCTGATCGCCCTGTCGACCGCGCTGGCGGAGGGCCTGTCGGCGCTGCACGCCCGGGGGGTGGCCCACGGTTCCCTGCGTCCCAGCGAGGTCCTGCTGGAGTCACACGGACCGCACATCATGGAGTGCGCGCTCGCGCCCAGGGCGGAGCGCCTGCGCGGTTCGGGGGCCACCTGGCTGAGCCCCGAACGGTACTCGGGCGGGGCACCGTCACCCGCCGCGGACGTGTTCGCCTGGGGCGCCGTGGTGGCGTTCGCCGGAACCGGACGTCTGCCGTTCGGCCCGGGGGAGCCCGAGGAGATCGCCGAGCGGGTGGCCTCCGGGGAGTTCGCCCTGGACGGCCTGCCGAAGGGGCTGCGCCCCGTCGTGGGGCGTGCGCTGGACCCCGACCCGGACCGGCGGCCCGGTCTGCGCGAGGTGACCGGAGCGGTGATCGCGGTATGGCAGACGGAGGGCGGCGACGGCACGGGAGGGGAGACGGGCTCGGCCGGGGGCCGCGAGGCGGTGGGGCGCCTGCTCGAACGCGAGTGGCACGCCGTGGAGCCGCCCGCTCGTGTGCCCGAGGTGATCCGGTTGGAAGGGCGGATGGGCCGCCGCCGTCCCGCGCGCGCACTGGTGCTGACGGGCGCGCTGTCGGTGGCGGCGCTCCTGGTGGGCGGAGGCGTGTGGGGGGTCGCGCAGGTGGTCGGCGACGGCGCGGAGGCGGACCCCGTCGCCGACGGGACCTCGGAGGCGCCCGAGGACGAGCCGGTCCCCGACGAGGAGCCGGGTACCCTGCTGGTCCGCATCGATCCCGCCGACCAGGCGGAGCCCGAGCCCGGCCAGGAGGAGCGGACCTGGGTGTACACGCCGGTGACGCGCGACGACGAGATCCCGCGCGGCCAGGGCATCCCGAGCCACGAGGCGTGGGCGGAGCAGTGGCGGGAGGCCGGCGAGCCCGGCGAGGTGGTGATCCGGCCCGACGCCGAGGTCAGGTGCGCGCGGTTCTGCGCCGCCCCCGAACACGTCTTCCTGGACGAGGAGGCGCGCGGCACCTGGGACCAGACCGGTCGTGACCTGATCGACCACCTGGCCTGGGGGCCGGTGATGATCGTGGAGCTGACCTTCGCCGAGGACCACGAGGGCGAGGGGCCCCGGGAGGCGGTGGAGGTCGTGGAGCTGTTCTCCGACTGAGCGGGGCCGGGCCGCGCCGCGGGGACCGCGGTCAGCCCCCGCTCTTGAGGACACTCCTGATCCGCTGGAGGACCTCGGTGAACCGCCGCTCCGCCCCGTGTTGGGTGGGCCGGTAGTACTCGCGTTCGGTGAGCCCTTCGGGGGCGTGCTGCTGCGGGGCCACGCCGCCGGGGTGGTCGTGGGCGTAGCGGTACCCCTTGCCGTGTCCGAGGTCGGCGGCGCCCTTGTAGTGGGCGTCGCGCAGGTGGGACGGGACCGGTCCGGCACGGCCGGCGCGGACGTCGGACAGGGCCTCGTCGATGGCGGTGATCACCGCGTTGGACTTGGGGGCGAGGCTGATGTGGATGACCGCCTGGGCGAGGTTGATCCGGGCTTCGGGAAGCCCGATGAGCTCCACCGCCTGGGCCGCGGCCACGGCGGTCTGGAGGGCGGTGGGGTCGGCCATGCCGACGTCCTCGCTGGCGTGCACGACCAGGCGGCGGGCGATGAAGCGCGGGTCCTCACCGGCCTCGACCATGCGCGCCAGGTAGTGCAGCGCCGCGTCGGGGTCGGAGCCGCGCATGCTCTTGATGAAGGCGCTGATCACGTCGTAGTGCTGGTCGCCGGAGCGGTCGTAGCGCACGGCGTGCCGGTCGACGGCCCTTTCGACGTGCTCGGCGGTGATCTCCACCGGGCCCTCGGCGGAGGGCGGCCCCGCGACGAGGGCGCCCGCCTCCAGGTAGGTGAGGGAGCGCCGACCGTCTCCCCCGGCCAACCGGACCAGGTGCTCGGCCCCCTCCTCGCTGAGGGTGTACCTGCCGTCCAGGCCGCGCTCCTCGGCCAGGGCCCGGTCGACCAGGGCCCGCACGTCGGAGTCGTCCAGGGACTCCAGGGAGAGCAGCAGGGACCGGGAGAGCAGCGGACTGACGACGGAGAAGAAGGGGTTCTCGGTGGTGGCTCCGATGAAGCTCACCCACCGGTTCTCCACGGCGGGCAGCAGCGCGTCCTGCTGGGTCTTGTTGAAGCGGTGCACCTCGTCCACGAACAGCAGGGTGCGGGTGCCGTTCATGCCCATGCGGCGCTTGGCCTCGTCCACGACCGCGCGCACGTCCCGCACTCCGGCGTTGACCGCCGAGAGCTCCACGAACCTGCGCCGCGTGACCCGGCTGACCACGGTCGCCAGGGTGGTCTTGCCGGTCCCCGGCGGGCCCCAAAGGAACACGGACATGGGCGCGTCGTCCTCGACCAGGCGGCGCAGCGGACTGCCCTCGCCCAGGAGGTGGCGCTGTCCCACGACCTCGTCGAGGGTGCGCGGCCGCATACGTACGGCCAGCGGCTCCTGTCCCTTGGCCGCCTCGGCCCCGGCATCGTCGAACAGTGTTTCGGACACGGTCCCAGAGTAGGCGACCCGCGGACGGGCGCGGCCGATGCTCGCGGTGGCGCCCGGGGGGGGCGACCTCGGGTCCGGCCCCTGCGAACGGAGCGGCTCAGCCCTGCTGGACGGAGAGGTTCTCGGGGCTCTCGGCCTGTTCCGGCGGGGCGGAGGCGCGCGGGGTCATGCGGGTGATGAGCAGGGCGATGTCGTCACCACGGCCCGCCGGAGCCATCTCCGCCAGGACCTGGGCGGCGGCGTTGGGGTCCTCCCCGTGCTCGGCGAGCGCCTCCCCCACCTGGGACAGGCCGTCCTGCATGGTGACCTCGGAGCTCTCCACGAGCCCGTCGGAGCACAGCAGCAGGGTCGTGCCGGGCGCCAGGACCCGGGTGGTGACCGTGTACTCGGTGTCGGCGAGCACGCCCAGGGGCGGACCGGTCTCGGGAGACCAGAGCTCGTAGGCGCCGCGGGTGGCGAGCACGGCCGGGGGCTGGCCCGCCCACGCCGCCTGCATGACCCCGCTCCCCCGGTCCACCACGAGGTAGCCGCAGGTGGCGAAGACGATCTCGCCGGTCTCGGTGAGCAGGCGGTTGGTCTCGCCCAGGACGACGCCGGGGTCGGACTGGTTGCTGGCGTAGGCGCGGAAGGCCACACGGATCTGGCCCATGGCCGCGGCCGCCTCCACGCCGTGGCCCTGGACGTCGCCGACCAGGAGTCCCACCTTGTTGTCGGGAAGCTCGATGACGTCGTAGAAGTCGCCGCAGATCCGCCACTCCGCGCGCGAGGGCAGGTACTTGGTGGCGATGTCCATGTCGGGGAAACTGGCCACCTGGCGGGGGAGCATCCGGCGCTGCACGGCGTCGGCGAGCTCCAGCTCCGCCTGCTGCGCCTTGATCCGCTGGAGCGCCTGTCCGGCCAGTCCGGCGAAGGTGAGCATGAGGGCGCGCTCGTCGCGGCTGGCGTGGTGGGGGCGGTCCCACACCATCTGCCAGGCGCCGAGGGCGATCTTGCCGTCGCCGAAGATCGGCACGGTGGCCCAGGCCTGCCCCTGGGCCGAGCGCATGAGGTCGATGGCGGCCGGGAAACGGCTGGCGATCTCGGCCCGGCTCTCGAAGAACCGGGGCTGGCGGTCCTGGATGACGGCGCCCATGGGGAAGTCGGTGTCGTCGGCGCGGCGGCCGTCTATGCGGTGGTTGTGTCCGCGCTTGCGGGCGCTGGGCGAGGTGCGCAGCAGCCCGTCCTCGACGTACAGCGCCAGGGCGTAGACACCGCCGAAGATCGGCAGGAACTCCTCGCTGAGCAGGTCCATCACCTTGTCGACGGTGGTGGCGGAGACGAGCTTGGAGGAGAGTTCGGTGACCAGGCGACCGTGTTCGGCCTCGGTGCGGCGGCGGTCGGCCAGACGGCGCACCAGCTGGACGTGCTCGGTGACGTCGTCGATGATCCCGACGAGCCGGTCGGGCTGGCCGGGTACGAAGCGGGCCCGCACGTGCAGGGACCGTTCGTCGCCGAGGCGATCGAAGATGCGGAAGCGCTGTTCGTAGTCCCGCCCGGCGAAGGAGGAGGCCATCGCGTCGCGCACGCGCGCGTTGTCGTCGGGGTGGACGCGTTCGAGGATGCGCTCCAGGTCGCGGTCGTTCCCGGCCAGGAGCCCTCCCAGCGGGGTGGGACCGAAGAGTTCGCGCAGGCGCCCGTTGCTGAGGTCGAGGCTCCACAGGACGGAGTCGGAGTTGTCGGTGCGCAGGTCGCCGACCACCCGCAGGTCGGTCTCCTCGGTGGAGAGCACGTGCAGGAGCACCACCACCGCGGGCGCGGAGGGGTCCTCGGGGACGGGGGCGTCGTCGACGGGGCGGAGTCTGATCTCGGCCAGGCGGGAGGCCTTGTCGTTCACGGCCAGTCGCAGCCGTGAACGGCGGTGCCAGCTGCCGGAGAGCGCGTCCTCGTGGGCACTGGCCCCGTGGTCGACGTCAGCGGCGTCCAGGAGTTCGAACCAGGCGCTCCCGGTGAGCTCGGCCTCCTCGCGGCCGAAGAGTTCGGTCAGCGCGCGGTTGGCGTGCTGGATCGCGCCGTCGGTCCCGGTGACCGCCATGGGCTCGGGCGCATGCCGGAACGCCTCCGCGAGAGCGTCCTCGGAGCCACCGCCTGAAGCGCGTTTTCCGTTCACGTATGACTCATCCTCATGTCGGCTCGGACGTCACACCCGCGTCAGGCGCGGTCACCCCTGGAACGTACCGATACGGCTCATTGTAGTGTCCGGAAACGGGACCGGCCCGGGCGGGAACCGGGGCGGGTTCACCGGCACCCGTCTCCCGTCGGCTGCGCCGCCTCGTCGGACGCGGACCCTCATGGTCCATCAACGTGGCGGGGTCACGGCCGGTTCCACTCCGGGGGGCCGAACCCTACCGACCCCGGGGCGTGAATCGTTACGCTCGTGTGACTCGGTGGCGCACGAATGCACTCCGCTCCCAGCCGCCCCCCGAAGGGGACGGGCCCCTTCGACGCTACGTGTTCTCTCCCGGACACGTGCGATCCTCGGCGTGGGAGGGTGATTCGCCCCCAACGGTAGGGGATGACGGGCGCGACCGCATCCGTGTGTCGTCGTCTTCCGAAGGACGGGCGGGGTTTTTGACCTGATCATCACCTGATTTCACTTTGTGGCCGGATGTGGCACGTTCAAAGCGGGGGCTTTACGGGCACCGAACAGGTCAGTCGAGAACTCGTCACCCCACCCCGAGGACTCACCATGCACCGAGAACGCGTCCGCGCCCTCACGGGAACGGCCCTCCACGACGCCATCTGCGACTGGACCTGTCGACTGTGCACCCACAGCAACCCCGAGGACGAGGACATCTGCTGCCAGCGCTGCGGCGCGTCCAAGCCCTGAGGACCCAGGCCGGACGGGGCGGGTGCGGTCGGCCGCGCCCGCCCCCTCACGCCCGCTCGCTCACCGCCCCTCCGGCCCGCCCCCGCCGAGGTCGAGCCGGTCCCAACCGGCCGTGTCACGCCGCAACCGACGGTCGTGGGTGGCCAGCACCACCGCGGCCCCGGTCGCGCCCAGCCCCTCGGTGAGCTCGTCCACCAACGGGATCGACAGGTGATTGGTCGGCTCGTCGAGCAACAGCACATGGGGCCGTGACGCCAGGGCCAACGCCAGATCGAGTCTGCGCCGCTGCCCCGTCGACAGCTCGCGCACGGGCCTGCCCGCGTCGGCGGTCGAGAGCAGCCCCAGAGCGCTCAGGGAGACGGTCTCGCCCTCCCCGAGCACGCCCCAGCCGACGAGACGGCCCACGTGTTCGGCGAACACCTCGTGGGCCCGTCCCCTCGCCGAAGGCGCGGACTCCTGTTCCAGGAGCCGCACCCGGGCGGTCGACGCGGTCCGTACGAGGCCGTCGGTCGGCGCGGTCCGACCGGCCAGCACCGACAGCAGGGTCGACTTGCCCGCGCCGTTGGGGCCGGTGACCACCAGCCTGGTCCCCGACTCCAGGGAGAGGGTGACCGGCCGGTCCAACCGCCCCTTCACACGGGCGCCCTCGGCCCGGACCAGGGTCAGCCCCGGGCGTACGGGCAGCTCCGGCAGGCGGAGGACGGTCGGAGGCGGCGGCATGGTGAGCGCGTGCGCCTCCAGGTCCTCGCGGCGACGGTGGACCGAGCGGACCAGGGCGGGCGCCCGTGTCGCCCGCTGGTGCTTGCCGGTGCCCTTGTCCGGGCGCCAACCGCCGACCAGCCGGTTCCGGGCCGCGGACAGGTCCTGGGCGAGCCGGACGTGCTCGGCGCGCTGGCGTTCGTACTCCTGCTCCCAGCGTTCCCGCTCGGCCCGCCGCCCCTCCAGGTACCCGGCCAGGCCTCCCCCGTACACGCGGGGCGCCCCGTCCCGGCTCGGGTCGAGGTCCAGCACGCTCGTGGCCACGTCCGACAACAACGCGCGGTCGTGGCTGACCAGCACCACTCCGCCCGGGTGGGCCCGCAGGCGCTCGGTGAGGAAGTCGAGCCCGGCGGCGTCCAGGTGGTTGGTGGGCTCGTCCAGAAGCAGGAAGTCGCGGGCGGCGCCGAGCAGGCAGGCGAGCCTGACCCGGTAGCGCTGCCCCACGGACAGCTCCGCCAAGGGCCGCGAGCGGTCGGTGACCGCGCCGAGGCGCTCCAGCGCGAGGTCGACACGGCGGTCGGCGTCCCAGGCGTCCAGGGCCTCGGCCGCCTCCAGCGCGGCGGCGTAGCGCTCGGCGGCCCGGGGGTCCCCGGACGCCATTCCGGCGGCGCCGGCGTCCAACCCGGCCAGGGCGGCGCGGGAGTCGGCCAGTTCGGCGTCGACCACGTCACCGACGGTGCGGCCGTCAGCCGAGGCCATCTCCTGGTCGGCCGCGCCGAACGTGCCGATCCGCCGCACGGTACCGCTGTCGGCGTCGAGCGCGCCGGTCAGTACGTGCAGCAGGGTCGACTTGCCCCGGCCGTTCTCACCGACCACCCCCCACCGGGAGCGCGGTGTGACGGTCAGGTCGACGCCGGACAGGACGGCGCGGCCGCCCCGGGCGAGGTGAATGCCCTCAGCGGTGAGCTGGGCCCGCTCTCCGGCGGGAGCCCCGGTCACGGGCAGGGGCGATGGATGGGTGGCGTTCACGGTTCCTCCGAACCGGGCTCCGCCCGGCCGGAACGCGCGCGTTCGACGGCGGGGTGCGGGGAGCTCGGCGAGCAGACGGGATGACCCGGAAGGGGTCAGGGCACACGTCCGGCACCCGCGGCCACTGGAGGGCTGGCGGGCGCCCCGGCTCGTCCTACAGGAAGTAGAGGTGACACATGCGTCGAGGCTAACCGTGGAGGGCGGGCCCGGTCCAGCCCATAACGACGAGGCGTCGGCCACCGGGTCACCCCGGTCACCGACGCCTCGTGTTCGGTCCGTCCGTCCCCGTGTCCGGGACCGGCCGACCGCTACTTCTTCTTCTCCTCCGGGAGCACCGTGCGGATGTGAACGTCACGCAGCTGCTGCTCGGAGACGACCGCGGGGGCGCCCATCATGAGGTCCTGGGCGTTCTGGTTCAACGGGAACGCGATGGTCTCACGGATGTTGGGCTCGTCCGCGAGGAGCATGACGATCCGGTCGACGCCCGGGGCGATGCCGCCGTGGGGCGGGGCGCCGAACTTCAGGGCCTTGAGCATGCCGCCGAACTCGGCCTCGACCGCGTCCTTGTCGTAACCGGCGATCGCGAAGGCCTTGTACATGATCTCGGGCGAGTGGTTCCGGATGGCGCCGGAGGACAGCTCCACACCGTTGCAGACGATGTCGTACTGCCAGGCGAGGATGTCCAGCGGGTCCTGGTTCTCCAGCGCCTCCATCCCGCCCTGGGGCATGGAGAAGGGGTTGTGGCTGAACTCGATGTGGCCGTCGTCGGAGCGCTCGAACATCGGGAAGTCCACGATCCAGCAGAACCGGTAGACCTTCTCCTCGGCCAGGTCGGCGCGGCGGCCGACCTCGACCCGGACCGGGGCCATGATCCGGTTGATCTCCGCCTCGTCCTCGCTGGCGCAGAAGAACAGGCCGTACCCGGGGCCGGCGTCCAGGGTCCGGAGCAGTTCGTCGGAGATCTCGGTGACGAACTTGGCGATGGGGCCGGTCAGCTCGCCGTTCTCCCCGACCTTGAGCCAGGCCAGGCCCTTGGCGCCCTGCTCGACGGCGTAGTCGCCGATCCCGTCGAAGAACTTGCGCGGCTTGTCGCCCACCTGGGGGACGGCCAGCGCCCGGACCCTCTTGCCCGCGAAGGCGCGGAAGTCGGTCTTGTCGAAGAGCTCGGTGACGTCGAGCATCTTCATGGGCACGCGCAGGTCGGGCTTGTCGGTGCCGTACCACTCCAGGGCGTCGCGGTAGGCCACGCGCGGGAAGGGCGAGGTGATCTCCCAGTCCGTGGAGAACTCGCGGAAGACGTCGGTCATGACCTTCTCGATGACCTCGAAGACGTCCTCCTGCTCGACGAAGCTCATCTCGACGTCGAGCTGGTAGAACTCGCCGGGCGAGCGGTCGGCGCGGCTGTCCTCGTCGCGGAAGCACGGCGCGATCTGGAAGTAGCGGTCGAACCCGGCGATCATCAGCAACTGCTTGAACTGCTGGGGGGCCTGCGGGAGGGCGAAGAACTCACCCGGGTGCAGGCGGGAGGGCACCAGGAAGTCGCGGGCGCCCTCGGGGCTGGAGCTGGTGAGGATGGGGGTCTGGAACTCGTTGAAGCCCAGGTCCGTCATCGTCTGGCGGATGAAGGCCACCACCTGGGACCGCAGCATGACGTTGCGGTGCATGCGCTCGCGGCGCAGGTCCAGGAAGCGGTAGGTGAGACGGCGCTCCTCGGAGGTGTTGTCCTCGGGGAAGACCGTCAGCGGCAGCTCCTCGGTGGTGCCGAGGACCTCCACCTCCGACGCCTCGATCTCGATCTCGCCGGTGGGCAGGTTCGGGTTGACGTTCTCCGCGCTGCGGGCGGCCACCGTGCCCGTGACCTGGATGACCGACTCCTTGGAGATGCGGCTGAGCACCTCGAACACCGGGGACTCGGGGCGGGCCATGAGCTGCGTGACACCGTAGTGGTCGCGCAGGTCGACGAAGAGCAGGCCACCGAGATCCCGGCGGTTGTGCACCCAGCCAGAGAGGCGCACCTGCTGCCCGACGTGCTCCTTACGGAGCTGACCACACGAATGAGTCCTGTAACGATGCATGAGTTACCAAGTCCACTAACTACGCGGCTGAGCGAGGATGCCGGGAGGCCCGGGACCGGGTCCGGCGGGGGCGGGGCGTCGCCCCTTGAACAACTGGAATCCTACCGCCAACGGCACCGGCCGGTCCCCTGGACGGCGACGGCGGGCGGCGCCTAACCCGCGACCCCCCGCAGGTACGGGTTGGTGGCGCGCTCGCGCTCCACCGTGGTCGCGGGCCCGTGGCCGGGCAGGATCTGGGTGTGGTCGTCCCGGCCCAGGACGGAGCGGGCCAGGCTGGCGTTCATCGCCTCGCCGTCGCCGCCGGGGAAGTCGGTGCGCCCGATGGAACCCGCGAAAACCAGGTCTCCGGCGAACATCACCTGGACCCCGTCGCCGGTGCGCGTCAGGTAGACGACCGACCCGGGCGTGTGACCGGGGGTGTGCTCGACGGTGAACTCCATGCCGCCGAGGGTGAGGGTCTGGCCGTCGGTCACGCCGGCCAGCAGCTCCGGCTCGGGGTGGGGTCCGGGGCCCAGGAGCATCTGGAGCTGCGCGGCGAATCCCGCGTCGACCCCGGCGGCGGGTTCGGTGAGCAGGCCGCGGTCGGCCTCGTGCAGGTGGACCGGGACGCGGTGCAGCCCGCAGAGCTCGGCCGCCGACCAGACGTGGTCGAAGTGGCCGTGCGTGAGCAGGATCGCCGCAGGGGTGAGGTCGTGTTCGGCCAGGGCCTTGGCGACCTGCGGGGCGGCGCCCTGTCCGGGGTCGACGATGACGCACGCTCCGCCCGGGGCGGGTGCCAGCACGTAGCAGTTCGCGTTGAGGGGCCCGGTGGGAAGCGCGGCGATGAGCACGGGGGCGGTCGTCCTGTCTGGTGGCCTCTGGTGGTCCGGGAACCCTCCGACCTCGGCCGGAGCACGGGTCCCCCAGGCGCAGAGCCTACCGAGCCACCTCGGGGCGGGCGAACCGGCGGGTGCGCGCCGGTACGCGTTTGATCACCATTCGATCACCGCGCGCGCCCCGGCTCTTTGCCTGGGCGCGACGGAGTGCCATATTGGTCAGCGTCGTCGTGTTGATCGAGGCCCTCGACCTGCGCCTCCTCTTCCGAGGCGGGTGACGGGCCCGGCCGACGGCACGGCGGCGGGAGCAGGACTCCCGGACCGCGCGGATCTGAGACACGGCGCGTCGTTGTCCGCCGAAACGTATGGATATCGTGCTGGTGCACGGTGGTTCCCATCACGAACAGGCGCGGTACCGCCGCGACGACCCGAACCCGACCCCGACCGGACGGGTTCACGACAGCAGGAGGACACGGTGACCACGGACCCTTGGGGCCGCGTAGACGATGACGGCACGGTCTACGTGCGCACAGGCGAAGGCGAACGGGTCGTCGGATCGTGGCAGGCGGGCGCCCCGGAGGAGGCCCTGGCCTTCTTCCGGCGCAAGTACGACTCTCTGGTCACCGAGGTGGAGCTGCTGGAGAAGCGCCTCCGCAGCACCGACCTGTCCGCCGCCGCCGCGATGACCGCCATCGAGAAGCTGCGCTCCGCGATCACGGACGCGAACGCCGTCGGTGACCTGGAATCGCTGATCGGCCGCCTGGACGCGCTGTCCGGGCGCGCCGAGGAGCGCAAGGTCGAGCAGAAGCAGGCGCAGGAGGAGGCCCGGGGGCAGGCTCGCGAGGTCAAGGAGCGCATCGTCGCCGAGGCCGAGCGGGTCGCGGCCGAGACCACGCACTGGAAGTCCGGCGGCGAGCGCATGCTCCAGCTCATCGAGGAGTGGAAGAAGGCCCCCCGGGCCGACCGCCCCACCGAGCAGGCCCTGTGGAAGCGCATGTCGGCCGCGCGCAACTCCTTCTCCAAGCGGCGCAAGGCCTACTTCGCCAACCTGGACCAGCAGCGGGAGGGTGTGCGCGCCGACAAGGAGCGCATCGTCGCCGAGGCCGAGGCCCTGTCGAACTCCACGGACTGGGGGCCCACGGCCCGCGCCTACCGGGACCTGATGCAGCGGTGGAAGGCCACCGGTCGCGCCGACCGGGCCAGCGAGGACAAGCTGTGGACGCGTTTCAAGGCCGCGCAGGACACGTTCTTCGACGCCCGGAACGCGACCTTCGCCGAGCGTGACGCGGAGCTGCGGGTGAACGCGGACGCCAAGGAGCGCATCCTGGCGGAGGCCCGGGCCGAGATCCCCGGTATCACCGACCCGCGTCGCGCCCGCGCCCGGCTGCGCGACTTCCAGGAGGCCTGGGAGGAGGCGGGCGACCTGCCGCGCGACGTGCGCGACCAGCTGGAGGGCGCCTTCCGCCAGATCGAGGACGGCGTGCGCCGCGCCGAGGACGCCGAGTGGGAGCGCACCAACCCGGAGGCCCTGGCCCGCGCGAAGGACACGGTGGACCAGTTGTCGGCGGCCATCGCCGGTCTGGAGGCCAAGCTGGAGAAGGCCCGGGCCAACGACGACGCCCGTCGGGTCAAGGAGCACGAGGCCGCCCTGGAGGCCCGCCGCTCCTGGCTGGCCGAGGCCGAGAAGGCGCTTGACGAGCTGAGCTGAGGTTTCTCTCGTTCCACGGGGGTCGTGTCCTTCGGGACACGGCCCTTTCGTGTGGCCGCGTCCGGATTTTCTCTCCTCGATTCGCGCCGTTTTGGACTTTCACCACCCGGGTTGACCACAATGTGTGCATGGATGATTACGCAGAGAAGTCACGACGGCGTGGCGGCGCACGGCGCGGTTCCACCGGCAAGGGCGCGTGGTGCGCGCTGGGGGCCGCGACGGTGGTGGCGGTGCCCCTCGTCTGGGGCGCGGGTACGGCCGTGGCCGCCGACGGGGCCGCCACCTCCCAGGAGACCGGCCTGATCGCCGCCGAGGGGACCGTCACGGAGCACGCGCGGGAGGCGTCGCCTCCGACCGGGGTGTCGGCACCGGCCGGGCCCCAGGTCGGCCCCGAGGCCGACGACGGCTACGGCTACGGCTACGAACCGTCCGACGGGGGAGGAAGCCAGGACGCGGCCTCGGCGGCCACCGGGGGGTACCACGGGTACGGGGGGTACGGCGGGTACGACGGCGGGCACACGGAGGAGGGCGTCCTCCCGGAGACCGTAGAGGACTCCCTTCCGGGCGAGGAGGGGCCCGTCCACGAGGACCCGCATCCCCTCCCTCAGCCCGGGGGCGTCACACCCCCGCACGAGGAGGACCCCCTCCCTGATGAGGGGCCGCTGCCGGGCGGGGCGGAGCTTCCCGAGGAGGCCACCACCCCGCAGGAGGAACACCTTCCCCTGCCCGAACCCGCGGGGGTCGCACCCCCGCGCCCGGACGGGGCGGACAGCGCTCCGGACGAGGACGGGACCGACACGCCACCCGCCCCCGTCGGCCAGACGCCCGCGCCCGGCGCGCCGGAGCCGCCGAGCCCGCCGCCCAGCGGAGGCGACGGCGCACCGGTCAAGGAGACGGCACAGGGCCACTCGGCACGGCCCTCCCAGCCGGAACTGGCCGTCACCGGCATGGTGGCGGCCGTCCCGGCTCTCGCCGGTCTGGCGTCCGTCTCGGCCGGGGCCATGGCCCTGTTCCTGGGGCGGCGCCGCCGGAACGAACGCGACTGACCGAAAGCGCGGAGCGGGGCCGGGGTCGTCTCCCCGGCCCCGCTCCGGCACGGATCACCTTCGCGAGTCCAGGTGGTAGACGGGCGCGCGGCCGGGAAAGGTGCGCAGGTTGGGCACCGACCCCGGGCTGTGGTTGCTCTGCGCCTCCGGCTCCGGCCGGGGCCCCCGCGTGCCCCGGTAGCGCAGGTAGCCGCCCACGGCGATCGCGACCGCGGCGATCGCGAGCAGCGCCGCCACCACCCAGACCACCGGCAGCACGCGCTGGACCTGGTGGACGGCGGAGGCGCAGGAGGCGGGGGCCGCGTCGGCGGCCGGGCTCAGGCACACGGTGGCGACCGGCCGCGCCGCGCCCTCCGGTACCTCGCTGAGCTCGCCGACCACGGTGATGACGGCGCGCTCCCCCGGTTCCAGGGGCCGTTCCCATTCGGCCCGCCCCCGCTCCACACCCTCGGGGGCGCCGGAGACGTAGCGCATGGACGCGGGCAGGAACTGCTCCACTCGCGCGTCCGGCAGCGCCTCGGGTCCGGAGTTGCGCACCCTGATGGTGTACTCCACGCGGTCTCCCGGACGCAGGCGCTCCTCCGACCGCTCCTGGACGGTGACGTGCAGGCTCTCGGCGCCGGGAACCGGCCCCTCGTCCGCCTCGACAGGCTGACCGGGCAGCCAGACCAACGCCGCCAGCCCCAACGCCGACACCGCAGCTGTCACGGCCATGGTGTTCCCCTTCCGCACGGCGGTACGAATAGTGACTTTCTGAGCACAATTAATAACACAGAGTAGTCAAACGGGGCGTAAGGCGTGCGGAGGTGACATGGACAGCACCGAGGGCGGGTGGCCGCGGCCACCCGCCCTCGGTGCGGAAACGTTCTAGGCTCCGACGAACGAACGCAGCGCGGCGGCGCGGTCCGTGCGCTCCCAGGTGAACTCCGGCAGCTCACGGCCGAAGTGACCGTAGGCGGCGGTCCGGGAGTAGATCGGACGCAGCAGGTCCAGGTCGCGCACGATGGCGGCCGGACGCAGGTCGAAGACCTCCTTGACGGCCTTCTCGATCAGCTCCGGCGCGACGCGCTCGGTACCGAAGGTCTCGATGAACACCCCCACCGGGTGGGCCTTGCCGATCGCGTAGGCCACCTGGACCTCGGCGCGCTCGGCCAGCTCGGCGGCGACGATGTTCTTGGCGACCCAACGGGTGGCGTAGGCGCCGGAGCGGTCGACCTTCGACGGGTCCTTGCCCGAGAAGGCGCCACCGCCGTGCCGGGCGTAACCGCCGTAGGTGTCGACGATGATCTTGCGGCCGGTCAGACCGGCGTCACCCATCGGGCCGCCGATCTCGAAGCGGCCGGTCGGGTTGACCAGGAGACGGTAGTCGTCCGAGTCCAGGCCGTAGGCGGCCACCACGGGCTCGATGACGTGCTCCCGGATGTCCGGGGTCAGCATCTCCTCCAGGTTGATGTCCGCGGAGTGCTGGCTGGAGACCACGACGGTGTCGAGGCGGACCGGGGTCTGGCCCTCGTACTCGACCGTGACCTGGGTCTTGCCGTCGGGGCGCAGGTAGGGCACCGTACCGTTGCGGCGGACCTCGGACAGGCGCTCGGAGAGCGAGTGCGCCAGCTTGATCGGCAGCGGCATGAGCTCGGGGGTCTCGCGGTTGGCGTAACCGAACATCAGGCCCTGGTCGCCCGCGCCCTGTCGGTTGAGGACGTCGTCCTCGTGCTCGACGCGCGCCTCGTAGGCGGTGTCGACGCCCTGGGCGATGTCCGGGGACTGCGCGTCGATGGAGACGTTGACCCCACAGGAGTCACCGTCGAAACCCTTGGCGGACGAGTCGTATCCGATCTGGAGGATCTTCTCGCGCACGATCGCGGGGATGTCGACGTAGGTCTGGGTGGTGACCTCGCCCGCGATGTGGACCTGACCCGTGGTGATCAGCGTCTCGACCGCGACCCGGCTGCCGGGGTCGGTGGCGAGCATCGCATCGAGGATCGCGTCACTGATCTGGTCGGCCATCTTGTCGGGATGGCCTTCGGTGACCGACTCGGAGGTGAAAAGGCGGCGGGACACGTTGCGTGACTCCTTGCAGCGGCTGCTGGCTGACGTGTGTCGGTACGGCAATACCGACCGACGCGGTTGGTTATTGGTCCACTGTAACGGGACTGGTGGGGGCGGATGCGCGGCGACGGGCCTCGTCGGCCGTACGCCGGCACCCGAACGAGTGTGTCGTACTCAGCGGTAGGAATCCAGCGCGCCGGGCGGAAGTTTTACCGACCGGACGGTGTCGGTCGCGGGATCGCGCTGTGCGCCGGGGGTTCCCCCGCGAGGGTGACCCTCATCCCGGAAGCCGTTCGACCACCAGGTCCCACACCCGGTCGGCGAGGTCCTCCTTGGGCCCTGTGGGAATGTCCACGACGCTCCCGTCCGCGCCCAGCACGGTGGCCTGGTTGTCGTCGGTGCCGAAGGCGCGGCCTCCGCCGACCTGGTTGACCACCAGCAGGTCGCAGCCCTTGCGCGCCAACTTGGCGCGGCCGTTGTCGATCACGTCGTCGGTCTCGGCCGCGAAACCCACGATGGTCTGCTCGGCGCTCTCCCGCCCGCGGGACACGACCAGCCCGGCGAGGATGTCCGGGTTCTCCACCAGTTCGATCGGTGCCGGGGCGTCGCCGGACTTCTTGATCTTGGACGCGGCACTGGTGACCGGGCGGAAGTCGGCGACCGCCGCGCTCATCACGACGACGTCGGCGCCGGCGCGCTCCGCCTCCATCGCCTCGGCCAGCTCGACGGCCGACTCCACGCGCACCAGGCGGACCCCCGCGGGGTCGGGCAGGGTGACGTTGGCGGTGACCAGGGTCACGTCGGCCCCCCGGGCGGCCGCGGTGCGCGCCAGCGCGTAGCCCTGGCGGCCCGAGGAGTGGTTGCCCAGGTAGCGGACCGGGTCGATGGCCTCGCGGGTGCCTCCGGCGGAGACGACGACCCGGCGTCCCGCCAGGTCGGCGGGGGCGTCACCGCGTCGGAGCACCAGACGGGCCGCCTCGAACAGTTCGGCCGGGTCGGGCAGGCGGCCCCGTCCGGTGTCGGCGCCGGTGAGGCGGCCCACGGCGGGGTCCAGGACGATCGCGCCGCGCGATCGCAGGGTGGCCACGTTGGCCCGGGTGGCGGGGTGCTCCCACATCTCGGTGTGCATCGCGGGCGCGAACACGACCGGGCAGCGCGCCGTGAGCAGGGTGTTGGTCAGGAGGTCGTCGGCGAGCCCGGCGGCGGCCTTCGCGAGGAGGTTGGCGGTGGCCGGTGCGACGAACACGAGGTCCGCCGCCTGGCCGATGCGCACGTGCGGGACCTCGTGCACACCGTCCCACACGCCCGTGACGACGGGCTGACCGGAGAGGGCGGCCCAGGTGGGCTCGCCGACGAAGCGCAGGGCGTCGGCGGTGGGGACCACCCGGACGCGGTGGCCGGACTCGGTCAGTCGGCGCAGCAGTTCGCACGCCTTGTAGGCGGCGATGCCCCCGCCGACGCCGAGGACCACCTGGGGAACGGATTCTGTGTCACTCACACATGGAGTTCTACCAGGACGCGCCCGCCGCACGCCCCGTGCGGGGGTGCGACGGGCGCGGCAGGTGCCCCCGAGGGGGCGTGCCCGTGCGGGGCGTGGTTCAGTTGCCCTCGTACGGCTCGGCGGTGAGCAGGCCGGAGCGGACCTCGCGCAGGGCGATGGACAGGGACTTCTCCTGCACCTGGGTCTCGACCAGCGGACCGACGTACTCGAGCAGGCCCTCGCCCAGCTGCGCGTAGTAGGCGTTGATCTGACGGGCCCGCTTCGAGGCCATGGTGACCAGGCTGTACTTGCTGTCGACGCACTCCAGCAGGTCGTCGATCGGCGGGTTGGTGATGCCTTCGGCGACGGGCTCGGTACCAGCCACTTCGTTACCCCCAGGGACGGTCTCCGGCTCGTCGGAAGCCGTGACGTTGGTTGGACGGAAAGGTTCTAGAGGCCCGGAATGGGGCGGATGCGGCCGCCGCCGGTGGTCGGCGCGGCCCGATTCGCACCCGCTATCACACCTTGGGCGCTGTCATCAACGCTAGCAGCTCGTCGCACACATCCTGCACGGACGTGTTGACGAGGGTGGTGTCGAACTCCTTCTCGGCGGCGAGCTCGACCTTGGCGACCTCCAGGCGGCGCTGGATCACCTCGTCGGACTCGGTGCCGCGACCGGTCAGCCGACGGACCAGCTCCTCCCAGGAGGGCGGGGCGAGGAAGACGTGCAGGGCGTCGTCCATGGACTCGCGCACCTGGCGGGCGCCCTGGAGCTCGATCTCCAGGAGCACGGGCACCCCTTCGCTGAGGCGTTCCTCGACGGGGCCGCGCGGGGTGCCGTAGCGGTTGCCCGCGAACTGGGCCCACTCCAGGAGCTGGTCCTCGGAGACGAGGCGGTCGAACTCCTCGTCGGTGACGAAGTGGTACTGGACCCCGTCGCGCTCCCCCGGGCGGGGCTTGCGTGTGGTCACCGACACCGACAGCCACACGTCGGGGTTGACCCGGCGCAGGTGGGCGACGACCGTGCTCTTTCCCACGCCGGAGGGCCCGGACAGGACGGTCAGCCGTTTCTCGGCCGGTCGGGACTGGTCTGCGGTCTGCGCGGGCATGTGAGTAATCAGGCTTCCATTCGGCTCTCCGCCACGCGGTGGGCCGTGGGCCTCGTGAGCGCTGCCTGGGCCGGACCCGGTAGGTCCGGCGCGCACCGCGCGGGCGGCTCGTGCTGGCGCGCGGGCGCGCAGCGTACGGTCGCGGGAAGCTCCCTTTATATCACCGAGCCACGGTGGGGCGGACGGGGTGTGACCTGGGGTCCACCCGCCCGCCCACCGTGGCGTCGAGCTGTTGCTCACCGCGTGCCGTGTCCACTGGTGCGGCGGCTCCGAGCGACTGTGGGGGACGCGTCGGGGGCGGTGCTGGCCGGTGTCGCCACCGGACCGGTGTTACTTGGTGAGGTCGCCGAACTCGCTCTCCAGGGCGGCACGCTGGTTGGTGCCCAGGCCCCGGACACGGCGCGACTCAGCGATGTTGAGCCGCTCCATGATCTGCTTGGCGCGCACCTTGCCGACACCGGGGAGGGATTCCAGCAGAGCCGAAACCTTCATCTTGCCGATGACGTCGTCCTTGAGGCCGTTGGAGAGGACCTCGGACAGCGAGATGCCGCCGTTCTTGAGCTTGTTCTTGACCTCCGCACGCTCTTTTCTGGCCTTGGCGGCCTTCTCAAGAGCCGCACTGCGCTGCTCGGGTGTGAGGGGAGGAAGGGCCACGCCGGGTCACCTCGGTTTTCTACTCGTTTGTAGAGGGCGGACGCCTGCGCAAGTTAGTAGGTCTGACCCCTGTTAGGCAACGTAAAGTGCCCTTTCAAGGGCTATTTCATCGAAGGAACTACTCAGAGTGACTGCTCAATTGCGGGCGGGCACGAAAATCAGGACTTTGGTCCCGATTGGCGAACTGGGGAAGCGCACCACCTGCGCAGGTCACCCTGCGGTGACTCGGGTCACTCTTCGCCATGGATTCCTAGTTTCGGACACGCCTAATTGGTGACGTTCCGTGACCCACAACTGTGAGTGATGGGGCAGATGCGACAAATGAGACTGTGCCCATCCCCACCCCCGCCGGGTCCGCGCAGCCCACGGGCGCCCGGGCCCGGCATCGGGGTTTCAGACACCGGCACCCGCCCTGCGCACCGCGGCCGCGATGGAGGCCGCCGCCGCGCCCGGGTCGGGGGCACGGGTGATGGGGCGGCCGATGACCAGGAGGTCGGCGCCCGCCTCGATCGCCGCCTCCGGAGTGGCGACCCGCGACTGGTCCCCGAGGTCCGCGCCGGCCGGACGCACGCCCGGGGTGATCAGGGTGACGTCCGGCCCCACCTCGGCACGGACCAACGCGACCTCCTGGGGCGAGCACACCAGCGCGCGGGCGCCCGCGCCCACAGCCAGCACCGCCAGGCGACGCACCGCGTCCCGAGACGGCCCGAGCAGCCCCACCCGCTCCAGGTCCGCCTCGTCCATGGAGGTGAGCACCGTGACCGCGGCGATCTTCGTGTCCGGCGCGGCCTCGACCGCCGCGCGAACCATGTCCGCTCCCCCGGACGCGTGCACGGTCAGGATCGTGGGACGCAGACCCGCGACCGAGCGGGCGGCCCCGGCGACCGTCGCCGGGATGTCGTGCAGCTTCAGGTCGAGGAAGACGCCGACCCGGTTGGCGCCGCGCACGGCGCTGATCACGTCGGGGCCGTACCGCAGGTACAGCTCCAGGCCCACCTTGACCGTGCTCACGTGCGGCGCAACCGCCGAGGCCCAGGTGGCCGCCGTCTCGATCTCGTTGGCGTCGATCGCGACGGCGATGGGCGCTGAGGGCGCGGTCATGTCGGTTTCTCCAATCGTGTGCCACCGGCGCCGGGCCGGTGCCGGAAAGTCATCCGTTCGTGCCTTACGTCCGTACTTACGCCTGTGCTTACACACGCACCGGCCGATGCACGTTCGCTGTCATGTGCACACCACCATGGTGTGCGGTTCCCCGGATCGCGCGCTTCATGCGCCCAACCCGCGTCACTTCCCCGTAACGGCCGCTCAAACGGACGTAGGCGCACGTTCTCCGCGAACCCACCCACGTATCCCCGCCGCACGCGTTCGGCCACACAGAGCCATCTCACGCCCGTTCAGGCCGGTCACGGCCCCTGCGGGTGCGTGAACGGGCGGTCACACACCCGTACCGGGGCGGTGGGCGGCCCCCACCACGTCCGAGGCCCTGGACACTCCCCGCGCCTCCAACGCCTCGGTGAACTCGCGCAACACCCGCGCGCACGCGGACGGGTCGGAGAAGTTCACCGTCCCCACCCCCACCGCGCTGGCCCCCGCCGCCATGAACTCCAGGACGTCGGTTCCGGTGCGTACCCCGCCCACGCCGATGATCGGCACCTCGGGGAAGGCCTCGTGCACGCGGTACACGCACCCCACCGCCAACGGCCGGATCGCGGGGCCGGACAGTCCGCCCATCCCCCCGGCCACCGCCGGTCTCAGCGTCCTGGTGTCCACGCTCATCCCCCGCAGGGTGTTGACCATCGTCAGCCCGTCGGCGCGGGCCGCCACGCAGGCGCCGGCCAGCTCCACCACGTCGGGGACGTCGGCGGCGAGTTTGGCCAGGACGGGCACGTCCGAGCGCGCGTGCGAGCGCACCGTCTGGACCACCGTCGCGGCCTGGGCCGCGTCGTCGGCGAAGTGGCGCCCCGCCGGGTCGGCCGGGTCGGGACAGGACAGGTTCACCTCGATGGCGCCCACCCCCTCCGCCTCGGAGACCCGCCGAGCCAGCTCGCCGAACTCCGCCACGCCCGATCCCGCGATAGACACGATGGCCCGGCCTCCGCGCGAGAGCAGCCACGGCAGGTCGCGCTGGAGGAACACGTCCACCCCCGGGCCCTGCATGCCCGTGGTGCTGAGCATCCCGCTGGGAGTCTCCGCCATGCGCGGCGCGGGACGCCCCGCGCGCGGCTCCAACATCAACGACTTGGTGGTGACCGCGCCGATCTCCCCGATGTCGAAGAACTGCGACAGTTCACGCCCCGAACCCGCGCACCCGGCGGCGGTGACCACCGGGTTCGGGAGTCGCAGGGCGCCCAGCCTGGTCCTGAGGTCTGCGTTCACTGGCCTTCGCTCGCTCGTGGCCCCGGCGGCGGCTCCGCCCCGGGTCCTGTCGTGGCTCTGATGTGTCAGGCGATGTCGCGGGCCGACTCCACCGCGCGGGCGGAGCCGGACCCCTTCCACCCCGGGGCGCCCAGGGCGTCGAAGGGGATGGTGCCGACGTCGTCGAAGCGCACCTGCTCGCCCCGGAACACCGGGCCGTCCACGCAGGAGCGCACCATCCGGGTGATGCCGTCCTCCCCCACCACCGGGATCACGCAGGTCATGCAGATCCCGATCCCGCACGCCATGGTCTCCTCGACCGCGACCTGCACGGGGACCCCGTGGTTGCCGGCCACCTGGGTGACGGCCCTCAGCATCGGCATGGGACCGCAGGCGTACACCGCGTCCGAGCGGGCCTCCTCGATCACGCCGCCCAGGACGTCGGTGACCCTGCCCCGCGTACCGAACGAGCCGTCGTCGGTGGTGAAGGTCGCCGTCTCGGCGACCCGCCGGGCGGTGATGGCGCTGAACACCCGGTCGGAGGAGGCCGCCCCCAGCACGAAGTCGACCCGGCAGCCGCGCCTGCGCAGCGACTGCGCGAGCGGGAACAGCGGCGCGCTCCCGGACCCCCCGCCCACGAGCACGCAGTTGACCGGGTCGCGGGGCAGCGGGAAGGGGCGCCCGAGCGGACCGACCACGTCGAGCAGGTCCCGTGATCTTCGCTCGGCCAGCCAGGCCGTGCCGGTGCCGCGCACCGCGAACAGGAACTCGACGGTCCCCCCGTAGTCGGGCTTGACGTCGTGGATCGCGAACGGTCGGCGCAGCAGTGTGCTGGAGTGGTCCCTGCCGACGGCCACCGACACGAACTGCCCGGAGCGGAACCGTTCGGCGATGCCCGGGGCGACGACGGTGATGGCGTAGTAGGCGTCCACCCTGCGCACGTTCAGCACGGGGCACCTGGTCTGCACCGGTCCGTTGTCGCTCATGTCTGGTGGTGGCCTCTCTGGAACTCGCTGATACCGCCCGGGTGTCGCAGGGAGGACGCCCCCCGCGACACCCGGAAGACACAGCCTAGGAGCTCCGGCGGCTCTCCGTGAGCGACTGGGCGTGCTCCTGGAGGGAGCGCACCCCGACGTCGCCGCGGACGCGGGCCTCGATCGCCTGGACGGCGGCGGCCAGTCCCTGCACGGTGGTCACGCTGGGCACCGCGCGGGCGATGGCGGCGGTCCGGATCTCGTACCCGTCCAGACGGGGGCCGGACTGGCCCGCGCTGCCGAACGGGGTGTTGACGATCAGGTCGACGTCACCGTCGTGGATGAGCTGCACGATCGTGGGCTCCCCGTTGGGGCCGGTGCCCGCGCTGTGCTTGCGCACCACGGTGGCGCGCACGCCGTTGCGGCGCAGCACCACGGCGGTCCCCTCGGTGGCCAGGATCTCGAAGCCGAGGTCGGCCAGCCGCTTCACCGGGAAGATCATCGAGCGCTTGTCCCGGTTGGCGACCGAGACGAACACCCTGCCCTGGGTGGGCACGGAGCCGTTGACCGCCAGCTGGGACTTGGCGTAGGCCGGACCGAACCCGGTGTCCAGGCCCATGACCTCGCCGGTGGAGCGCATCTCGGGGCCGAGGATGGTGTCCACGCCCTCGCCCTCCTTGTTGATGAACCGGTTGAAGGGAAGCACGGCCTCCTTCACCGACACCGGGGCGTCGGCGGGCAGGTCGCCGCCGTCGCCCTTGGCGGGCAGCAGACCCTCGGCCCGCAGGTCCGCGATGCTGCTACCCGCCATGACGCGGGCGGCGGCCTTGGCCAGGGGCACGGCTGTGGCCTTGGAGACGAACGGGACCGTGCGGGAGGCGCGCGGGTTGGCCTCCAGGACGTTGAGGACGCCCGAGGCCAGCGCGTACTGGACGTTGAGCAGGCCCCGGACCCCGGTGCCGCGCGCGATGGCCTCGGTGGAGTAGCGGATGCGCTCGATGTCCTCGCTGCCCAGGGTGATCGAGGGCAGGGTGCACGCCGAGTCACCGGAGTGGATACCGGCCTCCTCGATGTGCTCCATGACGCCGCCCAGGTACAGGTCGGTCCCGTCGTACAGGGCGTCGACGTCGATCTCGATGGCGTCGTCGAGGAAGCGGTCGATCAGGACCGGGTGCTCCGGGCTGACCTCGGCGTTGCGCTCGATGTAGTCGGCGAGCATCCGCTCGCTGTAGACGATCTCCATGCCCCGGCCGCCCAGCACGTAGGACGGGCGGACCATGACGGGGTAGCCGATCTCGTCGGCGGCCGCCTTGGCCTGCTCGAAGGAGTAGGCCGTGCCGTACTTGGGCGCGGGCAGTCCGGCGTCGGCCAGGACCTTGCCGAACTCGCCGCGGTCCTCGGCCAGGTCGATGGCCTCGGGGCTGGTGCCGATGATGGGCACGCCCGCGTCCTTGAGTCGGCGGGCCAGGCCGAGCGGGGTCTGGCCGCCCAGCTGGACGATGACGCCGACGACCGGCCCGGCGGCCTGCTCGGCCCGCACGACCTCCAGGACGTCCTCCAGGGTGAGCGGCTCGAAGTACAGCCGGTCGCTGGTGTCGTAGTCGGTGGAGACGGTCTCGGGGTTGCAGTTGACCATGACGGTCTCGAACCCGGCGTCGGAGAGCGCGAAGGAGGCGTGGACGCAGGAGTAGTCGAACTCCACGCCCTGACCGATCCGGTTGGGTCCCGATCCCAGGATGATGATCTTGGGCCGGTCGCCGGTGGGGACCTCGGTCTCCTCGTCGTAGCTGGAGTACAAGTACGGGGTCTCGGCCTCGAACTCGGCGGCGCAGGTGTCCACGGTCAGGTAGACGGGGTGGATGCCCAGGGCGTGCCGGAGTTCGCGGACGACGTCCTCGTGCCGACCGGTGATCTCACCGATCTGGACGTCGGAGAAGCCGAGTCCCTTGGCCTCGCGGAGCAGGGCGGCGTCGAGCTTGGGGGCACCGGCCAGGACACGGGCCGTCTCCTCCAGGCGCAGCATCTGGTCGAGGAACCAGGGGTCGATCTTCGTGGCCTCGTGCAGCTCCTCGACGGTGGCACCGGCGCGGAAGGCCTGCTGGACCTGGCGGAGGCGGTGCTCGGTGGGCTGGGCGGAGCGGCGCAGGAGGTCGTCCTTGTCACCGGGCTCCCCGGCCCAGGTCAGGCCGACGCCGGCCTTCTCCAGGGAGCGCATGGCCTTCTGGAGCGCCTCGGGGAAGGAGCGGCCGATGGCCATGGCCTCGCCCACCGACTTCATGGTGGTGGTGAGGGTGGGGTCGGCGCCGGGGAACTTCTCGAAGGCGAAGCGGGGGACCTTGACGACCACGTAGTCGAGCGTGGGCTCGAAGCTGGCCGGGGTCTCCTTGGTGATGTCGTTGGGGATCTCGTCCAGCGTGTAGCCGACGGCGAGCTTGGCGGCGATCTTGGCGATCGGGAAGCCGGTGGCCTTGGAGGCCAGCGCCGAGGAACGGGACACGCGCGGGTTCATCTCGATGACGATGACCCGGCCGGTGGTGGGGTGGACGGCGAACTGGATGTTGCAGCCGCCGGTGTCCACACCGACCTCGCGGATGACCGCGATGCCGATGTCGCGGAGCTTTTGGTACTCGCGGTCGGTGAGGGTCATGGCCGGGGCCACGGTGATGGAGTCACCGGTGTGCACGCCCATGGGGTCGAGGTTCTCGATGGAGCACACGACCACGACGTTGTCGTTGGTGTCGCGCATCAGCTCCAGCTCGTACTCCTTCCAGCCGAGGATGGACTCCTCCAGGAGCACCTCGGTGGTCGGGGAGAGCGCCAGGCCCTGACCGGCGATGCGGCGGAGCTCGTGCTCGTCGTGGGCGAAGCCCGAACCGGCGCCGCCCATGGTGAAGGACGGGCGCACGACGACGGGGTACTGGAGCTCCTCGGCCGCGTCCAGGCACTCCTGGAGGGTGTGGCAGATGCGCGAGCGGGCGGACTCGCCGCCGATGCGCTCGACGATCCCCTTGAAGACCTCGCGGTCCTCGCCGGACTGGATGGCGTCGATGTTGGCGCCGATCAGCTCGACGTCGTACTTGGCGAGGATTCCGGCCTCGTGCAGGTCGACGGCGGCGTTCAGGGCGGTCTGCCCGCCCAGCGTCGGCAGGAGCGCGTCGGGGCGCTCCTTGGCGATGATCTTCTCGATCATCTCGGGGGTGATCGGCTCGACGTACGTGGCGTCGGCGATCTCCGGGTCGGTCATGATCGTGGCCGGGTTGGAGTTGACCAGGATGACCCGCAGGCCCTCGGCCCGCAGGACACGGCAGGCCTGGGTACCCGAGTAGTCGAACTCGGCCGCCTGCCCGATCACGATCGGGCCGGAGCCGATCACGAGGACGGATGAAAGGTCACTACGGCGCGGCATGCTCTGTTCCTCTTACTACTTGGCAGCCGGTGCGGGCTGGGCGGACATCAGGTCGACGAACTCGTCGAAGAGCTCGGCCGCGTCGTGGGGGCCCGCGGCGGCCTCCGGGTGGAACTGGACGCTGAACACGGGGCGGTCCAGCAGCCGCAGGCCCTCGACGACCTGGTCGTTGAGGCCGACGTGGCTGACCTCGGCCCGGCCGTAGGGGGTGTCGAAGGGCGTGTCGAGCGGGGCGTCCACGGCGAAGCCGTGGTTCTGGCTGGTGATCGCCACCCTCTTGGTCCGGGTGTCGATGACCGGCTGGTTGACGCCCCGGTGGCCGAAGGGCAGCTTGTAGGTGCCCAGGCCCAGGGAACGGCCCAGGATCTGGTTGCCGAAGCAGATGCCGAAGAGCGGCTTGCCGGCGTCCAGGACTCCGCGCATCGCCTCGACCGAGCGGTCGGCGGTGGCGGGGTCGCCGGGGCCGTTGCTGAAGAAGACGCCGTCGGGGTCGAGCGCGAGGATGTCCTGGGCGGTGGCGCCGGCGGGCAGGACGGTCACCCTGCACCCGCGCTCGGCCAGCCGCTGCGGGGTCATGGCCTTGATCCCGAGGTCGACGGCGGCGACGTGGAACCGGGTCGGGACGCCCTCGGGAGGCAGGACCTCGTAGGCGGAGTCGGTGCTGACCTCGGCGGCCAGGTCGGAACCGGCCATGCGGGGCTGCTCCAGGACGCGGGCGAGCAGCGCCTTCGGGTCGGTCTCGACACTGCTGACCGCCGCGCGCATGGCGCCCCGGTCGCGCAGGTGGCGGGTGAGGGCGCGGGTGCCGGTCAGCGCGATGCCGACCACTCCCTGACGGCGCAGCTCCTCGTCGAGGGTGCGCTCGGCCCGCCAGTTGGAGGGGATGCGCGCGGGCTCGCGGACGACGTAGCCCGCCACCCAGATCCGGCCGGACTCGGGGTCGTCGTCGTTGACCCCGGTGTTGCCGATGTGCGGGGCGGTCATCGCCACGATCTGGCGGTGGTACGAGGGGTCGGTGAGGGTCTCCTGGTATCCGGTCATCCCGGTGTTGAAGACGGCCTCCCCGAAGGTCTCGCCGGTGGCGCCGAAGGAGCGACCGTGGAACACACGACCGTCCTCAAGCACCAGGATCGCCGGACCGCCGGTCTCCTCGGACACGTTCTCCCCCTCTTCCGCTCCAGGTCGGACCTGGGCGCTCACTGCGTTCTGAGTGCTCAATTGATCTTCCCCTCCAGGACCGTGGGCACGCCGCGCAGGAAGGTGGCGCGGACCCGGCCGGGCAGGGTCATGCCCCGGAAGGGGGTGTTGTCGCTCTTGGTGACCATGGCCGCGCCGTCGACCGCGACCGGGGCCGCGGGGTCGTACAGGACGACGTTGGCGGGCTCGCCCTCGGCCAGACCCCGGCCGTGGTCGTCGACCCGGCCGATGCGGGCGGGGGCGGCGGACATGCGGTCGGCGACCTCGGCCCAGGTGAGCAGGCCGGTGTCGACCATGGTCTGCTGCACGACCGCCAACGCGGTCTCCAGGCCGACCATTCCCATGGCGGCGTTGGACCACTCGGTCTCCTTCGCCTCCTTGGGGTGGGGCGCGTGGTCGGTGGCGACGATGTCGATCGTGCCGTCCGCCAGCCCCTCCCGCAGCGCCTGGACGTCCTCGGCGGTGCGCAGCGGCGGGTTGACCTTGTAGATCGGGTCGTAACCCTCCACCAGGTCGTCGGTGAGGAGCAGGTGGTGCGGGGTGACCTCGGCGGTGACGTCGCAGCCGCGCGCCTTGGCCCAGCGGATGATGTCCACCGATCCCCGGGTGGAGACGTGGCACACGTGCAGGCGCGAGCCGACGTGCTGGGCGAGCAGGCAGTCACGGGCGATGATCGCCTCCTCGGCGACCGCGGGCCAGCCGGGCAGGCCGAGTCGGTCGGAGACGCGGCCCTCGTTCATCTGTGCGCCCTCGGTGAGGCGCGGCTCCTGGGCGTGCTGGGCGACGACGCCGTCGAAGGCCTTGACGTACTCCAGGGCGCGGCGCATGAGCAGGGCGTCCGACACGCAGATGCCGTCGTCGGAGAAGACCCGGACCCGGGCGGCGGAGTCGGCCATGGCGCCGATCTCGGAGAGCCGCTCCCCGGCGAGGCCGACGGTGACCGCGCCGACGGGGCGCACGTCGCAGTACCCGGCCTCGCGGCCCAGGCGCCAGACCTGCTCGACGACGCCGGCGGTGTCGGCGACGGGGTCGGTGTTGGCCATGGCGTGCACGGAGGTGTAGCCGCCCATGGCGGCGGAGCGGGAACCCGTGGCGACGGTCTCGGCGTCCTCGCGTCCGGGCTCGCGCAGGTGGGTGTGGAGGTCCACGAGGCCGGGGAGGGCGACCAGGCCGGTGGCGTCCACGACGTGGGCGTCCTCGGGGGCTTCCAGGTCCGGGCCGATCGCGGCGATCCGGCCGTCGGAGAACAGCAGGTCGACGGGGTCGCCACCGAGCGGTCGGGCGCCCCTGATCAGGTACGGTCCGGTGTTTTCGGGCATGAAGGTGTCGGCTTTCTCGTGTTTCGTGAGGTTCGTGGGGCCGCCTGGGCGGGGCCTCGGACGCGGCGGGCTCGCTCGTGCGGCTCTCGCGCGTCCGGGCGCCGTTCCTCTAGGAGCCGCCGAGGAGCAGGTAGAGCACGGCCATGCGCAGGCTGACGCCGTTGGCGACCTGCTCGGTGACGGTGCAGCGCGGGGAGTCGGCGACCTCGGCGGAGATCTCCATGCCCCGGACCATCGGGCCGGGGTGCATGACGATCGCGTCGGAGGGCATCCGCCCCAGGCGCTCGCCGTCGAGCCCGTAGTTGCGGCTGTACTCGCGTACGGAGGGGAAGAACGAGTCGCGCATGCGCTCGGCCTGGACCCGCAGCATCATGACCACGTCGGACTTGGGCAGGACGTCGTCGAGGTCGTAGGAGACCTCGCACGGCCAGGTGTGTACCGAGACCGGCAGCAGGGTGGGCGGCGCGACCAGGGTGACGTGCGCGCCCAGGGTGGTGAGCAGCAGCACGTTGGAGCGGGCGACCCGGCTGTGCAGGATGTCGCCGACCACGGCCACGCGCAGGCCGTCGAGACGGCCCATGCGGTCGCGCATGGTGTAGGCGTCCAGCAGGGCCTGGGTGGGGTGCTCGTGGGTGCCGTCGCCGGCGTTGAGCACGGAGCCGTCGACCCAGTGCGAGAGGCGGTGGGGTGCTCCGGAGGCGCCGTGCCGGATGACGACGGCGTCGGCTCCCATCGCCTGGAGGGTGAGCGCGGTGTCCTTGAGGCTCTCGCCCTTGGAGACGCTGGAGCCCTTGGCCGAGAAGTTGATGACGTCGGCGGACAGGCGCTTGGCGGCCAGTTCGAAGGAGGTGCGGGTGCGGGTGGAGTCCTCGTAGAAGAGGTTGACCACGGTGCGTCCGCGCAGGGTGGGGAGCTTCTTGACGGAGCGGTCCCCCACCTGGGCCAGCTCGGCGGCGGTGTCGAGGACGAGCGTGGCCTCGTCGCGGCTGAGGTCTCCCGCGGAGAGCAGGTGGCGCATCAGGCGTCCCCTTCCTGGGTGTCGGCGGGGGACGCGGTGCCCGAGCGCGGCTTCGAGGGGCCGAGGAGCACGGCGTCCTGGCCGTCGGTCTCGTCGAGCAGGACCGTGACGCTCTCGCGCAGGGAGGTGGGCAGGTTCTTGCCCACGTAGTCGGCGCGGATGGGGAGTTCGCGGTGGCCCCGGTCGACGAGGACGGCGAGCTGCACGGCGCGGGGGCGGCCGAGGTCGCCGAGGGCGTCGAGGGCGGCGCGGACGGTGCGGCCGGAGAAGAGGACGTCGTCGACGAGGACGACCACGCGGTCGTCGAGCCCGCCGGCGGGGATCTCGGTCCGGCCCAGGGCGCGGGCGGGCGCCAGGTGCAGGTCGTCGCGGTACATCGTGATGTCGAGCGAGCCGTGGGGGACGCTGAGGTCCTCGACGCGCTCGATGCGGCGGGCCAGGCGTTCGGCCAGCGGTACGCCGCGTGAGGGGATGCCCAGGAGGGTGACGTGTTCACCGCCCTTGGTGCGTTCGAGCACCTCGTGGGCGATCCGGGTCAGGGCCCGGTTGATCTCGTTGCCGTCCAGGACGGCCCTGGTGCCTTCGGGGACCTCGGGGGTCTCCGGTACCTCGGGTGAGGGAGCCGGAACCGCTGGCCCCGCGTCACCTCTGGTGGGTTTTCGCGCACGCAAAGTAGTGACCCCTTCCCTGCCTCACAGAACAGGTCGTTAAAGGATGTCGATCGGGGCCACGCTACCAGCGCGGACGAAGGGCCCTCCGGGCGCGTTCCACACCCCGAGACCGTCAATGTGATGCTAGTCACAAAGACCCCCGCCAATTGCCCAGCTAAGAGTATCCGTATCATGACACTCCGGATTTGCACACCATTCGGACGAATCACGAAATTCCCTGTAGGGGCGGGCTTTCCGACCTCCGATCGCGCCCCGCTCGCCCGCACTCCTCCCAAAATGAGAGGCGTCTCACCTACGCACGGTTTGGCCACTGATTAGTCGCGTTTCACACCAACGGCTTGACCTGGACACCAGCCCCCCTCTACCGTCACTGTCTGTAACCACTACCGGGTGGGGTTGCACCCCGTGACCATCCGCTGGACCGCTCAGGCGGCCCGCCGAGTACGAGCGGACGTCTCCCCACTCACGCCAGCCACCGTCACGGCCGGGAGCGACAAGAAGATGCCATCCGAATACGCCAAGTCCCTCGGTGCGCGACTGCGTGCCATCCGCACCCAGCAGGGCCTGTCCCTGCACGGGGTGGAGGAGAAGTCCCACGGACGCTGGAAGGCCGTCGTGGTGGGCTCCTACGAGCGCGGTGACCGCGCCGTCACCGTGCAGAAGCTGGCCGAGCTGGCCGACTTCTACGGGGTGCCGATGTCGGAGCTGCTGCCCGGCGGCGCCGCGCCCACGCCCCTGGGTCCCACACCCAAGCTGGTCATCGACCTGGAGCGTATGCAGCAGCTCCCGCAGGAGAAGGCCGGGCCGCTCTCCCGCTACGTCGCCACCATCCAGAGCCAGCGGGGCGACTACAACGGGCGGGTGCTGTCCATCCGCCAGGAGGACCTGCGCTCACTCGCGGTCATCTACGACAAGTCGCCGGGCGACCTGACCGAGGAGCTCATCAACTGGGGCGTCCTCGACCCCGAGGCCCGTCGGGCCGTCGACGCCTTCTAGGAGACGCGACCGGCGGGACCTCCCGAACGGGAGAAGGCCGGGCACCCCCGAGGGGGCGCCCGGCCTTCCGCGTGCCCGGACACCGGGCCGAGACGGACGCGGCCGGGCCGGGGCTTCCCCTCCCCGACCCGGCCGCGCCGTACCCGCCGGCGGACCGGCGGAGCCAGTCGAACGCGTGTTCGACCAAGGACAGTTAACACTCTCTCCGGGGCACGCGTCAAGAAGCGCCGGCCCCGGCCGGGACCAGCGGCGACCCCGGCGCGCGCCCTAGGGTGGGTGCGTGGCAGACCGCACCGAGTTACGCGCCCTCGCACCCCCCGCGTTCACGCACGCCGTGCCCGCACTGCTGGAGATCTACGAGGCGGCCATGCGCCCGCCGACCGAACAGCTGCCCGGGCGGGCGGCGGTGATGGTCTCCCACGCCGGCTACCCCGGGTTCGCCTCGGTGGTGGCCGTGGAGGGCGAACGCCCCCTCGGCTTCGCCTACGCCTTCCACGGCCGCGAGGGGCAGTGGTGGCACGACGTGGTCACCGAGGGGCTGCGCGACCACGGCCGTTCACGCCACGCGCGCCGGTACCTGGCCGACCCGCTGGAGATCGCCGAGGTCCACGTGCTCCCGGAGGCGCAGAACCGGGGCCTGGGCCGCTCGCTCCTGCACGCGCTGTGCGCGGGGCGCCCGGAGCCGACCGCGGTGCTCTCCACCCGCACCGGCCCCTCGCCCGCGCGCCACCTCTACCGCTCGTGCGGGTTCGTCGAGGTGCTGGAGTCCTTCTCGTTCCCCGGCTCCCCCGACCAACCGTTCTCGATCATGGCCGCGCGGCTTCCGCTCCTCGGGCCCGGCACCCGGCGACCTCGTGGTAGATCTCCCTGGTGGCCGTGGACTGGTTGAAGGTGATGAAGTGGATGCCCGGGGCTCCCTCGGAGAGCAACCGCTCGCACATGCGCTGGGCGTGTTCGATCCCGAAGGCGCGCACCGCCGCCTCGTCGTCGCCGAACCGCTGGAAGCGCTCGGCCAGGGCGGGCGGGAACGGCGCTCCGGAGAGCTGCTCCGAGCGCGGGATGGAGGCGAGTTTCACCACGGGGAAGACCTCGGGGATGATCGGCACCTCACAGCCGCGCGCGGCCACCCGGTCGCGCAGGCGCAGGTAGTCCTCCGCGTCGAAGAACATCTGGGTGATGGCGTAGTCGGCCCCGGCCTCGCACTTGCGCACGAAGTGGTCGGTGTCGGTCTCCACGTCCGCCGAGCGCGGGTGCTTGAACGGGAAGGCCGCCACGCCCACGCAGAAGTCGCCGCTCTCCTTGAGGAGCCGGACCAGGTCCTCGGCGTAGGTGAGGCCGTCGGGGTGTCGGACCCACTCGCCGTCGGGGTCGCCGGGCGGGTCGCCGCGTACGGCGAGCATGTTGGACACGCCCGCGTCGGCCAGACGGCCAATGAGGTGGCGGAGCTCGGCGACGGAGTGGTCCACCAGGGTCATGTGCGCGACCGGCATCAGCGTGGTGTCGGTGGCGATGCGCTCGGTGGTCTCCACCGTGAGGTCGCGGGTGCCGCCGCCCGCACCGTAGGTGACCGAGACGAAGGACGGGCCGAGGGCCTCGATCTCGCGGATCGCGCGCCAGAGCCGCTCCTGGGCCCGGGCGTTGCGGGGCGGGAAGAACTCGAAGGAGAACATCGGCTCGCCCGAGTCCAGGAGGTCGCGGATATGACGCGGCCTGGAGGCCGGGGATCGGGACGCCACGGGGCGGGTCGGTGCAGCCAACATGACTCCAACCTTAGGCGAGACCCTCGATCCCCCGGACGGCGTGTCCCACTTCGTGAGACAGAAACCGCCGATTCTCTCCATTTCCCAGAATGCGAGACAACAAAAGGCACACAGGGAACGTTCTTCTCTCATTCTGGACAACACGGGTCTCAGTGAACCCCTGCCCGGGAACCACACCCCGTTCCCCCGATCCGGGGGAAGCGCGCGCGAACCAGCCGCTAATGTGCAGGGTATGGCCCTCTCCTCATCTTCCTCAGCCTCCTCAGCCGTGTCCGTCGTCCGCGCCGACGTGGACCGCGAACTCACCTCCTTCTGCTCCGCCCACCGCGAACGGCTGCTGGAGATCGGAGAGGAGCTGGCCCCGGCCATGGACTCCCTGGAGGCGATGCTCTCCGGGGGCAAGCGCCTGCGCCCCACCTTCGCCTACTGGGGGTGGCGCGGGGCGGGCGGCGCCGCGGGCGACGCGCGCATGGTGCGGGCCGCCGCCTCCCTGGAGTTCCTCCAGGCGTGCGCCCTGGTCCACGACGACGTGATCGACAACAGCGACACCCGGCGCGGACGCCCCGCCACGCACAAGCGCATGGCCAAGCTCCACGCGGACCACGGCTGGAGCGGCGACAGCGACGGGTTCGGCGAGGGGGCCGCGATCCTCATCGGCGACCTGTGCCTGGCCTGGTCCGACGAGATGTACCAGGCCAGCGGGTTCTCCCCCGACACGCTCCAGGGCGGCAGGCCCCCCTTCGACGCGATGCGCACGGAGGTGATGGCCGGGCAGTACCTGGACACCCTGGAGCAGGTCCGCGGCACCGCCACCCGTGAGGCCGCACTGCGCGTGATGCGTTACAAGTCGGCCAAGTACACGGTGGAGCGGCCGCTCCACCTGGGCGCCGCACTGGCCGGGCGGCACACGGAACTGGCCGGTGTCTACACCGACTACGGCATCCCGCTGGGCATCGCCTTCCAGCTGCGGGACGACGTGCTCGGGGTCTTCGGCGACCCGGGCACCACGGGCAAGCCCGCGGGCGACGACCTGCGCGAGGGCAAGCGCACCCTGGTCGTGGCCGAGACGCTGGCCCGCTCCGACGAGGCCGACGCCGAGCGCTTCCGCGGCCTGCTGGGCGCGCCCGACCTCGCCGTGGACGCGGTGGAGTGGATGTGCGCGCTGATCGAGTCCTCGGGGGCGCTGGCCGCCTGTGAGTCGATGGTCGCCGAGTACGCCGACCAGGCCCTGGCCGCCCTGGAGAGCCCCGAGCTGGACGCCTCCGCCCGTGGTCCGCTCGGCGACCTGGTGGTGGCCGCCACCCGGCGCTCGCACTGACCCCGTCCCGGTGCGGGCCCGGCCGGGCCCGCACCGGAGTCCCGCCCCCGAGGCCCCTAGATGAGTAATTCCCAGGGGTGCGTGGTCTGAGCATGAGGCGAGGGAGCCCATGGTCTTGTTGTGACGCAACACCTGAACTCCCTCGCCCAA